>NZ_JBFAWG010000004.1:0-337928 GCF_040680215.1 Streptomyces sp. NPDC052107
GGCGGTGAGCGTGTTGTTGGGCCCCTTGCGGAACGTCGTGCCGATGGGATGGATCGGCGGCAGATAGACGACGTCGAAGCCCATCTCCGCGATCGTCTCCAGCCGGCGCGCCGCCGTACGGAAGGTGCCGTGCGGCTGTTCGGCCGTGCCCTCGGAGCGCGGGAAGAACTCGTACCAGGAGCCGTACAGGGCCCGCTCCCGCTCCACCAGCAGTGGCATCGAGTCGGAGGCGGTGACCAGCTCCCGCAAGGGATGCCGGGCCAGCAGGTCCTTCACCTCCGGTGCCAGCGCCGCCGCGAGGCGCCAGGCGGCGGGGCGGTTCTCGTTCCGCAGAGCCGCCACCGCCTCCTGGAGGACCGGCCGTTGTCCCTCCGGGACTCCGGCGGCGGCGCGCTCGTACAGCCGCGCGCCCTCCTCCAGGACCAGTTCGGTGTCGATGCCCGCCGGGATCTTGATGCCGGCGTGGTGCTGCCAGGTGGCGACCGGGTCGGACCAGGCCTCCACCGCGTAGGTCCAGCGGCCCGGTTCACCCGCGGTGACGGTGGCGCCCCAGCGGTCGGTGCCCGGGGCGAGTTCGCGCATCGGAGTCCAGGGCCCGGGCCGGCCGGCCGGGTCGCGCAGCACCACGTTCGCCGCGACGGCGTCGTGCCCTTCCCGGAAGACGGTGGCGGACACCTCGAACGACTCACCGGTCACCGCCTTGGCCGGCCTGCGCCCGTGCTGGACCACGGGGCGTACGTCGAGGACGGGGATACGGCCGAGGGTGCTCCCCCCGGAGGCGGATGGGGGATCGGCGGGGCCGGGCGGGCCGGGCACCTCGGCGGCGGCCTTTACGGATTTCTTGCCCGTTGTTTTCCTGGCCGGTTTCTTCGCGGCCTTCGCCGCCGCCGCCGTCTTCTTCTCGGCTGCCGTGGCCTTGCTGCTGGTCGGGGGTCCTGACGAATGGTGCGTGGCGGGCATGACCGCTCCTGTCCGCGTCAACGTGGGTGTGGGCGGATGGATGGTGGGGAGGTGGGTCCTGCGGAGGTGCTGTGGGACGCCTGTGGGGTCGTACCGGAGGAGCCTTCCCACCCTGTTCGGGTGGGCAATCCGGAACTTTGTTAACTACTCCCGCGTATGTCCACCCACAAGACCGGCCTCTTTCTTCCGGGTGCCCGCCGGCCGCCTCCTGACGCCTCGACACCCCCGCCGGACGCGTCCCCACCGACGCCCCGGTAACCACTACCGTCGAGGGTGACGACGAGACGTACAGCGCCGTGCGTCTCACTCCGCAACGCGTCCGAGGTGGAAGTGTGAAGGCGATCCGTCGGTTCACCGTCCGTCCCGTTCTCCCCGAACCCCTGCGGCCGCTGAGCGACCTGGCGCGCAATCTGCGCTGGTCCTGGCATGCGGAAACGCGCGACCTGTTCCAGTCCGTCGACCCCGAGGCGTGGGCCGCAGCCGGGGGCGACCCGGTGCGGATACTGGGCCGGGTACGGCCGACGCGGCTGACCGAGCTGGCCGGGGACCGGCGTTTCTTGCGCCGCCTCACCGCGGTCGCCGACGACCTCGACGACTATCTGACCGGCGACCGCTGGTACCAGACGCAGGCGGACGGCATGCCCGCGGCCGTCGCCTACTTCTCCCCGGAGTTCGGCATCACGGCCGCGCTGCCCCAGTACTCCGGCGGCCTCGGCATCCTGGCAGGGGACCACCTGAAGGCGGCCAGCGATCTCGGCGTACCCCTGATCGGGGTCGGGTTGCTCTACCGGCACGGGTACTTCCGGCAGACCCTGTCCCGCGACGGCTGGCAGCAGGAGCACTACCCGGTGCTCGACCCCAACGAGCTGCCCCTCATCCAGCTGAAGGAGGCCGACGGCGCCCTGGCGCAGGTCGCGCTCGCGCTGCCCGGCGGCAAGGCGCTGCACGCCCGGATCTGGCTGGCCCAGGTGGGCCGGGTGCCGCTGCTGCTGCTCGACTCCGACGTGGAGGAGAACGACCTCGGCGAACGCGGGGTGACCGACCGGCTCTACGGCGGCGGCAGCGAGCACCGGCTGCTGCAGGAGATGCTGCTCGGGATAGGGGGTGTCCGGGCGGTGCGGACGTACTGCCGGCTCACCGGGCACCCGCAGCCGGAGGTGTTCCACACCAACGAGGGACACGCGGGCTTCCTGGGCCTGGAGCGGATCGCCGAACTGTGCGAGCGGGGACTCGATTTCGACTCGTCTCTGGAGGCGGTGCGCGGGGGCACGGTCTTCACCACGCACACCCCCGTCCCGGCCGGCATCGACCGCTTCGACCGGGAGCTGGTCGCCCGGCACTTCGGGCCGGACGCCGAGCTCCCCGGCATCGATGTGCAGCGGATTCTGACACTGGGCATGGAGACGTACCCGGGCGGCGAGCCGAACCTGTTCAACATGGCCGTGATGGGGCTCCGGCTGGCCCAGCGGGCGAACGGCGTGTCCCTGTTGCACGGCCAGGTGAGCCGGGAGATGTTCGCGGGCCTGTGGCCGGGATTCGACGCCGAGGAGGTGCCGATCACCTCCGTGACCAACGGGGTGCACGCGCCGACCTGGGTGGCCCCGGAGGTGCTGCGCCTCGGTGCGAGGCAGGTCAGCTCCGAGCGCGCCGAGGACGCGCTGACCGTCGGCGGCTCCGAGCGCTGGGACTCGGTGGCGGAGATCGAGGACCAGGAGATCTGGGAGCTGCGCCGCACTCTGCGCGAACAGCTGGTGCAGGAGGTGAGGGAGCGACTGCGGGCGTCGTGGCGCCAACGAGGAGCCGGAGACGCCGAGTTGGGCTGGATCGACGGGGTGCTGGACCCGGACGTCCTGACGATCGGCTTCGCCCGCAGGGTCCCGTCGTACAAACGCCTGACGCTGATGCTCCGCGACCGAGACCGCCTGATGGAGCTGCTCCTGCATCCGGACCGCCCGGTGCAGATCGTGGTCGCGGGCAAGGCGCACCCGGCGGACGACAGCGGCAAACGCCTGGTCCAGGAGCTGGTCCGCTTCGCCGACGACCCACGGGTCCGCCACCGCATCGTCTTCCTCCCCGACTACGGCATGGCGATGGCACAGAAGCTCTACCCCGGCTGTGACGTCTGGCTGAACAACCCCCTGCGCCCCCTGGAGGCCTGTGGCACGAGCGGCATGAAGGCGGCGCTCAACGGCTGCCTGAACCTCTCCGTCCTGGACGGCTGGTGGAACGAATGGTTCCAGCCGGACTTCGGCTGGGCCATCCCGACGGCGGACGGGGTGGGCACGGACCCGGACCGCCGCGACGACATCGAGGCGGCGGCGCTCTACGACCTCCTGGAGCAGCGGGTGACCCCCCGCTTCTACGAGCACGGCCGGGGCGGACTGCCCGACCGCTGGATCGCGATGGTCCGCCAGACCCTCACCCTGCTCGGCCCCAAGGTGCTGGCCGGCCGCATGGTCCGCGAGTACGTCGACCGCCTCTACGTCCCCGCCGCGCAGACCCACCGCGCACTGACCCCGGACACGGCGAGCGACCTGGCCGCCTGGAAGGCCCGGGTCCGGGCTGCCTGGTCCGGGGTGAGCGTCGACCACGTGGAGACGACCGCGCCGACGGCCACGGCGGAGCTGGGCACGACGGTGGGTCTGCGGGTGCGGGTCGGGCTGGGCGAGCTCACCCCCGACGACGTGGAGGTGCAGGCGGTGTCGGGCCGGGTGGACGCGGAGGACCGCATCACGGATGCGACGGTGGTCCCGCTGAAGCCGACGGGTGCCCCGGATCTGGAGGGCCGGCTGGTGTACGAGGGCCCTCTCTCCCTCGACCGCACCGGCCCCTACGGCTACACGGTCCGCATCCTCCCGGCACACCGGTTGCTGGCGTCGAGCGCGGAGCTGGGGCTGGTGGCGGTGCCGTCGGGGGAGGCGGTGGAGGGGGCGGGGGTGTTGATGCGGTAGGGGGTTACTGCGGGTGGGCTGCCGCGGGCCGCGCTACGGCGTCTTCTTCAGGGCCTCGATGAAGAGGGTGAAGGATCCGGCCGGGACGGTGAGGGTGCCGACGGCCGGGTCCTTGGAGTCGCGGATGGCGACGTGCGTGCGGGCGTTGGCGATCTCGACGCACTCGTTGCCGTCACCGGGGCCCGAGTAGGACGACTTCCGCCAGTTGTCCATGGGGTTCCTCACAGCTCCTTCGCCAGCCTGTGGATGAATGCACGCGACTGTTCGGGTTCGAGTGACGCTGCCTCCACTTTACGGAAACTCGTTCGGTAGGTGTTGAGCTGAGCTTCGGAATCGATGAAGGCTGAGCCGTGCAACGCGTCGCGAACCACGGTGTCCAGCTTGGTCAGCGGGCCGCCCAGGTACGTCATCGTGCTGGAGGCTCTGGCGAAGCCGTCCAGGTCGAAGGGGATGACGCGCACGGTGATGTGGTCTGCGTCCGGTTCGGGGACCGGGGCCAATTCGTGTGGTGCGAACTTGCGGCGGCCTAGCTCGTTGATCACCGCGATGGAAAGGAGAGCTGATGGTCGGCTCGTCGCATGAGGCGTTGCACCGGATCTTCCAGAAGGATCCGACGCTGCTGACGAAGGCGTTACAGAAGGTGCTGCGCGTGCCGTTCCCCGAACCGAGGAAGATCGCGGCGCGCTGAACATCGACCTCACCGAGATCGAACCGGTCGAGCGCCGCGTGGACACGCTGCTGCGGGCGGAGACGGACGAGGGCACGTATCTGCTGGTGGTGGAGTCGCAGGGAAAGGTGGACGAGCGCAAACGGGGCAGCTGGCCCTACTACCTGTCCTACCTGTCCTACCTGTACGAGAAATACCGCTGCGAGCCGGTGCTCATCGTCATCACACAGAGCAGTGAGACGGCCCAGTGGGCGTCGAAGCCGATCCGGTTCGGTTTCAGGGACTGGCACTCGCTGACGGTACGGCCCCTCGTACTCGGCCCGGACAACGTACCGGTCATCGCGGACGAGCGGCAGGCCGAGAAGGACGTTCCCCTTGCGGTGCTCTCGGCCATGACACACGGGCGTGGTCCGCAGGCCGCGGCCATACTGGAATCCCTGGCCGCCGCCCTGCGGACCATCGATCCGGACAGTGCCGCAGTCTTCGTGCAGTTTGTCGACTCCTGCCTGGCCGACCCCCAGGCGAAGCAGATGTGGAGGGACCTGATGACCGCGATCCAGTACTTCTGGCGACACCCGCTCGCCGAGCAGGTACGCGCGGAAGGACGAGAGCAAGGCCGGGAGCAAGGCCGGGCCGAGGCCAAGGCCGAGATGGTTCTTCGCATCCTGGAATGGCGCGAGCTTCCCGTGCCCGACGCCGTACGCGAGCGAGTGGAAGCCTGTACGGACCTCGATCAACTGGAGATCTGGGCCCAGCGAGCCGTACACGCCTCGGACGCGACGGAGTTGTTCGCCGAGGAGTGAGTACGTGTCCGTTGGGCCGCTCCCTTCTCGACCGATGAGGAGGCGGAATCCGTCGACAACACCGACGCGTGGGCGCGGTTGCCCGATGGCAGTCGGTGGTCCGCCACGCTGTTGACGCTCGAAGCGATCGGTGCGGTGCTCAGGCGCTGGAAGGCAACCGGCGAGGAGGGCGGTGGTGTCTTCTTCGCGTGTCCGGATCTCGTCATCGTGCCCGAGCCCGGTGTGCCCGCCATGACGGCGGCCCTTCGCGAGATCGTGGCCCAGGGAGTGCGGGACACCCTGGTGCGGCTGGATGACTGAGGGGTCAGGTCTCGTCGAACTCGGCGCAGAGTTTGCGCAGTACCGTTCCGCAGCGGCGGGCGTAGGCGTGCTGGAGGCCGCGGGTTGCCGGGCCGCCTGCCCTGGCGTACCACTTCGCTCCCTTGCTGAAGGCCGCCACCGTCAGCCAGACCGTGCCGTCGCCCGTGCGGTCGACCACGAAGGCCTCCTCGCCGCATTCGGGGTGGCCCTGCAAAGTGCCGTAGGCCCAGCCGGCGCGGCGGGGCTCCTCGGTGGTCCAGACGATGCGGCAGGGGGCTTTGATCACGGCGGCCAGGGTGACCGTGACGTCTACGCCGGGGGCCGCGCGGTCGGCGGTGGTGTCGATGCCCACGCCCAGGACGCGGTGCATCTCCCAGGTGAGGACCGCCTCGGCCGCCCGGTGGAAGAGCTTCTGGCCCTCGCCGAGGCGGGTGCGGACGAGCATCGGGTGGAAGCCGGGCGGGCAGTACGTCAGGTCGTCGCGGGTCGCGCCGACCGGCTCGTAGGTGAAGGGCGCCGAGGACATGGGTCACAAGGGTAGGGCGGCACCCGGAAGCTCTGCCTCCCGGGTGCCGCCCGTACGCGACTACGACACGTGCGTCAGCTGACGTTGACCGCCGACCAGGCCGCGGCCACCGTGTTGTACTCGGTGCTGCCGGAGCCGTACAGGTCCTTGGCGGCGTTCAGGGTCGCCGTGCGGGCGGCCTTGTAGTTCGTCGTGGACGTCATGTACGTGGTCAGCGCCTTGTACCAGATCTGCAGCGCCTTGGCGCGGCCGATGCCGGTGACCGTGGAGCCGTTGGAGGTGGGCGAGTTGTACGTCACACCGTTGATCGTCTTGGAACCGCTGCCCTCCGACAGGAGGTAGAAGAAGTGGTTCGCGACGCCGGACGAGTAGTGGACGTCCAGGTTGCCGACCGACGAGGACCAGTAGTCGGCGCTGCCACCGTCCTTGCTGGGCTTGTCCATGTAGCGCAGCGGGCTGCCGTCGCCGTTGATATCGATCTTCTCGCCGATGAGGTAGTCACCGGGGTCGGACGCGTTGTTGGCGTAGAACTCCACACCCGTGCCGAAGATGTCCGACGTGGCCTCGTTCAGGCCGCCGGACTCTCCCGAGTAGTCCAGGCCCGCCGTGTTCGAGGTGACGCCGTGGCTCATCTCGTGGCCGGCCACGTCGAGCGAGGTCAGCGGGTGGGTGTTGCTGGAGCCGTCGCCGTAGGTCATGCAGAAGCAGCTGTCGTCCCAGAAGGCGTTGACGTACGAGTTGCCGTAGTGGACTCGGGAGTAGGCGCCGACGCCGTCGTTCTTGATGCCGCTGCGGCCGAAGGTGTTCTTGTAGAAGTCCCAGGTCTCCTGTGCGCCGTAGGCGGCGTCCGCGGCGGCCGTCTGGTCGGTCGAGGAGCTGGAGGCCGTGCCCGTGCCCCAGACGTTGTCGGCGTCGGTGAACAGCGTGCCCTTGCCGCCGGTCTTGTGCGCCAGGTTGTAGGTCTTGTGACCGCCCCGGGCGGTGTCGTACAGCTGGTACGTCGAGCCCGACAGCGTGGTGTTGAGGCTGACGGTGCCCGAGTACAGCGTCTTGCCGGTGCCGGTCGCGTTCTCGACGCCCTGGTACTCGAAGAGCTTCTTGCCGGTGGCGGCGTCGGTGACGACGTGCAGCTGGTTCGGGGTGCCGTCGTCCTGCAGGCCGCCGACGATCGTCTCGTAGGCCAGCACCGGCTTGCCGTTCCCCGCCCAGATCACCTTGCGGGCGCCGTCGGCGGCGGTCTTGGCGGAGCCGAGGGTTCTGGCGGCGGACACCGCCTGCTTCTCGGCCTTGGCGGCGGTGATCTGCGGCTTGAGCGAGGCCACCTTGATGGCCGCCTTGTTCGCCTTGGTGACGCCCTCGGTCTTGCCGGACTTGGCGGTGTGGACGACGAGGTCGCCGCCGAGCACCGGAAGGCCGGCGTAGGTCCGCTCGTAGCGGGTGTGGACGGTGCCGTCGACGTCCTTGACGACATCCTTGACGATCAGCTTCTCCTTGGCGCCGAGGCCGATCTGCTGCGCGGTCGCGGCAGCACCGGCCTGCGCCTTCTGTATCAGAGAGGTGCGGGCGGCGGCGGACAGCGTGGTCGGCGCGGCGCCGAGGGCCGGGCTGCTCTTGCCGGCGGCCGTCGCGGTGGTGGTCACACCGGTGGAGAGCAGGGCTCCGGCGGCGACGGTGGTGGCGATGGCCAGGGTGGCGCGCTTGTGACGCGTGTAGCGGGGGGTCACGCAAGCTCCTTCTCGTGGGGAGTCCGGTCAGCGTGGGGTTACTGGCCGGAGAGGTGGGGTGAAGCTCTGCGGCGGGTGAAGGAAGGGTGACATTAGGGACGCGTACATGTCAGGACCCCGAAGTGATGTTGGCCGGAAGTCGACTGTCCGGGAAACGTTGCAGGTGTGTTAACGGGTGCCGTCCGAGGGTGCCGGACCCTCGGACAGACCCCATTTCCCGGGCTTTTGGCCGTCGATTTACGGGAACGTCAGCTTCCAGCCGTTGATCGTTCCGGTGTCGTAGGTGGCCTGATCCTGCACCCTCAGCGTCCAGGTTCCGTTGGCCGGTTCGGCGGAGGCGTTGACCGTGTAGGTCTGCTTCACGTTGTCCGCAGAGTCCGAGGAACTGAAGTTCTTCAGGCGGTAGGCGGTGCCCGACGGGCCGACGAGGTCGATCACCAGGTCGCCGCGCCAGGTGTGCGTGATGTCGACGCTCACCTGAAGGTTGCTCGGCGCGTTTCCGCTCCTGCCGGAGACCGTGATGCCGGAGGTGACAGCGGGCCCGTTGTCCGGGATGGCGACCTGGGTGTTGCTCTCGTACGTCGTACCACCGCCTCCGCCACCGCCACCGCCGCCGTCGGAACGCGAACCGACCGCCACGGCCGCCCAGGCGTCCTGCACCGCCTTGTACTCGGTGCTGGAGGTGCCGTACAGCTCACCGGCCGCCGCGAGGGTGCCGGTGCGGGCGTCGGCGTAGTCGGTGGTGGAGGTGAACTTGGTGGTGAGCGCCCGGTACCAGACCTGCAGCGCCTTGTCCCGGCCGATGCCGGTGACCGGAAGCCCGTCCGCGGTGGGCGAGTCGTAGCTGACGCCGTTGATCACCTTGGCGCCGCTGCCCTCCGACAGGAGGTAGAAGAAGTGGTTCGCGACGCCGGACGAGTAGTGGACGTCGAGGTTGCCGACGCCGTCGTACCAACTGTCCGCGGAGCCGCCGTCCTTGCTGGGCTTGTCCATGTAGCGCAGCGGGGTGCCGTCGCCGTTGATGTCGATCTTCTCGCCGATGAGGTAGTCACCGACGTCGGAGCTGTTGTTGGCGTAGAACTCCACGCCGGTGCCCATGATGTCGCTGGTGGCCTCGTTCAGGCCGCCGGACTCACCGCTGTACTCCAGGCCCGCGGTGTTGGAGGTGACGCCGTGGCTCATCTCGTGCCCCGCCACGTCCAGCGAGGTCAGCGGGTCGGCGTTGTTCGAGCCGTCGCCGTAGGTCATGCAGAAGCAGCCGTCGTCCCAGAAGGCGTTGACGTAGGAGTTGCCGTAGTGGACGCGGGAGTAGGCGCCGACGCCGTCGTTCTTGATGCCGCTGCGCCCGAAGGTGTTCTTGTAGAAGTCCCAGGTCTCCTGCGCGCCGTAGTGGGCGTCCGCGCCCGCCGTGGCGGCGCTGGACGTGGTGCCGTTGCCCCAGGTGTCGTTGCTCTGGGAGAACAGGGTCCCGGTGCCCGAGGTGCCATGGTTCAGGTTGTACGTCTTGTGACCGCCGCGCGCCCCGTCGTTCAGCGTGTACGTCGACCCCGACTGGGTCGTGGTCAGCGTGACCTGCCCGCTGTACTGGGTGTTGCCGACGCCGGTCTCGATGCCCTGGTACTCGTAGAGCTTCTTGCCGGTGGCGGCGTCGGTGATGACGTGCAGCCGGTTCGGGGTGCCGTCGTCCTGCAGGCCGCCGACGACCGTCTCGTAGGCCAGGACGGGCTTTCCGCTCGCCGCCCAGATCACCTTGCGGACGCTGTCCGCGGCGGACTTGGTCCCGCCCCGGGCCTTGGCCCGCTGTACGGCCTGCTGCTCCGCCGCGGCCTTCGGCACGGCCGGGGTGAGACCGGCGACCTTCAGGGCGGTGCCCGTGGCCTTGACGACCTCCATGGTCTTGCCGGACTTGTCGCTGTCCACGACCAGGTCGCCGCCGAGCACCGGAAGGCCGGCGTAGGTGCGCTCGTAGCGGGTGTGCAAGGTGCCGTCGGCGTCCTTCACGACGTCCTTGACGACCAGCTTCTCCTTGGCGCCGAGGCCGAGGGACCGGGCGGTGGCGGCCTTCGTGGCGTCGGCGTGGCGTATCAGCTCGACGCGCTGCGCGGGCGTGAGCCTGACCGCCACATGGGCCGGATTCAGCTTGCCGGGCCTGGGCTTGGCCGGTGCGGCGCTCGCCGCGCCCGACTGGACGGCGGCGGCGATCAGGGCGGCGACGCCGGCGAGGGCGACGGTGGCGGTACGACGCGAGGTGTGGGGGGTGCGTCTGCGAGAGGAACTGCTTCTCAACACTGACTCCTTCTGCGTGGCCGCGGGTCGCGCGGCCAGGGGAGACCGGACGGTGGGTTGGGGACGTCCGGGCAGAACAGGGCGGTGCGCGGAACCACGTGCAGGCCGGCTCACACGACGCGGGTGTGACTGTGGGGTTGCTGTGAGTCGGCCTGGGAAGAGTGACAGGGGATCAGCTTGTCTGTCAGGACCACGTCACAAACTTGGCCGGAAATGGTTCGTTGACCGGATGTTCATGTTCGATATGCGGATCGGTTACCGGGGCGGGAGGGTACGGGTCACCAGGGCGGAGGGTGCGGGTCGGCAGAGCAGGGGTGGTCCGGGCGGCGGGACCACCACCAGCCGTGCACACGGGCGCCGTTGTCCGGTTCCGGATGGACGGTTCCCGGGGCGTCGACGGTGTGCGCGGCGAACGGCTCTCAGGCGGTGGTTCGCGGATCGGTGGGCCCTTGCCAGGTCCGCCACAGGGCCGCGTAGACGCCGTCGGCCGTCACCAGGTCCTCGTGGGTGCCCAGTTCGGTCAGGCGGCCGTCCTCCATGACCGCCACGCGGTCGGCGTCGTGGGCGGTGTGGAGGCGGTGGGCGATGGCGATGACCGTACGGCCCTCCAGGACGGCGGCGAGGGCGCGTTCGGTGTGCCGGGCCGTGGTGGGGTCCAGCAGGGCGGTGGCCTCGTCGAGGATCAGGGTGTGCGGATCCGCCAACACCACGCGCGCCAGGGCGAGTTGCTGGGTCTGTGAGCCGTCGGTGGACCGGCCGCCCGCACCGAGCCGGGTGTCGAGGCCGTCCGGCAGATCACGGACCCAGTCGTCGGCACCGACCGCCGCGAGCGCCGCCCACAGGTCGGCGTCCGTCGCCTCCGGTTCGGCGATCAGCAGGTTGTCGCGGACCGTGCCGAGGAACACATGGTGCTCCTGCGTCACCAGGACCACCTCGCGGCGCAGCAGCTCCGGCTCCAGTGCGGCGACCGGCACCCCGCCCACCGTCACCGTGCCGGTGCCGGGGCGATCGATGCCCGCGAGCAACCGGCTCAGCGTCGTCTTCCCGGCGCCGGAGGGTCCCACCACGGCGAGCCGTTCCCCGGGCCGTACGGTCAGATCCACGCCGCGCAGCACCTCGCCGCCGCGCTCATAGGCGTACCGGACCCCGCGGACGTCGATCCGGTTGTCGGCCGGGACGAGGGAGTCGGCAGCGGCCCCGGAGCGGGGGGCCCACGCCGGCGTTCCGGTCCCCTCGTGCTCGTCTCGGGCCGACCCGTCGGTGTCCCCGCGCTCGTCCAGCGCCGGCCCAGCGGTGTCCTCGCGCGGCGCCTGCGTCGCCCCCGCGCTCTCCCCGCGCCGCACCCGCGCCCGCGCCGCCGTGTCCCCGCGCCCCGGCCGCGCCACTCCCGCGGAATCCCCGCGCGGCGCCTGTGCCAGACCCTCCACGCGGGCGAACGAGGCGCTGCTGCTCTGCAGTTGCTCCACGCGCATCAGGATCTGGTCCAGTGGCTCGGTGAACTGCCGCAGATACAGCGCCGCGGCCACCACCGCGCCGACCCCGGCCGCGCCCCGCTGGTGCAGCCAACCGCCGAGCAGCAGTACGCCGACCACGGGCACGGTGTACGTCACCTCGACCGCCGGGAAGAACACGGTCCGCAGGAACAGTGTGTAGAAGCGGGCACGGCGGGACCGCTCCAGCGCGTCCCGGCTCGCCGCCACCCGCCGCCCGCGCAG
Organism: Streptomyces sp. NPDC052107; assembly: GCF_040680215.1. NCBI lineage: Bacteria > Bacillati > Actinomycetota > Actinomycetes > Kitasatosporales > Streptomycetaceae > Streptomyces > Streptomyces sp. NPDC052107. The sequence continues at coordinate 11,933 of NZ_JBFAWG010000004.1, forward strand.
CCCGAACGCCTCGACCGTCCGCGCCCCGGCCGCCGTCGAGGCGACGATCTCCGCGACCTGGGAGGTGGCCGCGCCCTCCGCGAGATAGCCGTCCCGGGCCCGCCGCAGATACCAGCGCAGCGCCAGCCAGATCGGGGTCAGCCCGAGCAGCCCGAACGCCCCGAGCAGCGGGTCGAGCGCGAACACGGCGACCAGCACGAACAGCGCCTGCACGGTGTTGACCAGCAGCTCGGGGCCGATGTCCCGCAGCGTGGTGCCGATGGTCGCCACGTCCGCCGTGCCGCGCGCGGTCAGATCGCCGGTGCCGGCCCGCTCCACCACGGACGCGGGCAGTGCCAGCACCCGCTCGACGTACTCCTCGCGCACCCGGGCCAGCGTCCGCTCCCCGAACCGGTACCCCACGAGCCGCGCCCACCGGGCCAGCAGCAACTGGGCCAGCGCGCACACCAGGATCCATGGCGCGAGCCGGTCCACCGCGCCGACGCCCTGCCCGCCCCGCACGTCGTCCACGATCCGCCCGACCAGCCAGGGCCCGACCAGCCCCGCCCCCGCCGCCAGCGCGTTCAGCAGCAGCGCGGCGGCGAACGCCCGCCCGTCGGCCCGCACCAGCCGCAGCACGGCCCGCCGCACCCGAGCCCGGTCGGCGACCGGCAACAGGCCTTCAGCCGCCATCACCGTACGGCCCCTTCCGTGTCCCGGAGCGCGAGTGCCCGGCAGTGCGGCCCCGGGCCGGTCGCCCTCGATGCGGCCCCTGCGGCGCCGGTGGCATGGGGCCCCTTCCGCAGGCCGGCGGCCGGCACTGCCAGTCCGCGACCGCCGTTGCCGTCCCTCGCCCCCGTCACCGTACGACCCCCTCCGTGTCCCGTGCCACGAGCGCCCGATAGCCCGGCTCCGCGGCGAGCAGCCGTCGGTGCGGTCCGCTCGCCGCGACCTTGCCGTCGACCAGGAACAGGACCGTGTCCGCGCGGTCCAGCATCAGCGGCGAGGTGGACGTCACCACCGTCGTACGGCCCTCGCGCGCCTGCCGCAGCCGCTGCGCGACCGTCGCCTCGGTGTGTGCGTCCAGTGCCGAGGTCGGCTCGATCGCGAGCAGCACCTCGGGGTCGGCCAATAACCCCCTCACCAGTCGCATGCGTTGGCGCTGACCGCCGGACAGGCTGCGGCCCTGGCCGGACACCGGCGAGTCCGGACCGTCCGGCAGTCCGCGTACGACGTCCTCGGCGGCCGCCGCGTACAGCGCCCGGCCGAGCTCCCGCTCGTCGGCGGTGTGCCCGGCGGCCACGACCTCCCGCAGTGGCCCGGCGAACAGATCGGCCTCGTTGTCCGCGACCAGGATCCGCCGGCGCACGTCCGCCAGCGGGACGGCGTCCAGCCGTACTTCGCCCCAGGTGGCGTCGGTCGGCCCGAAGCGGCCGAGCCGGTCCACCACGGCGGCGGCCTCGGCGGGCCGGGCGGTGGCCAGCGCGGTCAGCCGGCCCGGCACCACCCGTACCCCCGACGCCGGATCGTGCAGCTCGGCCGGTCCCTCGGGCGCCGGCAGCGTGCCCTCGTCGGGCTCCGGCTCCAGCCGCAGCAGCCGTACCACCCGGCGCGCGGCCACCACGCCCCGGTTGAGGTCGTAGGCCATCTGCACGAAGAAGGCGACAGGACCGATCAGTACGGCGACATAGCCGTACACGGACACCAACTGGCCGATGGTGATGGAGCCTTCGGCCGCGAGCCGCGCCGCGAGCCAGGTCACCACGGCCAGGAACAGGGTGGGCAGGCCCACGCCAAGCGCCTGCACCCAGCTGGCCACCGCGCCCACCCGGTAGCCCTGCGCGCGCAGCCGCTGCGAGTCCTGCCGGAAGGCGTCAGCGAACAGCCCCTTGCCGCCCAGGCCGTTGAGGACGCGCAGTCCGCCCGCGAGGTCGCCGATGCGCGCGGTCAGCACGCCCTGCCGCTCCCGGTACGCGGTCTCCGCGCCCTGCAGCCGCAGCGTCAGCGGTCCGGTGACCAGTGCGATCACCGGCAGTCCGAGCAGCACGACGGCGGCGAGCGGCGCCGAGATCGCCAGCAGCAGCCCGGCCACCACGACGTAGACCACGGCCGAGCCGACGCCCGGTCCGACCACGGTCAGCGACTGCGCGACGGTGTGCACGTCGCCGACCCCGATCGTGACCACCTCACCGGCCCCGGCCCGGCGCGGCAACGCTGCCCCGAGCCGCACCACCTGCCCCACGACCACCTTCACCGTGCGGAAGTAGGCGTCCATCCGCACCCGGGTCATCGTGCGGTGCCGCATGATGCTCAGCCAGGCGTTCACCGACCCGACCACGAACATCACCGCGGTCCACGCGGCCAGCACTCCCAGCCGCCCCGGCACCAGCCCCTCGTCCACGGACCGCGCCATCAGATACGGCTGCGCGGCCAGCAGCACCATCCACACACTGCCCAGCAGCGCCCCGGCCACCGACCGCCCCGGCTGGCGCAGCACCAGCCACCGCAGATAGCGCCAGCCGCCGCGTGTGTCCGGGGTGCCCGGATCCTCGTACGCGTCGATCATCCATCCCCCGATCGGCTCGGCCCCGCCCTGGGAAACGTCGAACCTATCGGGGGCGGGGACGGCTGCTCCAGCCAATTAAGCCGGGGGTGGTCCTACCCGAGGATCCCCCGGTCGTACCGCGCCGCCACCGCCGCCGCCGGTCGTTGACGCCGAGCTTGGCGTACAGATGGGGACGGCCCGCGCGACGAGTGGCATCTCCTGCACCGGCATGCACACGCCCGCGCACCTCGACGCACTCCACGGTGGTGGTCCTGCCGGCGCCGTTCAGGCCGAGGATCCCGAAGATCTCGCCCTCCTCGACGGCGAAGGAGACACCGTCGACGACGGCCCGGCCGCCGTACGACTTGCGCGGATCGGTGACTTCGAAGACGGATGGCATGCTCCGAGAATCCGGGACGGGCGGGGTCCGGCACATCGGCCGCCTCGCTCGAAACGGCATCGTCCGATCGGTTGATGCCGGCCTACGACCTCCGTGTGCGGATGCTCGAACAGGCAGGTCGTAGGACCAACGGCGGACCCGGGTCCGGCCGAAACTCAGTGGGCGATGTCAGTGCCGATCCGTACGCTCGCGAGTGATGCCCACGACACGTGCAACCACCGAGGACCGTTCCGCCGTTCGTACCCTGCTGCGGCTGTGGCCGTACGTCCGCCCCGTGCGGGCACGGCTGTTCACGGCCGCGTTCGTCGCGATCGTCGCCTCCTGCACCGGTCTGGTGATCCCGCTCGTCCTGAAGTGGATCGTGGACGGACCGGTGGCCGACCGGGACCCGGCGGGAGCCTGGCTCGGGGCGCTGTATCTGCTCCTGCTCGGGATCGCCGAGGCGGTCCTGTTCGGCATACGGCGCTGGCTGGTGGCTCGTCCGCTGTCGCACGTCGAGGCGGAGATGCGGGCGGGCCTCTACGGCCATCTGCAGCGGCTGCCAGTCGCCTTCCACGACCGCTGGGCCTCCGGCCAGCTGCTGTCGCGCGGCACGACCGACCTGATGCTTGTGCGCATGTTCCTCGCCTTCCCGCTGACGTTCCTGCTGGTCAACGGGGTCACGATCGTGGTCGGCGTGGTGATCATGCTGATGCAGGACTGGGTGCTGGGGCTGGTCATCCTCGGTCCGGCCGTCCCCGTGATGTGGACCTGCGCGGTCTTCGAGCGGCGGTACGCCCTGGTGGCCCGGCGCGCGCAGGACCAGGTCGGCGACCTGACGACGGTGGTCGAGGAGAGTGTGCTCGGCATCCGCATCATCAAGGGCTTCGGCCGGCACCGCAGCCAGGCCCGGGCGTTCCGCGAGCTGTCGGTCACCCTGCGCGGCACGGAACTGCGCAAGGCGCGGCTGCTGGCGATGATCTGGGGTGTCATCGTGACACTGCCGGAGATGGCGATCGGGGCGGCGCTGGTGCTCGGTGCGGTACGGGTGGCCGACGGAGGGCTGTCGGCGGGCACGTTGGTCGCCTTTCTGAGTACGGCACTCGCGCTGCGGTGGCCCGTGGACTCGATCGGATTCCTGCTGGCGATGAGTCAGGAGGCGGCCACGGCCACGGAGCGGTACTTCGAGGTGATGGACGAGGCGCCCGAGGACCGGGGCACCCCCATGGCCCTTGCGGCACGACCGCCCGCGGCCACGGACGGACTCCGCTTCGAGAACGTCTCGTTCCGCTACCCCGACGCACCCCCCGGCTCCCCGCCCCTCCTCCACGGCATCGACCTCCACATCCGCCCCGGCGAGTCCATGGCCCTGGTCGGAGCCACCGGCAGCGGCAAGACGACACTCACCGCCCTCGTCCCCCGCCTGCACGAGGTCACCTCGGGCCGTATCACCCTCCACGGCGTCGACATCGGCGCGATGCCCCGTGAGGAACTGCGCGCCAAGGTTGCCGTCGCATTCGAGGAACCCACGCTGTTCTCCACGAGCGTCGGCGAGAACGTCCTGATGGGAGCCCCGGACGGCGCCGGAAGGCCGGACCTCGACCGGGCCCTCGCCGTGGCCCAGGCCGACTTCGCGCACGCCCTCCCCCAGGGGGCCGACACCCGCGTCGGCGAGCAGGGCCTCAGTCTCTCCGGCGGTCAGCGGCAGCGCCTCGCGCTGGCCCGCGCCGTGGTCGGCAGACCGGAGTTCCTGGTGCTGGACGACCCGCTGTCCGCCCTGGACGTCCACACGGAGGCCGCCGTCGAGGCCGCGCTGCGGCAGGTCCTCGCCGACACCACCGCGCTGATCGTGGCCCACCGCCCGTCGACGGTGCTGCTCGCCGACCGCGTCGCCCTGCTCTCGGGCGGCCGGATCGCCGCCGTCGGCACCCACCAGGAACTGCTGCGCTCCAACGCCGAGTACGCGCATCTGATGTCCGGAGACTTCGAGGACACGGAGGACTCCCGTTGACCACCACGACCGCCTCCACTCCCACCGCCGAGGACGACGAACTCCCCCGCCCGCAGGGTCAGGGCACCGGCAACGACTCGGGCGACGTCTTCGACCGGGACGTACTGCCCGCCCCGCCCGGCGCCACGGCCGCCCTGCTGCGCTCCCTGCTCGCGCCCCTGAGGGCCCGGACCGTGGTGACCACGCTCCTGTTGCTGTTCCAGCAGGCGGCGGTGCAGGTGGGCCCGCTGCTGGTGGCGTACGCCATCGACAACGCCGTGCCGGCGTTCCGGGGCCACCGGTACGGCCCGCTGATCGCGGTCGCCGTCGGCTATCTGCTGTGCGCCCTCGCCTCCGGCCTGCTGCAGTTCGCGTTCATCGAGGCCTCCGCCCGGGTCAGCCAGGACGTGCTGCTCGATCTGCGGGGCCGGATCTTCCGGCACGCGCAGGCGCTGAGCATCGACTTCCACGAGCGGTACACCTCCGGGCGGCTGATCTCCCGCTCCACCACGGACGTGGAGTCGCTGCGCGAACTCCTCAACGACGGGCTCCAGGAGCTGGTGACCGTCGTGCTGTCCTTCGTCTACATCTCGGCGATGCTGCTGTGGCTGGATCTCTCCCTGGGCGCGGTCGCGGTGGCCTCGTTCGTGCCGCTGTATCTGCTCGTCCGGCTCTACCAGCGGCGGGCGGGGCGGGTGTACCGGGCGCGGTCGACGGCGATCGCGGCGGTGATCGTGAAGTTCGTGGAGACGATGAACGGCATCCGCCCGGTGCGCGCCTTTCGCCGGGAGGCGGCCAACGACGCCGAGTTCGCCGTGCTCAACAGGCGGCACGAGCGGACGAACGGGGACGCGCTGCTGGAGATGGCCCGCTATGTGGTCGGCTCCCGGCTGGTGGCCAACACGGCGGTCGCGGGGATCGTGCTGTGGGGCGCCTACCGGGTGGCGTCCGGCCAGTTGGAGCTCGGGGTGCTGGCGGCGGCGGTGCTGTATCTGCGCCGGCTGTACGACCCGATCGACCGGCTGGGGATGTTCCTGAACTCCTACCAGTCGGCCGCCGCCTCCCTGGAGAAGGTCGCCGGGCTGCTGGCCCAGACCCCGTCCGTGCCGGAGCCGGCGGTCGCTCGCGAACTCCCGCCGCTGAAGGGTGACTTCCCGGGCCGCGAGGTCGTCTTCGAGGGGGTCCGGTTCGGCTACCGCACCGGAGGCGAGGTGCTGCCCCGCTTCGATCTGACCCTGCCGGCCGGGCAGACGGTCGCCGTGGTCGGCTCCACGGGCGCCGGCAAGTCCACGCTCGCCAAGCTCCTCGCGCGCTTCTACGACCCCTCCGAGGGCCGGGTGCTGCTGGACGGCGTGGATCTGCGCGAGCTGCCCGTGCCGGAACTGCGGCGCGGGGTGGTCATGGTGACCCAGGAGGCCTTCCTGTTCTCCGGCACGGTCGCCGACAACATCGCCATCGGCCGGCCCGACGCCACCCGGGAGGAGATCGAGCGGGCGGCGAAGGCGATCGGCGCGCACGAGTTCATCAGCGCCCTGCCCGACGGCTACGACACAGACGTCCGCAAGCGCGGCGGGCGCATCTCGGCCGGGCAGCGCCAACTGGTCTCCTTCGCCCGCGCGTTGCTGGCCGACCCGGCGGTGCTGATCCTGGACGAGGCGACCAGTTCGCTGGACATCCCGGGCGAGCGGGCCGTGCAGCGGGCGATGTCGACGGTGCTCCGGGGCCGTACGGCGGTGGTGATCGCGCACCGGCTGTCGACCGTGGAGATCGCCGACCGGGTGCTGGTGATGGAGCACGGCCGGATCGTCGAGGACGGCCACCCGGAGGAACTGATCGGCGGCACCGGCCGGTTCGCGGATCTGCACAAGGCATGGCGGGACAGTCTGGCGTAGGTGCGTAATTCAGCGGGTGTTCACGCGGGCTATGGTGGGTAGTTGACGAGCGATCACGCCGACGCCGGCGCACGCCCGGGCCACTCTGCCGGGCGCGTCGTCAAGCCCGCGTCAAGGCCTTGTCTCGCGCTGTTCTCGCGTGGATAAACGTTCATTCAAAGGGGCTCTCGGTCGGGCAAAGGGGTCTACTCGCATAGATGATCCCGGTGCTGTCATGCTCACGACCGCCCGGACTTCTGCCGGGCACCGCACCGGGAGACCCCCACATGTCCCGAATACCGCGCCCCCTGGTGACCACCCTCTCCTGTCTGGCCCTCGCCGCCGCGGGCCTCACCGTCACCACCGGCTCCGCCCACGCCGCCGGTTGCAGCCAGGACTACCTCCCCCTGCCCGACCCGGTCTGCACGCCCGGCGACCTCAACCCCGACGTCACCCAGGACACCATCGACTCGACCATCTGCGTCTCCGGCTGGACCGCGACCGTACGGCCGCCCAGCTCCTACACCACCGCGCTGAAGAAGCAGCAGATCGCCGAGTACGGCTACTCCGACACCAACCTCTCCGACTACGAGGAGGACCACTTCGTCCCGCTCGAACTCGGCGGCGCCCCGAGGAGCGAGCAGAACCTCTGGCCCGAGCCGCACTACGGCGACGGGACCTCCGCGGACAAGGACACCGTCGAGAACAAGCTGAAGAGGGCCGTCTGCGCCGGTGACGTCAGCCTCGCCGACGCCCAGGACGCCATCATGACCGACTGGACGACCGCCCTGTCCAGCCTCGGCCTGAGCTGAGCCTTCACTCCCCGCGGGGGCCGGTTCCTCCTCCCCGAGGAACCGGCCCCCTTCGCGTCCGGGCGCATGCCGGATCACGGCACCCCCAGCTCGAACAGGGCGTACCCCGCGTACGACCCGGAGGCGAGCGCGGCGATGCCGAGCAGGGTGCCCGGCACGGGCAGGCTCAGCCGGCGCATCGCTACCGAGGGCGGCAGGAACAGCGGGAAGCAGGGCAGCAGATACCGGGAGACGGTCGCGAAGATCTGCTGGCTGCCGAGGCCTCACGCCGGCTCAGGCCACCCTCAGCAGCAGCACCGCCCGCCCCGGCACCGTGATCTCCGCGCCCGCGGGGTGGACCGTGCCCGGAGGCTCGGCCTGGTCCTCCCGGGAGGTGTCCACGATCACCTCGTACCGGTCCGCCCAGGGCCGACCCGGCAGCACGAAGACCGCCGGGCGTTCGCCCGCGTGCAGGATCGCCAGAAAGCTGTCGTCCGCGACCGGGGCGCCCCGCTCGTCGCGGCCCGGGATGTCCCGGCCGGAGAGGTACATGCCGAGCGTGGCCGCGGGGGCGTACCAGTCGCCCTCGGTCATCTCCGTGCCCCGCGCGGTGAACCAGGCCAGGTCCCGCAGCCCGTCCGCCGAGTGGGCGCGGCCGGAGAAGAAGGCGCGGCGGCGCAGCACCGGATGCCGGTGGCGCAGGGCGATCAGCCGGGAGGTCAGGTCGTACAGGGGCCGCCAGGCATGGTCGTCCAGCAGCGACCAGTCCAGCCAGCTGATCTCGTTGTCCTGGCAGTAGGCGTTGTTGTTGCCGCGCTGGGTGCGGCCGAGTTCGTCGCCGGCCACCAGCATGGGCACGCCGGTGGACAGCAGGAGCGTGGTCAGCAGGTTGCGCAGCTGACGGCGGCGCAGGGCCCGTACCCGCTCGTCCGCGCTCTCGCCCTCGACCCCGCAGTTCCAGGAGCGGTTGTCGTCGGTGCCGTCGCGGTTGTCCTCGCCGTTGGCCTCGTTGCGCTTGCGCTCGTACGACACCAGGTCGCGCAGGGTGAACCCGTCGTGCGCGGTGACGAAGTTGACCGAGGCGTACGGGCGCCGGCCGCCCCAGGCGTAGAGGTCGCTGGAGCCGGACAGGCGGTAGCCCATCTCCCGGACGTCCGGCAGGGCGTGTCGCCAGAAGTCGCGGACGGCGCTGCGGTAGCGGTCGTTCCACTCCGTCCACAGCGGCGGGAAGGCGCCCACCTGGTAGCCGCCCGAGCCGATGTCCCACGGTTCGGCGATCAGCTTGACGCGCCTGAGGACCGGGTCCTGGGCGATCACCGCCAGAAACGGGGACAGCATGTCGACGTCGTGCATCGAGCGGGCCAGCGCGGCCGCGAGGTCGAAGCGGAAGCCGTCCACGCCCATCTCCGTCACCCAGTAGCGCAGCGAGTCGGTGATCAGGCGCAGCACCTGGGGCTGGACGACGTGCAGGGTGTTGCCGCAGCCGGTGTAGTCGGCGTAGCGGCGGGCGTCGTCCTGGAGGCGGTAGTAGCCGCGGTTGTCGATGCCTTTCAGGGACAGCGTCGGGCCCAGCTCGCCCGCCTCCGCCGTGTGGTTGTACACCACGTCGAGGATGACCTCGATGCCGGCCGTGTGCAGCGCGCGCACCATCCGCTTGAACTCGCCGACCTGCTGGCCCGTCGTACCGGAGGCGGCGTAGGCGGCGTGCGGGGCGAAGTAGCCGATGGAGTTGTAGCCCCAGTAGTTGCGCAGGCCCCGGCGCAGCAGGTGGTCCTCATGGGCGAACTGGTGGACGGGGAGCAGTTCGACGGCCGTGACGCCCAGCTTCACCAGGTGCTCGATCGCGGCCGGGTGCGCGAGGCCCGCGTAAGTGCCGCGCAGTTCCTGGGGGATGCCCGGGTGCAGCTTGGTGAAGCCGCGGACGTGCAGCTCGTAGATGACGGAGTCCGCCCAGGGCGTCTTGGGCCGCCGGTCGTCGGACCAGTCGTCGTCATCGTGCACGACGACACCCTTCGGGACGTACGGCGCCGAGTCCCGGTCGTCGCGCACGGTGTCCGCCACATGCTGCTCGGGCCAGTCCCGAACGTGCCCGTACACCTCCGGCGGCAGCCGGCTGTAGTCGTTTCCCTCGGCGCCGTCCACCGCGCGCGCGTACGGGTCCAGCAGCAGCTTGGCCGGGTTCCAGCGGGCGCCGGTCCACGGGTCCCAGCGGCCGTCCACCCGGTAGCCGTACCGCTGCCCCGGCATCACGCCCGGCACGAAGCCGTGCCAGATCTCGTGCGTGAGCTCGGTCAGCTGGACCTGGGTCTCCCGGCCCCGCTCGTCGAACAGGCAGACCCGGACCGCCTCCGCCCCGGCCGCCCACAGCGCGAAGTTGGTGCCCGCGACCCCGTCCGGGCCGACCCGGAACCGGGCCCCCAGCGGGGTCGGGGCGCCCGGCCACACCACCGGGGCCGGCACCGCGGCGCGCCGGGCGCCGTTCACCACGGCCTGCTGCCCGGTCCCGGCGGCCGGCTCCCCGGCCGGTGCCCGCTGCTCGGCTGCGCTCGTCACCTGTCGGCCCCTCTTTCAGTGGCTCGCCCCGGGGCGGCGCGGCCGGCCGCGCCGAAGGGCCGAGGCTGCCCCGCAGCACCCTCGGCCGCCCGGTACGGCTGCGCCCTGACGGTCGGGGGCGCCCTCTGGATCGCGCTTGACGTCCCTTTCAGCCGATCTGATCCAAGAGGGCGCCCCCTCCGGCGCGGGCGCGGCGGCTCCCCAGCGTGTCGTCCTTCCCTCTGTTCTGCCCAGTGCGTGCGTCGCACTCACGTTTCCCTGGAGCGGGCCCGGTCGTTGAGCCCCGCGTGAGGCACGTACAAGGACGCGCGCGGCGCACGGGGGCCGCGCTGGCCGCCGTACTGACATGGGCGGCAATGCTGGCAGGGTGCTCCTTCGGGGGCTCCGGAACGCTCGGGCTGGACGGAGCACCCGGCAGACCCCCGGCACCCGAGGACGTCATCCACGTCACCCCCGACGACGACAGCAAGGCCGTCCGCCCCGACCGGCCACTGCGGATCGAGGTACCCGACGGGCGCCTGCAGAAGGTGACCGTCGTCAGGTCGCAGGACGCGCAGGACTCCCCGGTGCCCGGGCACATCGGCGCCGACGGCCGGACCTGGCATCCGGACGCGGCCCGACTGGCGCTCGCCGCCAAGTACACCGTCGACGCCGTGGCGCTGGACTCCGACGGCCGCCGCTCCGCCCGGCGCACCACCTTCACCACGTTCGTCCCCGACGCGCGGTTCATCGGCTACGTCACCCCCGAGAACCGTGCCGTCGTCGGGACCGGCATGATCGTCTCGCTCAACTTCAGCCGGGAGATCACCGACCGGGCCGCCGTCGAACGGGCCGTACGGGTCAGCGCGCAGCCCTCCGCCGAGATCCGCCCGCACTGGTTCGGCCGCAGCCGTCTCGACTTCCGCCCCGAGCAGTACTGGAAGCCCGGCACCGAGGTCACCGTCGACCTGAACCTGCGGGACGTCCAAGGAGCGCCGGGCGTCTACGGATCGCAGGACAAGACCTTCGCCTTCACCGTCGGCCGCAGCCAGGCCTCGCTGGTCGACGCCGCCACGCACACCATGCAGGTACGCCGGGACGGCCGGCTGCTCGCCACCGTGCCGATCACCGCGGGCGCCCCGCAGAACCCCACGTACAACGGCAAGATGGTGGTGATGGACATGCTGGAGGTCACCCGCATGAACAGCCGCACGGTCGGCTTCGGCGGAGAGTACGACATCCCCGACGTGCCGCACGCCATGAAGCTCACCGACTCCGGCACCTTCGTGCACGGCAACTACTGGTCGCCGGACGCCCCCGGGCGGATCAACGTCAGCCACGGCTGCGTGGGCCTCAGGGACGTCAAGGGCGGCAGTTCGGCCACCCCGGCCGGCTGGTTCTTCGACCGCAGTCTCGTCGGTGACGTCATCGAAGTGGTGGGCAGCCAGGAGAAAACCGTCGCTCCCGACAACGGCCTCGGCGGGTGGAACATGACCTGGAAGGAGTGGAAAGCCGGTAGCGCGGTGAAGTAACCAGGTGAGGGGCCCGGGTTCGGGCGGCGGTGCGGGCGGAAGTTGCGACGGAACGGTGACATTCGCCTGACACCTCGCTCAAAACCAGGCGGTTAATATGCGCGCACCAGTGTGGCGGGGAGCGGGCCTGACCTGGCCCGGCGAGGGGAGAACAACTTGAATACGCGGCCTATATCGGGGGCGTCGGTGGCGGGGCGGCGAGGCCGCAAGGGGCTGGCGCTCATAGCCGGCGCCCTGGTGCTCTCCCTCGCGGCGTGCGGCGGGGGCGGTGACAAGGTTTCGCAGGGCAAGGGCAAGGACTCCAGCACCCAGCAGGGCAAGCAGCAGTCCACCGCCGCCGTCACCGTCTCGCCGAAGTCCGGTGCCACCGGCGTCGACACCAGCGGCGGGCTCAAGGTGAGTGTCGCCAAGGGCAAGCTGACCGAGGTCACCGTCAAGGACACCAAGGGCGCCACGGTCGACGGCAGCATAACCGGCGACGGCACCTCCTGGACGCCGTCGACCCACCTGGCCGCGTCCACCAAGTACACCGTGCACGCGGTCGCCAAGGACTCCCAGGGCCGCGAGGCCGCCGAGGACTCCACGTTCACCACCCTGACTCCGAAGAACACCTTCCTCGGCTACTTCACCCCCGAGGACGGCTCCACCGTCGGCGTCGGGATGCCGTTCTCCATCAACTTCACCCGGGGCATCACCCACCCCGACGCCGTCGAGAAGGCCGTCAAGATCAGGACCGAGCCCGCCGTCGACGTCGAGGGCCACTGGTTCGGCAACGACCGCCTGGACTTCCGCCCCCAGCAGTACTGGAAGGAAGGCACCAAGGTCACCGTCGACCTGAACCTGGACGGGGTCGAGGGCCGCGACGGTGTCTACGGAAAGCAGCACAAGACCGTCGAGTTCACCATCGGCCGCAACCAGGTCTCCATCGTGGACGCCAAGAAGCACACGATGAAGGTCACCCAGGACGGCAAGGTCATCAGGACCATCCCGGTCACCACCGGCAAGCCCGGCTACGACACCTGGAACGGCCAGATGGTCATCAGCGAGAAGCTGACGGTCACCCGCATGAACGGCGAGACGGTCGGCTACGGCGGCGAGTACGACATCAAGGACGTCCCGCACGCCATGCGCCTGACCACCTCCGGCACCTTCCTGCACGGCAACTACTGGGGCGGCGGCGCCTTCGGCAACTACAACGCCAGCCACGGCTGTGTCGGCCTGCGCGACGTGCGCGGCGGCTACGACAGCTCCACCCCGGCGGCCTGGATGTTCAACCACTCGATCATCGGCGACGTGGTGGTCGTGAAGAACTCCCACGACCGGACGGTGGACCCGGCCAACGGGTTCAACGGGTGGAACATGTCGTGGGCCGACTGGACGAAGTGACCTTCACCGACGTACGGACCCGGTGCTGTGAGGTACGGCACCGGGTCCGTTGCCGTTAGTGCCCGTTAACCTGCCTCCATGACCGTGAATCTCGAAGTCGCCGAAGGCGTCGGAACCCTGCGCCTCGACCGCCCGCCGATGAACGCGCTGGACGTCGCCACCCAGGACCGGCTGAAGGAGCTCGCCGAGGAGGCCACGCGCCGCGACGACGTGCGCGCCGTGGTGATCTACGGCGGCGAGCGGGTGTTCGCGGCGGGCGCGGACATCAAGGAAATGCAGAACATGGACCACACCGCGATGGTCCTGCGCGCCCGCGCCCTGCAGGACTCCTTCACGGCCGTCGCCCGCATCCCCAAGCCCGTCGTCGCCGCCATCACCGGCTACGCCCTCGGCGGCGGCTGCGAACTGGCGCTGTGCGCCGACTACCGCGTCGCCGCCGAGAACGCCAAGCTCGGCCAGCCCGAGATCCTGCTCGGCCTGATCCCGGGCGCCGGCGGCACCCAGCGGCTGCCCCGGCTGGTCGGCCCGTCCAGGGCCAAGGACCTCATCTTCACGGGCCGTCAGGTCAAGGCCGACGAGGCCCTCGCCATCGGCCTGGTGGACCGGGTCGTCCCGGCCGCGGAGGTGTACGGGCAGGCGCACGCCTGGGCCGCGAAGCTCGCCCAGGGCCCGGCGATCGCCCTGCGTGCGGCGAAGGAGTCCGTCGACACCGGCCTGGAGACCGACATCGACACCGGCCTCGCCGTCGAACGGAACTGGTTCGCGGGCCTGTTCGCCACCGAGGACCGCGAGATCGGCATGCGCAGCTTCGTGGAGGAGGGTCCCGGCAAGGCCAAGTTCCGCTGAACTTCAGCGATGTGAACTTCTCCGTAACTCCCGTGAGAGTACTTGCAATTGACGTGTCGTCTCATCCGGGTCCCTCGATGGGGCGGTTTATGGGAGCCTTAAGGCAACCTTAAGCCTGCCTCGTCGAGGGAGCCTGACGATTGCCCCAAAGTGAGCCGTCTTGGCAGGTCAACCAGGCTGTGTCGGCCGATGACATGACGTCGGCATATGCCAGTCGGTCGGCGGAGAACAGGGGCGCGCAGGGGGCGTATTCCTCCGGAACGGCCCCCAAGACGGCTCCGGACCGCCATCATGGGGGCATGGCGGGGCTGGAGGGCATCGAACAGCCGCGGGGACACAGCCGTGCGGCCGCGGCACGCTGGTCGCCCGCGGTCGAGGACGAACAGGCGCTCAAGGCGCTCGAACTGTTCGGCAACCCGACGGAGGCGGAGGTGCCGCTGCCGTCCCGCCCGGAGTCCGCGGCGACCGCCCGCCGGCTCGCCCAGGTCGTGGTGCTGCGCACCTGGCGGCTCACCCCCAAGCTGACCGAGGACGCCGTCTTACTCGTGTCCGAACTCGTCGGCAACGCCGTACGGCACACCGGTGCCCGGGTCTTCGGCCTCCGGATGCGCCGCCGCCCCGGCTGGATCCGGGTGGAGGTCCGCGACCCCTCGCGCGGCCTGCCCTGTCTGATGCCGGTCCAGGAGATGGACGTCAGCGGCCGGGGCCTCTTCCTCGTGGACAAGCTGTCGGACCGGTGGGGCGTGGACCTGCTGCCGAGGGGCAAGACGACGTGGTTCGAGATGCGGATCGCGGACCGGTAGCGAGGGGACGGCATTCGCCCACGGCGACCCGAAATCGTACCCCTTTCGGGCCAATCGGCGGTTTTCTTACCTAACGCCCCTTAAATGGTGCGGGTGACCACGACCAACCGACGCGGGGTGCTGCGCGCGGGCGCCGGGCTCGTCGCCGGCGGTGCGCTCGCCGCCGGTTGCGGCGCAGGCCAGGCCGCCCCGCCCAACGCCCAGGACTCCGCGTCCCCTTCCGGCACCTCCTCCGGCCACCGCGCGGCCCACGCGCACCCGGCCCCCGCCCCCCGCGCCTACCCCGGTCAGCCCACCCAGATCACCCACGGCCCGCGCACCCGCCCCCGGATCGCTCTCACCTTCCACGGCCAGGGCGACCCCGGCCTCGCCCACTCCCTGCTCGGCACGGCCGAGCAGCACGGCGCCCACCTCACCGTGCTCGCCGTCGGCACCTGGCTGGACGAACACCCGGACATCGCCCGCCGGATCCTCGACGGCGGGCACGACCTCGGCAACCACACCCAGCGGCACATCTCCATCAACGGCATGGCCGAGGCCGACGCCCGCAAGGAGATCAGCGACTGCGCGTACCGGCTGAAGCGGCTCACCGGCTCCATCGGCACCTGGTTCCGCCCCTCCCGCTCGCCGACCGCCTCCCCACTGGTCGCCCGGCTCGCCCGCGCCGCCGGCTACCCGCATGTGCTGTCGTACGACGTCGACTCGCTCGACTACACCCGCCCTGGTGCCGCCGCCGTCACCCGCAAGGTTCTCGCCGAAGTGCAGAACGGGTCGGTCGTGAGCCTGCACTTCGGGTACCCGGACACGGCCGCCGCCCTGCCCGACCTCCTCCCCGAACTCGACCGCCGCGGACTGCGCGCGGTCACCACCACGGAGCTGCTGAGCTGATGCGAACCACGAAAGCCGCGCGCCTGCTGGCCGCCGGTGCCGCCCTCACCGCCCTGACGCTGCTCTCCGCGTGCAGTTCGGGGCCTCAGCACCACCCGAACGAGGCCCTGGTCAGCAAGGCGCCGGCCCAGCCGGGCAACGGCAAGCGGCAGGTGAACGTGCTGCCCGGGATGCCGCCGGTCGAGAACCCCAAGGACCTCTATTCCGCCGACCGTCCGAACCAGCTCTCCCCGGTCGTCAGGGACTTCCCGTCCCGGGTGTACGTCCCCAACACCAACTCCGACACCGTCACCGTCATCGACCCCGAGACCTACCAGGTCATCGACACGATCCCGGTCGGCCAACAGCCCCAGCACGTCGTGCCGTCCTGGGACCTGAAGACCCTCTGGGTCAACAACGACCTCGGCAACAGCCTCACCCCCATCGACCCGAAGACCGGCAAGGCCGGAAAGCCGGTCGCCGTGCACGACCCGTACAACCTGTACTTCACGCCCGACGGCAAGTACGCCGTCGTCATGGCCTCCAAGGACCGCCAGCTGGTCTTCCGCGACGCGCACACCATGAAGGTCGTCAAGGCCGTGCCGGTCAGCTGCTACGGCGTCAACCACGCCGACTTCTCCCCGGACGGCCGGTACTTCATCGTCTCCTGCGAGTTCAGCGGCGAGGTCCTCAAGGTCGACACCGCGAAGATGAAGGTCGTCCACCAGGAGCGGCTGCCGTACGAGGGTGCGATGCCGCAGGACGTCAAGATCTCCCCGGACGGCAAGCTGTTCTACATCGCCGACATGGTCGCGAACGGCCTGTGGATCCTCGACGGCGACAAGTTCACCAAGCCCCGCTTCCTCTACACCGGCAAGGGCGCCCACGGCCTCTACGTCAGCCGCGACTCCCGCGAGATGTACATCTCCAACCGGGGCGAGGGCACCATCTCCCTCTTCGACTTCACCAAGAAGCGGCTCACCAAGAAGTGGCATCTGCCCGGCGGCGGCAGCCCCGACATGGGCGGCGTCTCCGCCGACGGCAAGGTGCTGTGGCTGTCCGGCCGCTACAACGCCGAGGTGTACGCCATCGACACCCGGACCGGTAAGGAACTGGCCCGCATCAAGGTCGGCAGCGGCCCGCACGGCCTCGCCGTCTACCCGCAGCCGGGCCGCTACTCGCTCGGGCACACCGGTATCTTCCGCTGACCGTACGGCAGTTGGACACGCCGGCGATCGGGTGATGATCCACGCGCCACGCCCGTTCAGCCGATGTCGTGCCGCGCGAGATCCGTCTTCGAGCAGGGCTTCCGCCCCGAGGACGTGGTCGACATCATCGGCGTCTGCCCGGTCGACAAGAAGACCAAGGCCAAGATCATGAGCGACTGCGAAAGCAATCCGTACCACCAACCGTGGCACTGACGGCCGGGGAGCGCGTCTGCGGGGCCCGCTCCTTGAGTCTCCACCCGCTGGAAGGCCCAGACTCGCCGACATGACCGAAGACGGCACCGGACTTCTCACCATCGGCGAGCTGGCCCGGGCCACCGGGCTGACCGTGCGCACCATCCGCTACTGGTCCGACGAGGGCGTCCTCACCCCGGTGACCCGGTCCTGCGGCGGCTACCGGCTCTACGACAGCGCCGCCGTGGCCCGCCTGGAGCTGATCCGCACCCTGCGCGAGCTGGGGCTCGGCCTGGACGACGTACGGAAGGTGCTGGCCGGGGAGCGGACGGTCGCCCAGGTCGCGGCCACGCACGTCGCGGCCCTGGACGCGCAGATCCGGTCCCTGAAGGTGACCCGCGCGGTGCTGTCGACGGTCGCCCGACGAGGCTCGACGGCGGAGGAGATGACCCTGATGAACAAACTGGCGCGGCTGTCGGCCGCGGAGCGGCAGCGGATCGTGGACGACTTCGTGGAGGAGATCTTCCACGGGCTCGACACGGCCGACCCCTGGATCCGCGAGCGAACCCGCAGCATCGGCGTGAGCCTGCCGGACGACCCCACCCCGGAGCAGGTCGACGCCTGGGTGGAGCTGGCGGAACTGCTGCGGAACCCGGACTTCCGGGCCGCGATGCGCCGGATGATCGAGTTCAACGCCGCCGACCGAACCCCGGACACCCCGGCGGGCGCCTCGGCGATGTTCTTCAAGCGGCTGGTGGAGCTGGTCGGCGCCGTGCGGCAACGCGGGGTGACCCCGCAGTCGCCCGAGGCAGACGCCGTCCTGACCGAACTGCTCGGCGCGGACACCGACCGCGCGGCCGTGCTCCGCCGTATCGACCTCGGCAACGAGGTCACCCGCTACCGGGAGTTGGCCGCCGTGATCAAGGGCGAGCAGGAGCCCCTGAGGTTCCAGGAGGAGTTCGGCTGGGTGGTCGCGGCGCTGAAGGCCTGGCCGGGCCGTTAATCTGACCAGCGTCAGTACGCCAGCACGGCATGAGAAACACGACCAAAAGGGGCGGATCGGTGGCGGACATCGAGGAAGCACGCAAGCAGTTCCAGCGGATCGACGCGGACGGTGACGGATTCATCACCGCCGCCGAGTTCAAGTCCGCGCTGGCTCAGGAGGGTGACTGGAACGTCACGGAGTCGGTCGCCGAGGCCATCATCAGGCAGCGCGACCTCAACGGCGACAAGGTTCTGTCCTTCGACGAGTTCTGGGCCTACCTGAACAAGTGACGCGCCGCGAGGGGGCCCTCCCGCCCGGGAGGGCCCCCTTCGTCATGCCCTGAGCTGTCGCGAGGGAGCGGGTGGGCTACGGCAGGCCTCTGCGGTACCGTCCCGGCGCCACGCCGTACTCCCGCTTGAAGGCCTTGGCGAAGGCGACTCGGAGGAGTAGCCGGTGCGTTCGGCGATCTGGCGCAGGCAGAGGTCGTCGTGGCGCAGCAGCCGGCCCGCCGTCGTCATCCGCCACCAGGCCAGATACGTCAGCGGCGGCTCGCCCACCAGCGCCGTGAACCGGCGCGCGAAGGCCGCGCGGGACAGCCCGCCGGGGCGCCCGGCTGCGCCACCGTCCAGGCGCGCGCCGGGTCGCCGTGGACCGCGCGCAGCGCCGCCGCGACCGTCGGATCGGCCAGTGCCTCCGCCCAGCCCCGCGCCCTCCCCGCCGCGCGCTCGCTCTCCCACCAGACCCGCAGGATGGACAGCAGCAGGGTGTCCAGCAGCGAGGTGACGATCGCGTCCGTGCCCGGCCGCTGCTCCTCCAGCTCCATCCCGAGCAGCTCCATGGCCGCCCGCAGCGAGCGGTGACCGCCGACGGCGGCGGGCAGATGCACGATCTCCGGCGGCTCGGCCAGCAGCCGGTGCGCCCGGTCCCGGTCCAGCCGGTAGGTCCCGCACAGCGTGACCGTGTCCGGGCAGCCCTCCCGCGGCTCCTCGGGCGGCGCCCCGCTCCAGGTGCCGTCGGGCAGCACCCGCAGCACCTCGTGCGTGGGCACGCCGGGCGCTGACCAGGCTGTGTTCCTGTCCGTGCGCGAGGAAGACGACATCTCCCGGTGCCGGCGCCACCGGCTCCCCGCCCCGCGGGTCCAGCCAGGCCGAGCCGCGCAGACCACATGGAACCCGGCGCCGACGGCCGCCACCGCGCCGCCCGCTACCTGGCCTCCGGCCTCACCGACGGAACCCTGCGCCCGGTGATCGCCGGGGTGTACGACGGTCTGGACCGCATCCGGGACGCGCACCGCCTGATGGAGTCGGACCGCCACACCGGCGATATCGTCGTACGGCGGTGAGCGCGTTCACCTGATCGGCGCAACGACGGAATAGCACCCGCACCCGAGGGGTTGTCGCCTCCGACAGACGCATGCACGTGCATATAATCATCTCGGAGGGCCTGTCATGAAGATCGGCATCATCGGCGCGGGAAACATCGGCGGCAACCTCACCCGGCGGCTCACCGCCCTCGGCCACGACGTGTCCGTGGCCAACTCCCGAGGCCCCGAGACGCTCAGGGAACTGGCCGAGGAGACCGGAGCGACCGCGGTTGGGGCCGAGGACGCGGCCAAGGGCGCCGAGGTGGTCGTCGTCACCGTCCCCCTCAAGGCGGTCGCCAACCTCCCCTCCGGCCTGCTGGACGGCGCAGCCGAGGGCGTGGCGGTGATCGACACCGGCAACTACTACCCACGCGAGCGCGACGGCCGGATCGCCGGCATCGAGGACGAGGGCCGCACCGAGAGCCGCTGGACCGAACAACACCTTGGCCACCCGGTGACCAAGGCCTTCAACGGCACCTACGCCCAGGACATCCTGGACCGCCCCCGCCCCGCGGGCGACCCCGAGCGCATCGCCCTCCCCGTGGCCGGCGACGACGCAGCGGCCAAGGCGAAGGTCCGCGCCCTGATCGACGAACTCGGCTTCGACACGGTCGACGCGGGCGGCCTCGACGACTCCTGGCGCCAGCAGCCCGGCACCCCCGTCTACGGCCTCCGCGCAGACGTGGAAGGCGTGAAGAAGGCCCTCACGGCAGCCTCCCCGGAACGCCCGGCGGACTTCCGGGGCTGAGACCCGCGCACGATCTGCGCGCTCCTAGGGCGTGGCCCACTCCTTCAGTGCGGCCTTGCTGGAGAAGTCGGCCACGTCCTTGTCGTACGGCGTGCTGGTGTACTGGTGGAACCGCCACTTGGCCTTGATGCGGGGGTGGCCGGCGGTGACGTAGTCGGCGATCCAGAGACCGTCGCCCGCGTAGGAGGACGTGTCGACGGTCAGCCAGAAGTCACGGTTGCAGTAGAGCACGACCCGGTTGTGCGGCCGTAGTTCCTTCAGTTTGCGGATGAAGTGGTCCTTCTCCGCGTTGCTCGCGTGGGTGCCGTCGCCGGTGGTCTCCCAGTCGACCGCGAGGAGGTCGCCGGCGCCTTCCGGGGCGTGCTGGACGAAGTACTCGGCCTGGGCGGTGATGTTGCCGGGCCACAGGAAGTGGTAGAAGCCGACGACCAGTCCGGCGTCGCGGCCCCTCTTCGTCTGGGCGGTGAGCCGGGGATTGACGTACGAACGGCCCTCCGTCGCCTTGATGAAGACGAAGGAGAGACCGTCCGTGTCGTACGCGGAGGACTGGAAGGCGCTTACGTCGATGCCGTGCAGCATGTAGGGGTTGTGCCCCCTGCGCCCACATCCGGAACCTCAGCTTCGGGTGGTCACCTCGCTGAGCACCGACGCCGGCTTCGCCGACCAGTCGGAGGTGATGACGCTCGCGTGGTCCTTGGCCAACAGGGCCAGGCGGGCGGCGACTTCGGCGTCCGTCGGGCTGGTGGAGGAGATCGCGGGGGAGACGTTGTAGGCGTCGGTCATGATCGAGATGTAGTGGTTCGTGGAGTAGAACGACGTGTCGTAGCCGTTGTTGACGTACGTCGCCGCGTCACCGTCGAAGAACACGAACCAGGGCCGGATCAAGGTGTCGGAGCTCCAGCGGGTCGAGCGCGGGTCGCCGTTCGCCGCGCCCAGCACCGCCGGGAAGGCCTCGGCCTGTGAGATGTTCCCGGCCGTGTACAGGTCGCGCAGGTGGTCGCCGTACTCCTGGTCCGTCCAGTAGTGGTCGAAGGGGTTGTTCATCTCCACGGTGCCGGGGATCACCTCGAAGAGGAACTTGCCCTTGAGGGAGTCGCGGCTGGGCCAGGCGTTGGCCCTGGCCGCCGCGTCCAGCGTGGAGTACGACGAACCCAGCAGGTCGGACGGCTTGTAGACGCTGCTGCCGAGCTTCTGCTCGATCAGCGTGTCGAACTCGTCCGGACCGAGGCCAGCGTTGTTGTTGAAGCCGAGCTTCATCTCGATCTTGAAGACGATCGGCGGGTGGTCGGGATGGAGCTGGTTCCAGGCCGCGATGTTGTCCAGGCAGCTGCCGAAGTCCTGGTTGCGGCTCTTGCTGTACAGCTCGCTCGGGGTCTTCGCCGCCTCGCAGTTGTTGTCGTTGCCCAGCGGATTGCTGTGGCTGACCCGCCAGCGGTGACTGAGGCTGTCCACGTACACGTCCAGCTCCAGCAGTGAGGCGCCGGAGTCCAGCGCCTGCGCGAAGTAGGTGTACTTGGCCTTGTCGTACGCGTTGTGCGTCCCGATCGCCGTCGTCTCGGAGAACTTCGGCGCCGCCGCGCGGGCGTTGCCAGGCACCACGATCAGCAGAGCACCGGCACCCACGAGCGCCGCCAGCCGTCTCACCACACTCATTGCTCAACTCCCCTTTGCTGTAGCCCAGTTGGCGGCAGCGTAGGAGCGAGCGGTTACTGCGCGGTAGCCCCCGGAGGAACATCAGCCACTCTCCGGCCGTCGCGCGACCCGTCACCGCTGGCGGCTAGATTGCTAGCATGCTAGCCTCGAAGGGTGGGTGATGAGGAAGTCAAGCAGTTCAACGTGTACCTGCCGATCGGACTGATCAAGCAGGTCAAGTACCGCGCCATCGAGTCGGGCATGTCCTTGTCGGCACTGGTCGCAGAAGCGCTGCGCGCCTACCTCGACGACGCCCATGGACAGGAACAGCAGGCGACCGAGAAGGAGAGCTGACATGGCGACCGAAGGCATCGAGGCCGTGTTCCTGGAGACCCACAACTGGGGCAGGGCGGCGAGGTTCTTCCAGGCGCTCGGTTACGACCTGGAGTTCGCGACCGACCACAACTCCGGCCAGTTCCGGGGCGGCGACGGGCCGTACGTGTTCATCGCCGAGGTCCCCGAGGACCGCGAGCCGCGGACACAGATCGTGCTGAAGGTGCCGGACGCGGACGCGTTCCGCGCCGATCCCGCCGTCGAGGTGGTCACGCCGTTCGAGGACACGCACTTCGGGACCCGGATGATGACGGTCCGCGACCCCGACGGGCGGCTGTGGAGCCTCCAGGCCCCCGCGGCGAAGTGACGGGGACGGGAAGCGGCGCCATGACCGACGAGCGAACCGGGACCCCGGACAACACCGCCGTGCGGTGCGCCCTGTGGCGGGCTATGCACGTCCAGGTCGATCCGCCGCCCCACGTCCTGGAGGACGAGATCGGTCTGCGGCTCGTGGACCCCGGCGACGGCTGGCGCGACCGCCCGGACATGGACCCGGAGGCCACCCGCGGATTCCGGGCCGCCATGGTGGCCCGCGCCCGCTTCATCGAGGATCTGGTCGCCGAGCAGGCGGACCGGGGCGTCGACCAGTACGTCCTCCTCGGCGCCGGCCTCGACACCTTCGCCCAGCGCAGACCGCAGACCGCGTCCCGGGTGCACGTCTTCGAGGTCGACCAGCCGGGCACGCAGAACTGGAAGCGCCGGCGCCTCGCCGAACTCGGTTACGGCATCCCCGACCGGCTGCACCTGGTGCCGGTCGACTTCGAGACGAGCGCCGGGACCTGGCCGGAGCAGCTCGCCGCGGCCGGATTCGACCACGGCCGGCCGACGGTGGTCGCCTCCACCGGCGTCACCATGTACCTCACCAAGGAGGCCACGGCGGCCACCCTGCGCCGGATCGCCCGGCTGGCACCCGGCTCGACCCTCGCCCTGACCTTCCTGCTGCCGGAACACCTCGTGGACGAGCGCGACCGCGCCGGCCTCAAGGCGAGCGAGGCGGGCGCCCGGACGTCCGGCACGCCGTTCCTCAGCTTCTACACCCCCGACGAGATGCTGACCCTGGCCCACGAGGCCGGCTTCAAGGAGGCCCACCACATCCCGGGCGCCTCACACGCCGAGCGCTACTTCACCGGCCGCACCGACGGCCTGCGCCCGTCAACCGGGGAGGACGTGCTGCTGGCCCGGACCTGACAGCGTCAGCACTCGATGATGTTCACGGCCAGCCCGCCCCGCGCCGTCTCCTTGTACTTCACGGACATGTCCGCGCCGGTGTCCTTCATGGTCTTGATGACCTTGTCCAGGGACACCTTGTGGGAGCCGTCGCCGCGCATGGCCATCTTGGCCGCGGTGACCGCCTTCACCGCGGCCATGCCGTTGCGCTCGATGCACGGGATCTGGACCAGGCCGCCGACCGGGTCGCAGGTCAGGCCGAGGTTGTGCTCCATGCCGATCTCGGCCGCGTTCTCGACCTGCTCCGGGGAGCCGCCGAGGACCTCGGCCAGCGCGCCCGCGGCCATCGAGCAGGCGGAGCCGACCTCGCCCTGGCAGCCGACCTCGGCGCCGGAGATGGAGGCGTTCTCCTTGAAGAGCATGCCGATCGCGCCGGCGGCCAGCAGGAACCGCACCACTCCGTCCTCGTCGGCGCCGGGGACGAAGTTGATGTAATAGTGCAGGACGGCGGGGATGATGCCGGCCGCGCCGTTCGTGGGGGCGGTCACCACCCGGCCGCCGGCCGCGTTCTCCTCGTTGACCGCCATCGCGTAGAGCGTGATCCACTCCATGGCGTGGGCCAGCGCGTCGCCCTCGGCGCGCAGCTGGCGGGCGGAGACGGCCGCGCGGCGGCGCACCTTCAGGCCGCCGGGCAGGATGCCCTCGCGGGACATGCCGCGCCCGACGCACTCGCGCATCACCCGCCAGATCTCCAGCAGGCCCGCGCGGATCTCCTCCTCCGTGCGCCAGGCCCGCTCGTTCTCCAGCATCAGGGAGGAGATCGACAGGCCGGTCTCCTCCGTCAGGCGGAGCAGCTCGTCGCCGGTGCGGAAGGGGTACTTCAGGACCGTGTCGTCCAGTTTGATCCGGTCCGCGCCGACCGCCTCCTCGTCCACGACGAAGCCGCCGCCGACCGAGTAGTACGTCTTCGACAGCAGCTCCGCGCCCGAGGCGTCGTACGCCCACAGCGTCATGCCGTTGGCGTGGTACGGCAGCGCCTTGCGGCGGTGCAGCACGAGATCGTTGTCGAAGTCGAACGCGATCTCGTGCTCGCCCAGGAGAGCGATCCGGCCCTCGGCCTTGATCGCCTCCACGCGCGCGTCCGCCGTCTCCACGTCCACCGTGCGCGGCGAGTCGCCGGTCAGGCCGAGCAGGACGGCCTTCGGGGTGCCGTGGCCGTGCCCGGTCGCGCCCAGGGAGCCGTACAGCTCCGTGCGGACGCCGGCGGTCTTTTCCAGCAGGCCTTCGTTGCGCAGGCGGCGGGCGAACATCCGCGCCGCGCGCATCGGGCCGACCGTGTGGGAGCTGGACGGGCCGATGCCGATCGAGAACAGGTCGAAGACCGAGATGGCCACGGTCACTCCTCAAGACGGGGGGTGGCGGGGCACCCTCCGGCGGTCTGCCTTCGGGTACCCCACCGGGGACTTACTTGTCCGGGCCTACTTGTTCAGGCCCGGGTACAGCGGGTGCTTGTCGGCGAGCGCCTTCACGCGCGCCTTGAGGGCCTCGGCGTCGTAGGACGGCTTGAGCGCCTCCGCGATCACGTCCGCGACCTCGGCGAAGTCCTCGGCCGTGAAGCCGCGGGTGGCGAGGGCGGGCGTACCGATCCTGAGGCCCGAGGTGACCATCGGCGGGCGGGGGTCGTTCGGGACCGCGTTGCGGTTGACCGTGATGCCGACCTCGTGGAGGCGGTCCTCGGCCTGCTGCCCGTCCAGCTCGGACTCACGCAGGTCCACCAGGATCAGGTGCACGTCCGTGCCGCCGGACAGGACGTTCACGCCGGCCTCGCGGGCGTCGGCCGCCGTCAGACGTTCGGCCAGGATGCGGGCGCCCTCCACTGTACGACGCTGGCGCTCCTTGAAGTCCTCGCTCGCGGCGACCTTGAAGGAGACGGCCTTGGCCGCGATCACGTGCTCCAGGGGGCCGCCCTGGAAGCCCGGGAAGACGGCGGAGTTCAGCTTCTTCGCGAAGTCCTTGCCGCGGGCGAGGATGATGCCGCCGCGCGGACCGCCCAGCGTCTTGTGCGTGGTGGAGGTGACCACGTCGGCGTACGGCACCGGGTTGGCGTGCAGCCCGGCCGCGACCAGGCCCGCGAAATGCGCCATGTCGACCCACAGGTAGGCCTCGACCTCGTCCGCGATCCGGCGGAAGGCGGCGAAGTCCAGCTCGCGCGGGTACGCCGACCAGCCCGCGATGATCACCTTGGGGCGGTGCTCCTTGGCGAGCCGCTCGACCTCGGCCATGTCGACCAGGCCGGTCTCGGCGTCCACGTGGTAGGCGACCACGTTGAACTGCTTGCCGGAGAAGTTCAGACGCATGCCGTGGGTCAGGTGGCCGCCGTGGGCGAGGTCCAGGCCGAGGATGGTGTCCCCGGGCTGGGCCAGCGCGAACAGGGCCGCCTGGTTGGCGGAGGCGCCGGAGTGGGGCTGCACGTTGGCGTACTCGGCGCCGAACAGCTCCTTGACCCGGTCGATGGCGATCTGCTCGGCGACGTCGACGTGCTCGCAGCCGCCGTAGTAGCGGCGGCCCGGGTAGCCCTCGGCGTACTTGTTGGTGAGGACGGAGCCCTGCGCCTCCATCACCGCGAGCGGCGCGAAGTTCTCGGAGGCGATCATCTCCAGCGTGGACTGCTGGCGGCCGAGCTCGGCGTCGACCGCGGCGGCGATCTCCGGGTCCAGCTCGTGCAGGGACGTGTTCAGGACGGTCATACGGCTACGACTCCTCAGCCGGCGGTCTCGGCGGTGTACTCGTCGGCGGAGAGCAGGTCGGCCGGCTCCTCCGCGACGCGCACCTTGAACAGCCAGCCGCCCTCGAAGGGGGCCGAGTTCACCAGCGACGGGTCGTTGACGACGTCCTCGTTGATCTCGGTGACCTCACCGGTGACCGGCGAGTACAGGTCGGAGACCGACTTGGTGGACTCCAGCTCGCCGCAGGTCTCGCCCGCGGTCACCGTGGAGCCGACCTCGGGGAGCTGGGCGTAGACGACATCGCCGAGCGCGTTGGCCGCGAACTCGGTGATGCCGACCGTCGAGACGCCGTCCTCGGCGGCCGACAGCCACTCGTGCTCCTTGCTGTAGCGCAGCTGCTGGGGGTTGCTCATGGCCTGAATTCTCCTGTACGCGCGGGAGTGCTGATGAAGGGGGGACTGCGGAAGCCGCTGTGAGCAGCGGAAACGTGCGCGGGGTCACACAGTGACCGCGCCCAGTGTCTACTTCTGGCGCTTGTAGAACGGCAGCGCCACGACCTCGTACGGCTCATGGCTGCCCCGGATGTCCACGCCGACGCCCTCGGTGCCCGGCGCCGCGTGCGCCGCGTCGACGTAGGCCATGGCGATCGGCTTGCCCAGGGTGGGGGAGGGGGCGCCGGAGGTGACCTCGCCGATCACCTCGCCGCCGGCGACGACGGCGTACCCGGCGCGCGGCACCCGGCGGCCCTCGGCGATCAGGCCGACGAGGACGCGCGGCGGGTTCTGCTCGGCCTTGGCGGCGGCCTCGGTGAGCGCCTCGCGCCCGACGAAGTCGCCCTCCTTCTCGAACTTCACCACCCGGCCGAGCCCGGCGTCGAAGGGGGTGAGCGAGGTGGTCAGCTCGTGCCCGTACAGCGGCATGCCCGCCTCCAGGCGCAGGGTGTCCCGGCAGGACAGGCCGCACGGGACCAGACCGACGCCCTCGCCGGCCTTGGTCAGCGCCTGCCACAGCTCGACCGCGTGCTCGGGCTTCACGAACAGCTCGAAGCCGTCCTCGCCGGTGTATCCGGTGCGGGCGATCAGGGCCGGGACGCCGGCGACCATGCCGGGCAGGCCCGCGTAGTACTTCAGGCCGTCCAGGTCGGCGTCGGTGAGGGACTTCAGGATGCCGGGGGACTCCGGGCCCTGGACGGCGATCAGCGCGTACGCGTCCCGGTCGTCGCGCACCTCGGCGTCGAAGCCGGCGGCGCGCTCGGTCAGCGCGTTCAGCACCACCTGGGCGTTGGAGGCGTTGGCGACGACCATGTACTCGGTCTCGGCGAGCCGGTAGACGATCAGGTCGTCCAGGATGCCGCCGTCGGCCTGGCAGATCATGGTGTAGCGGGCGCGGCCCACGCCGACGGAGGCGATGTTGCCGACCAGGGCGTGGTTCAGGAAGGCGGCCGCCCCGTCGCCGGTGACGGTGATCTCGCCCATGTGGGAGAGGTCGAAGAGACCCGCCTTCGTCCGCACGGCGAGGTGCTCGTCGCGCTCGGAGGCGTAGCGCAGCGGCATGTCCCAGCCGGCGAAGTCGGTCATCGTCGCGCCGAGCGAGCGATGCACGGCATCGAGCGCGGTGTGACGGAGTTCGGTACTGCTCATCGGTCGGTCGTCTCCCAGGAAGCATGGGGCCCCCGCGCGAGCGAAGCCGAGCGTGGGGGAGGGCGAGGAACTTCCTCCCCATCTGTCATCGGAACCTGAGAGGTTCGCCACGACCGCCACCGGGACGATCACGGCTTGCACCTTGGGTGGGGCCACTGACGCAGCCCGCTTTTCAGATGTGCCTCGCCCGCGCGGTAACGGGGCCTGAGAGATTCAAGGGAGGGACTTGCTCCTTCGGCGCCCCAGCGAAGGCTGCTGGGGACTCTCCCGCGCGGATTCAAACGGCCGGTATGCAGTTGGCGGCCACATCATTGCACGGCGAGCGGGCTTTTGTAACCGACCTGTGGCACGACCGGGACCCCGCCGGCGCCCTCGTCCATTACCTTCTCTTTACGCATAGCGGGAATGAAGATTACCGAGCAGGCAGGGGAGGACGATCACGGTGAACAGGACCCCGGTGTACGCCACCGTCACCACCGGCATCGCGGTGCCGGGGCAACGCCGTGCCCCGGCTCCCGTCGTCCGGGACCTGCGCGACCGGGCCGGCCACGGCCCGCGCGCCCTGGTCTTCGGTCCCCGCGACCTGGTCGTGATCACCGGCCTGCCCGGCAGCGGCAAGTCCACCCTGATGCACCGCGCGGTAGCCGGCCGCCGCATCGACTCCCAGGACACCCGCGACCGCTGGGACACCCGTGCCCCCCGCTTCCTCCCCTACGCCCTCTACCGCCCCCTGGTCCGCCTCGCCCACTACGCCGGCCTGCGCCGCGCGCTGCGCACCGGCGAGGGCGTCGTCGTGCACGACTGCGGCACCCAGCCCTGGGTGCGTGCCTGGCTCGCCCGCGAGGCCCGCCGCCGGGGCGGCACCCTCCATCTGCTCCTGCTCGACGTCACCCCCGAGACCGCCCAGGAGGGCCAGCGCGAGCGCGGCCGGGGCGTCTCCGCCTACGCCTTCCGCCGTCACCGCCGTACGACCGCCCGGCTGCTCGCCGCGGTCGAGCGCGGTGAGCTGCCCGCGGGCTGCGGCGCGGGGGTGCTGCTGGACCGGCCGGCGGCGGACGCCCTGCAAGGGATCACCTTCACAAGGTGAGGCCCTGTCACAGCCACCCGCTAGCCTTCATGGTCACAGCAGTGGTTCCCAGCAGGCGGTAGGCAGATGGACTTCCCGGCGGACATTCCCGCGGACTTCCCGGCACAGGCGCACCCCCAGCCGCACGGCGGCTGGCCCGGCAACGAGCTGGAGGAGGTGCTCTCGGCCTCCCTCGGCATACCCGCAGCGGCCGGCCGGATCATCGAGGTGCTGGGCCGGAGCCTGCTCTGGATCCCGCTCCCCAACGGCGGCGCTCCGGACAGCGGCCCGCTCGACCTGCCCTCACTGGACATCGACGGCCAGGCGTACGTCCCGGTGTTCAGCTCCGAGGAACAGCTGCGCCAGGCGGCCGGCCCCCACATGTCGTACACCATCGCCCCCGCCGTGGAGTTCGCCCGGGGCCTGCCCCCGCAGATCGGCATCGCGGTGAACCCCGACGCGCTGGTCGGTATCCCGCTCCCGCCCGTGGCGGTGGCCGAGCTGTGCCGGATCGGCCGTACCCCGCTGGACGGCCCGAACACCGGCGCCCGGGTCCGGCTCTTCGAGCCCGACTGGCAGGACGACCCGGTCGACTTCCTCGCCGCCGCGTCCGCCGAGTTCGCCGAGACCGGCGTGGTCCACACCGCCCGCCGCTGCCTGGCCGCCATCGAGACGGACGACCCGGTCATGTTCGTGGGCGTCGAACTCTCCCAGTGGGAGGGCGACCTGCGCACCCTCCCCATGCAGGCCCTCGGCAAAGCTCTCGGAAAGATCCCGGTGCAGTGGCCGGTCAACCTGGTCCTTCTGGACGTGACGGACGACCCGGTGGCCGAATGGCTGAAGGCGAACGTCCGCCCCTTCTATCAATACGGCCACTGAAGTACCTCAAGGGACGCGAGGCTGTGTTCTCCATGCGGCTGCGCCGCGGGGGGTGCGACCAGCCGCACACGACCCGCACCCGCGCACGTACCCAGGGCCCCGGGCCAGTAGGCGCATAAGCTGTCTCCCGACACCGGGGCACAAAAGGAAGGGCACGACAGGTGAGCGCGAGCCACAGCGGCAGCGTCAGCGTGGAACACACGCTGCGCCAGGTCACCCCCGGCCGCTACGACGCCTACGAGGCCCTGCTCCGCGCCCTCGCCACCCCCTCCTCCGGCCAGATCTGGATGCTCCTGTGGCACGGCCAGGCCGGCTCCCCGGACGCCCAGTACGGGAACATGGAGGTCGACGGCTTCCAGTACGCCCCCTGCGTCACCTCCGCCCAGGAGCTCTCGGCCAGCGGCTGGAACCGGTCGTACGAGGTCGTCGACGGCCTCGACGTGGCCCGCACCCTCTACCCCGACCACTACGGCCTCTGGCTCAACCCGCACGCCCCGGGCGGCGGCGTCGGCATCCCCTGGCTGGATCTGCGCCGCATCGCCACGGGCCTGGACCGCCAGCCCGCGGGCCCCCTCCGGCTGACCGAGCCCGGCATCGAGATCCCGCAGTTCTACGCCCTCCTCGCGCAGAACGCCCACCGCACCCCGGCCCTGCGCTCCCTGCGCCGCGCCTGGGTGCAGCCGGCGCTCGGCGCGCCGTACCTCGCCATCGGCCTGGATGTGTACGACACCTCCCCGGCCGCGGTCGACTCGGTGCGCGCGATGATGCAGCAGTCCATCGGGGCGGTTCCGGAGGGACTGCCGGTGTCGACGGTCGCGATGACCGACGACTACGACCCGGTCGTGATGTGGATGCGGGCCGGCGCCCGCCCGTTCTACGACCGCGAGGCCCACGCGGCCCCGCCCCAGCCACAGCTCCAGACCTCTCCCCAGCCCCCGGCCCCCGGCTACGGCTATCCACCGGTGCACGGCGGCTACTGACGCCACTGACCTGGGGATATCGCCCGTAAAGGCCTCCGGCGCACCCGTATGTCCGGCCCGGCTTCGTCCGGTCGCCGCAACTTCCTGTCCGCATAACAGGAAACGCCAGCTTGCATCACGGTTGCGCATCCATTCCCCGTCAAGGCTGGCGGCTGATCGCGCAAGCGTTGAAGACTCCCCCTTCAAGGGGTTCGCCCCTGTGTACGACGGACTGTTTGATGCCGCTACCAGCGGCAAGTGCGGGCCGGCTACCGCCGGTTGAGAGGGGTCCCAGCCTAATGACGGCACCATTGCACGAGCCGACCGCGGAAGCGGCCCCGGGTGCGGCCCAGGAAGCGGCGGTCGCGGCCACCGACGCGAAGGCCGTTCAGGGCCGGTCCCTGGGCCGGATCGCCTGGGAACGCCTCAAGCGGGACAAACTGGCCCTTACGGGCGGCATAGTCGTGCTTCTCCTCATCGTGATCGCGCTGCTCGCCCCGGTTATCGCGAACCTCGTCGGGCAGGACCCGGACGTCTACCACCAGGACCTGATCGACCCGCTGTTCAGCACCCCCAAGGGCTCCCTCGGCGGAATGAGCGGCGACCACCTGCTCGGTGTCGAGCCCGTCAACGGCCGCGACATCTTCGCCCGCATCCTCTACGGCGCCCGGATCTCGCTGCTCGTCGGCTTCCTGTCCGCCGTGGTGGCCGTCATCCTGGGCACCGTCCTCGGCATCTTGGCGGGCTTCTTCGGCGGCTGGGTCGACTCGGTCATCAGCCGGGTCATGGACGGCCTCCTCGCCTTCCCGCAGCTGCTGTTCATCATCGCGCTGGTCTCCGTGATGCCCAACCAGATGCTGGGGCTCACCGGCACGGGCGTGCGCGTCTTCGTCATGATCCTGGTCATCGGCTTCTTCGGCTGGCCGTACATCGGACGCGTCGTGCGCGGCCAGACCCTCTCGCTGCGCGAACGCGAGTACGTCGAGGCGGCCCGCTCGCTCGGCGCCGGGCGGTTCTACATCCTCTTCAAGGAACTGCTGCCCAACCTCGTCGCACCCATCATCGTGTACACGACGATGATGATCCCCACGAACATCCTGACCGAGGCGGCACTCAGCTTCCTGGGCGTGGGCGTCAAGCCGCCCACCTCCTCCTGGGGGCAGATGCTCTCGAGTGCGATCGACTACTACGACTCGGACCCCATGTACATGGTGGTCCCGGGCCTGGCGATCTTCATCACGGTGCTGGCCTTCAACCTCTTCGGCGACGGCGTGCGCGACGCGCTCGACCCGAAGGGCTCCCGCTGAGGCTGAAGTGCCAAACCCCAAGCGTCCCGTGAGCTCTTCCACGGGGTCTCTCATCAATTCCGGAGGATCCGAGATCGTGACTACCCAACGCACCTCAGGGCGGCGCAAGCAGGCCCTCGCCGCTGCCGCAGTGGTCGCCGGCCTGCTGACCACGGCGGCGTGCGGCGGTGGCAGTGACAGTGGCGGTTCGAAGAACGGCGCGGCCGGCTTCAACGCGGCCGTCAACAAGGTCGCCCAGGCCGACCAGGTCAAGAAGGGCGGCACGCTGAAGTTCGTGAGCACGCAGGACGCCGACTCGTGGGACACCACGCGCGGCTACTACGGGTTCATGTGGGACTTCTCGCGCTACTACAGCCGCCAGCTGCTCACCTACAAGACGGCGCCGGGTGCCGAGGGTGCCACCCTCACCCCGGACCTCGCCACCGACATGGGCAAGGTCTCGGACGGCGGCAAGACCTACACCTTCACGCTGCGCGACGGTGTCACGTGGGAGGACGGCAAGCCGATCACCTCCCAGGACATCAAGTACGGCATCGAGCGCGTGTGGGCCCAGGACGTGCTGTCCGGCGGTCCGATCTACCTCCAGCAGATGCTGGACCCGAAGAACACCTACAAGGGCCCGTACAAGGACACCTCCAAGGACCACCTGGGCCTGAAGGCGATCTCGACGCCGGACGCGAAGACGATCGTCTTCCACCTGCCGACGCCCAACTCGGACTTCCTGCAGGTGCTGGCCATGGTCACCGCCTCCCCGGTCCGCCAGGACATGGACACCAAGTCCAAGTACGGCCTGCACCCGTTCTCCTCGGGCCCGTACAAGTTCGAGTCCTACAGCCCGGGCAAGAGCCTGGTCCTGGTGCGCAACTCCAACTGGAAGGCGTCCTCGGACCCGGTCCGCAAGGCCTACCCGGACAAGATCACCCTGGACATCTCCACCAACCAGGTGAACTCGGACCAGCAGCTGATCAACGGCGACTACGACGTGGACGCCTCGCAGACCGGCCTGGGCCCGCAGGGCCGCCAGATCGCCCTGAAGCAGCACAAGGACAACCTGGACAACCCGGTCTCCGGCTTCATCCGCTACGCGGTCTTCCCGCAGAGCGTCAAGCCGTTCGACAACCTCCACTGCCGCAAGGCCGTGATCTACGCCGCCGACCACGTGTCGCTGCAGACCGCCCGCGGTGGCCCCATCGCCGGTGGTGACATCGGCACCAACATGCTCCCGCCGACGCTCGCGGGTGGCGAGGGCCAGAAGTACGACCCGTACGAGATCTCCACCAAGAACAAGAACGGCAACGTGGACCTGGCCAAGCAGGAGCTCAAGGCCTGCGGCAAGCCGAACGGCTTCTCCACCACCATCGCCGTCCGCAACAACAAGTCGCAGGAAGTGGCCACCGCCGAGTCCCTGCAGGCCGCGCTGAAGAAGGTCGGCATCAACGCCGACATCTACCAGTACGACGGCTCGCAGAGCCCGGGCATCATCGGCGCCCCCGCGAACGTGGCGAAGAAGAAGCTCGGCATCATCATCATGGGCTGGGGTCCGGACTTCCCGACCGTCCAGGGGTACGGCATCCCGCTGTGGAGCAGCAAGTACATCCTGCAGAGCGGTAACAACAACTACGCCCTGATCAAGGACAAGACGATCGACGGCCTGTTCGACCAGTACACCACCACGCTGGACGAGTCGAAGAAGACCCAGATCGCCACGGAGATCAACCACAAGGTCATGGAGGGCGCGTACTACCTGCCCTTCACCTTCGAGCGGCTGCTCAACATCCGCTCCTCGCGTCTGGCCAACGTGTACACGACGAACGCGTACAGCGGTTACTACGACTTCGTCAACCTCGGCCTGAAGTCCACGAAGTAAACCCGGCACACCCGCCGTACGGCACGAAAGGCAGGTGAAGGCCGGCGCGGCGAGACCGCGGGCCCACCGGACGACCTCCGGTGGCC
The DNA here is from genome assembly GCF_040680215.1 of Streptomyces sp. NPDC052107. Lineage (NCBI taxonomy): Bacteria > Bacillati > Actinomycetota > Actinomycetes > Kitasatosporales > Streptomycetaceae > Streptomyces > Streptomyces sp. NPDC052107. The sequence goes on from NZ_JBFAWG010000004.1 coordinate 45,672, forward strand.
CGCGATCCGCGGCGGGCCGTTAGCTGTGCTCGCTTACCTCATCAGGCGGCTGTTCGCCGCCGCAGTGATGCTGGTGGTCATCATCCTGGTGGTCTTCAGCATCTTCTTCCTCGTCCCCAAGTGGGCGGGCGTGGACATCGCCACGAGCTTCGTGGGCAAGCAGGCCGACCCGCACGCCGTCGAGGCCGTACGGGAGAAGCTGGGCCTCGGAGACCCGATCTACCTCCAGGTCTGGGACTTCTTCAAGGGCATCTTCGCGGGCCGCACCTACGCGGCCGGCGGTGACGTCACCCACTGTGCCGCGCCGTGCTTCGGTTACTCCTTCCGCAGCGAGCAGGCCGTCTGGCCGGTGCTGACCCAGCGCTTCCCGGTGACCCTGGGTCTCGCGCTCGGCGCCGCCGTGCTGTGGCTGGTCTTCGGTGTCGCGGCGGGTGTGCTCTCCGCCCTCAAGCGGGGCAGCATCTGGGACCGCGGCACGATGGTCGTCGCCCTCAGCGGTGTCTCGCTGCCGATCTACTTCACGGGTCTGCTCGCCTCGGCGATCTTCGTCTTCGGACTGAAGTGGTTCCCCAGCAATTACGTCGCGCTCGGCGACAGCTTCACCAGCTGGCTCGGCTTCATGATCCTGCCCTGGATCACCCTCGCCTTCCTCTACGCGGCGATGTACGCCCGTATCACGCGGGCCACGATGCTGGAGATCCTCGGCGAGGACTACATCCGTACCGCCCGCGCCAAGGGCCTCACGGAGCCGGTCGTCATCGGCAAGCACGCCATGCGCTCCACGATGACCCCGATCCTGACCATGCTCGGCATGGACCTCGGCGCCCTCATCGGTGGTGCCATCCTGACCGAGACCACGTTCAGCATCCCCGGCCTCGGCCAGGCGGTGCTGACCGCCATCAAGAACCAGGACCTCCCCATCATCCTGGGCGTGACCCTGATCACTTCCCTCGCGGTGCTGATCGCCAACCTCGTGGTGGACATCCTGTACGCCGTGATCGACCCCCGAGTGAGGCTCTCATGACCGATCTCAGCAAGACCGGAGCGGCCGTGGGCGAGCCCACGAGCTCTTCGCCCGCGCCGACCTCCTTCCTGGAAGTGCGCGACCTGAAGGTGCACTTCCCGACCGACGACGGTCTGGTGAAGTCCGTCGACGGGCTCAGCTTCAAGCTGGAGAAGGGCAAGACCCTCGGCATCGTGGGCGAGTCGGGCTCCGGCAAGTCCGTGACCTCGCTCGGCATCATGGGCCTGCACACCGCCGGCCAGTACGGCAAGCGCAAGGCGCAGATATCCGGTGAGATCTGGCTGAACGGCACCGAGCTGCTGTCCGCCGACCCCGACCACGTGCGCAAGTTGCGTGGCCGCGAGATGGCGATGATCTTCCAGGACCCGCTGTCGGCGCTGCACCCGTACTACACGATCGGCGCACAGATCGTGGAGGCCTACCGGACCCACCACGACGTCGACAAGAAGACCGCCAAGCGCCGTGCGGTCGAGATGCTCGACCGCGTGGGCATCCCGCAGCCGGACAAGCGGGTCGACAGCTACCCGCACGAGTTCTCCGGCGGTATGCGCCAGCGCGCCATGATCGCCATGTCGCTGGTGAACAACCCCGAGCTGCTGATCGCGGACGAGCCGACCACCGCGCTCGACGTGACGGTCCAGGCGCAGATCCTCGACCTCATCCGCGACCTGCAGAAGGAGTTCGGCTCCGCGGTCATCATCATCACCCACGACCTGGGCGTCGTCGCCGAACTGGCCGACGACATCCTGGTGATGTACGGCGGCCGCTGCGTCGAGCGGGGCCCGGCCGAGAAGGTGTTCTACGAGCCCCGCCACCCCTACACCTGGGGTCTGCTCGGCTCGATGCCGCGCCTGGACCGCGACCAGCAGGAGCGCCTGATCCCGGTCAAGGGATCCCCGCCCTCGCTGATCAACATCCCGTCCGGCTGCGCCTTCAACCCGCGCTGCCCGTACGCCGACATCCCGAAGGACAACCTGACCCGCACGGTCCGCCCGGAGCTGACCGAGGTCGGCAGCCAGCACTGGGCCGCCTGCCACATGTCGCAGGAGCAGCGGGAACGGATCTGGACCGAAGAGATTGCGCCGAAGCTGTGAGTGAGAACGCAGAGGACAAGGCAGTGAGCATCCCTGCACAGAGCGACGGCGCGGTGGAGAGGACCGCTGGTACCGCCACCCTCAGCAAGGACGCCGCCCCCGGCGAGACTTTGCTGAAGGTGACCGGACTGCAGAAGCACTTCCCGATCAAGAAGGGCCTGTTCCAGCGTCAGGTCGGTGCCGTGCGCGCGGTCGACGGGCTCGACTTCGAGGTCCGCTCCGGCGAAACGCTCGGTGTCGTGGGCGAGTCGGGCTGTGGCAAGTCGACGATGGGCCGGCTGATCACCCGGCTGCTCGAACCGACCGGTGGCACCATCGAGTTCGAGGGCAAGGACATCACGCACCTCGGCGTGGGCGGCATGCGCCCCATGCGCCGCGACGTGCAGATGATCTTCCAGGACCCGTACTCGTCGCTGAACCCGCGCCACACCATCGGCACGATCGTCGGGGCCCCCTTCCGGCTCCAGGGCGTCGAGCCGGAGGGCGGCATCAAGAAGGAAGTGCAGCGGCTGCTGTCGGTGGTCGGTCTCAACCCCGAGCACTACAACCGCTATCCGCACGAGTTCTCCGGCGGTCAGCGCCAGCGCATCGGCATCGCCCGCGCGCTCGCGCTGAAGCCGAAGCTGGTCGTCGCCGACGAGCCGGTCTCGGCGCTGGACGTGTCGATCCAGGCGCAGGTCGTGAACCTCATGGACGACCTCCAGGAGGAGCTCGGCCTGACGTACGTGATCATCGCGCACGACCTCTCGGTCGTCCGGCACGTCTCGGACCGCATCGCGGTGATGTACCTCGGCAAGATCGTCGAGCTGGCCGACCGGGACTCGCTGTACAGGGCGCCGATGCACCCGTACACCAAGGCGCTGATGTCGGCGGTGCCGATCCCGGACCCGGCGCGGAAGAACGCGAAGAGCGAGCGCATCCTGCTCAAGGGTGACGTGCCCTCGCCCATCTCGCCGCCCTCGGGCTGCCGCTTCCACACCCGGTGCTGGAAGGCCACGGAGATCTGCCGGACCACCGAGCCGCAGCTGCTGGAGCTGAGGCCCGGTCAGCGGGTCGCCTGCCACCACCCGGAGAACTTCGAGGACCAGGCCCCGCAGGACACGGTTCTGCTGACCGCCGCGAAGGAGGCGGCCGAACTGGTCGCCGACGAGGTCCTCGCGGAGTCGGCCGAGACGTCGGCGGCGGTGGCGGCGGAGCTGGCCGAGGAAACGTCCGAGGAGGCCGTCGAGTCGGCTGCCGAGGAGACCGCCGAAGCTTCTGCCGAGGAGACCGCCGAAGAGACCTCGGCGGAGACCACCGAGGCGTCCGCCGAGGAGACCTCCGAGACCTCCGAGGCCTCCGCGGAGGCCTCGGAGACCGAGTCCCAGGAGTCAACCGACAAGTAGCACATGACAACTGGGCAAAGTCATGTACATGCCCGAACGGGAGAGCGCACAGTCGTCCGTGTCCGACCACTGATCGGAACGCTCGAAAGGGACGACTGATGGCACTCTCCCGTTCGGCACGTCTGGGGACCGCCCGCCCGTCACCCACCACCACCCTCAAACGACGCGCTACGCGCGGAAGCTCGGTTTTGACCGCGGCGGTCTCCTTCCTCGTCATCGCCGCCGCGCCCGCCCCCACCCCCGGCGCCCCCGGCATCGAGGACCCCTACTTCCTGAACCTCGGCAACGGCGGCTTCGACGCCCTGCACTACGACCTCGACGTCGCCTACGCCCCCGACACCGGCCGCCTGGAAGGCCGTACGACCCTCACCGCGCGCGCCACCCAGAACCTCTCCTCCTTAGACCTCGACCTCCAGCGGCTGGACGTCAGCGGTGTCGAAGTCGACGGCAGACGCGCCGAGTTCACGCGCACCGGGGACGAACTCGTCATCACCCCGCGCCACGCCCTCGCCCGGGGCCGCACCTTCCGGGTGACCGTCACCTACGGCGGTATACCCCAGCCCCTCGGCGGGCCCATCGTGTTCGGCTCCAAGTACGGCTGGATGAAGACCCCCGACGGGGTCTTCGTCGCCTGCGAGCCCAACGCCGCCTCCACCTGGTTCCCGTCCAGCGACCATCCCGCCGACAAGGCCACCTACGACATCCGGATCAAGGCGCCGACGGGCCTGACCGGCGTCTCCAACGGCCGGCTCGTGTCGACGTACGACAGGGGCGGCTCGACGTACACCCACTGGCGCGAGTCGAGGCCCATGGCGACCTACCTCGCCACCGCCACCATCGGGAAGTTCGACGTGCGCACCGGGCGGACGCCCGGCGGCATCCCGGTCTACGTCGCGATCGACCCGGTGCTGAAGAACGGCAACAGCGTCGACGTGTACGCCGTCACCGCCGCCGCCACCGACTACTGGTCGCAGGTCTTCGGGCCGTACCCGTTCGAGGAGACCGGCGCGATCGTGGACGACATGCCCGAGGCCGGGTTCTCGCTGGAGGTGCAGAGCAAGCCCGCCTACTCGGCCGTGCGCAATGAGACGACCATCGTGCACGAACTGGCCCACCAGTGGTTCGGCGACTCGGTGAGCGTGGCGCGGTGGAAGGACATCTGGCTCAACGAGGGCTTCGCCACCTATGCCCAGTGGCTGTGGGCGGAGCACCAGGGGACCAGGTCGGCGCACGACTCCTTCCGCGCCGCCTACGACGCCCGCCCTGCGGACTCGTCCTTCTGGCAGATCGAGGTCGCCGACCCGCAGCGGGACACGATGTTCGCCTCCGCCGTCTACCAGCGCGGTGCGATGACGCTGCAGATGCTCCGGGAGCGGATCGGCGACCGGGCCTTCTTCCGGCTGCTGCCCGCCTGGACCAGGCTCCACCGGTACGGCAACGCGGACACCGCCGACTTCATCCGCCTCGCCGAGCGCGTCAGTGGACAGCAGCTGGACGATCTCTTCCAGACCTGGCTGTTCACCACAGGGAAACCCGTCCTGTGACCTGTCTTTGTAAGGTAACCACCCTTCGACGGGTAAGAATGTAGGGGTGCAGCTCCAGCAACTCTTCAGCCCCTCCGTCCAGCACACGCTCGATGTCGTCGGCATCTTCGTGTTCGCGATCTCCGGCGCGCTGCTGGCCGTCCGGAAGAACTTCGACGTCTTCGGCATCGCCGTCCTCGCCGAGGTGACCGCGCTGGGCGGAGGGCTGTTCCGTGACCTGGTCATCGGGGCCGTGCCCCCCGCCGCCTTCACCGACCTCGGGTACTTCCTCACCCCGCTGCTCGCCGCGCTCGTCGTCTTCTTCCTGCACCCGCACGTGGAACGCATCCAGGCGGCGGTGCTGGTCTTCGACGCGGCCGGCCTCGGCCTGTTCTGCGTCAGCGGTACGACGAAGGCGTACAGCTACGGCCTCAACCTGACCGCGTCGGCGACCCTGGGCCTCGCCACCGCCGTCGGCGGTGGTGTCCTGCGCGACGTGCTCGCCAACGAGGTGCCCTCACTGCTGCGCTGGGACCGCGACCTGTACGCGGTCCCAGCGATCGTCGGCGCCACGATGGTGGTGCTGTGCATCCGCTACGACGCCCTGACCCCCCTCACCAGCGGGCTCGCGGCCGTCACCGCTTTTGTGCTGCGCCTGCTCGCGATGCGGTTCCACTGGCGAGCGCCGCGCGCGTGGAACCGCCGGTCAACGGTGACCGAGGAGTAGTCCCGGTGGTTCCGGTGAGAGACCGGTCCCGGCCCCTGGCGTGGTTCTGGCCCATCTGCAGGGTCAGCCAGCGGAACACCGTGTCGACCTGGGGCCGCCACAGCGCCATGTTGTGGCCGCCCGCGCTGCGCGGCAGGAACACCACGTGCACGGTCGTGGGCGCCTTGGCGATGGCCTCCAGGGCCACGCCCGCCTGATACCCGTCACCGGCCTCACCGGAGATGTACAGCGCGATCCGGGGCGGCACGGCGGCCTTCTTCAGCAGCAGGTAGGGGTTGTTCTCGCTGCGCAGGGCCGGGGTCTGCGAGGCGAGGGAGTTGCGCTCGCCGATCGGGTCGTTGTAGCCGGACAGGCTCACGGCGGCCCGGTAGCGGTCCGGGTGGGCCACGGCCAGCTTGACCGCGCAGTGCGCCCCCGCCGAGTAGCCGGCGACGGCCCAGCCCTGCGGCGCCGGCTGGGCCCGGAAGTTGTCCATGACCATCTTCGGCACGTCGATGCTGAGCCAGGTGTCGGCGTTGACCTGTCCGGGGATGTTGGCGCAGCCGGTGTCCACGCCGGCCAGCAGGTTGGTGCGCGGGGCGACCAGGATGAAGGGCGCCACCTGCCCGCTCCTCATCAGCGGCAGCAGCTGCTCATGGGCCTTCATCGACCCGAACCACGCCTTCGCCGAACCGGGATAGCCGGGCAGCAGCTCCACCACCGGGAACTTCTTGTTGCGGTAGGCCGGCTCGTCGTACTGCGGCGGCAGCCAGACGTAGACCTCGGCGTTCACCCCGGAGACCCGGCCCTTGAGCTGGGTGACCCTCACTCCGCCGGCCGCGTGCATACCGGGACCGTCGGCCGCCGCGAAGGCCTGCTTGACCTTGGGCAACCGTTTCACCGCTATTCCGCCGGTCCCGTCGCTGCCCAGGTCCTGGGCCTGCTGGACGTGGTTGCCGGTGCCGAGCAGGTCGGCCCAGTTGTCGTACAGGTTGTTCTGGTTGTTGACCAGCACGAAGATCAGCGTGACGGCGGTGCCCTGGGCGAACAGGAGCATCAGCAGCCGGGCCGAGGTACGCAGGGGCTTGGGCCCGCGCACCCGCGACCACAGGACGAGCGGCAGTATCAGTGCGACCACGGCCAGCACGATGGTCGTGTAGAGGAACGGAGTCCCGGTGAGGCTCATGTCCCCATAGAGGGAAAACCGCGGCCCGGGGTTGTGGACGTGTCCGGACACTTACTTAGAAATTGCCGAAACCTCACCCGGGAGGCGGAGCCGCTACGGCGGAGCACCCTGCAGAACCGCAGCTGGAATGCGAAAAGCTACCGCTTAGTAGTTTTCTGTTGTACCGTTCATCCATGCCAGAAGCAGCTTCCGCACCCTCCCCGTCGCGGGCCGTGATCGGCGACAGCGAGTTCGACCGCGACACCGCGGTCACCCGGCGCGAACCCGGTGTCCACGACATCGACCTCTCCGCCGGCTGGACCATCATCAACGCCGTCAACGGCGGGTACCTGCTGGCCGTGCTGGGCCGGGCCCTCGCGGACACGCTCCCGCACCCGGACCCCTTCACCATCTCCGCGCACTACCTGACCGCCTCCCAGCCCGGCCCGGCGGTCGTCCGCACCGAGACGGTCCGCACCGGCCGCACCCTGTCCACCGGCCAGGCCTCCCTCTACCAGTACGACGACGAGGGGAACGAGGTCGAACGCATCCGCGTGCTCGCCTCCTACGGCGACCTCACCGTCCTCCCCGACGACGTCCGCACGACGGCGACACCGCCGCCGATGCCTCCCCTGGACCAGTGCTTCGGCCCCGAGGACGGTCCCGCCCCGGTCGACGGCAGCTCGGCCATCGCCGGCCGCCTGATGCTCAAGCTGGACCCGGCCACCCTCGGCTGGGCCCTCGGCGCCCCCTCCGGCAAGGGGGAGATGCGCGCCTGGTTCGGGCTGGCCGACGGCCGCGACCCCGACCCCCTCTCCCTGTTGCTGGCGGTGGACGCCCTGCCGCCCACGGCCTTCGAACTCGGCCTCAAGGGCTGGGTCCCCACCGTGGAACTCACCGTCCACGTCCGCCGCCGCCCGGCCCCCGGCCCGTTGCGGGTGTCCATCACCACCCGCAACCTGGCCGGCGGCTTCCTGGAGGAGGACGCCGAGGTCTGGGACACCGAGAACCACCTGGTCGCCCAGTCCCGCCAGCTGGCGAGGGTCAGCCTCGGCTGACGCAGGTCTCCGACGCTTCGGCCGGGTCGGGCATTGCCGGGCGAGGCGTTCGGCGGTGGCGGCCGGTCCGGTTGCGGGTCGGGCTCGGGTCGCCGCAGGCGACGGCGTGAGCGCGGATGCGGCGGCTGCGCCTTCGATGTGCGGCTCTGCCGCGTGGGCGCGACCAGCCACAACGCACCGGCACCCGGAAGACGGCCGCAAGTCCAGCGGCGCGTCCCGGTACCCAGGCTCGGCCGAGCGGTGTGCGTCAGGCTCGGCTGAGCGGGGTGCGGCCCAGCCAGGCCGCCAGCTCCACGTAGACGTCGGCGCCCGTGGGGGCCTCGCGGCGGGTGTCGAAGGGCGTCTCGGCATCCCGCGGCCGAGAGTCCGGCAGGACCCTACGGGCGGTGGCGAAGGCGAACTCGGCCAGCTCCGGGTCGAGTTCGAGCGGATGACCGAGAGCCTCGGCGAGGTCCCAGGTGTGGGTCACGAGCTCCATGACATAGCCGGAGAGCGCCCCGTGGCCCGGCACCTCGCCCCACGGCACCCGCACCGGGGACGTCATCCGCTCGTCGCTCTCCCAGGCCTTCAGGACGCGGACGCGTACCTCGTCGTAGGCCGTCGCCCAGCCGTCGTCCGGGACCCCGGGAGCGGTCGGCTCCATCGCCATTCCGTCGCCGCCCTCGCCGACCACCGCGATCCGCCGGCTGCCGCCGACGATGTGGCCCAGCAGGGCCCGTACGTCGAACTCGGAACAGGGGGTCGGACCGGTGAGGTCCTCGGGACGCACGGTCTTGATGAGGGCCGCCGCCTGCTCGGTGGCACGGGCGTAGACGGGGCGCGGGTCGGTGAAAGTGGTCATGGTGTGCCTCTCTGTGTCTCCGCTCGTCGGGAGGGCGTCTCCGCGAGACGGTGGGAAGAGGATCGCTGGATAACCTGACAACTTCCGTCAACATTTGCGAGAAGCCCGGCGAGGGCGGGATTCTGGGCGCGTGAAGTCCGACCGGCTGCTGTCGATCCTGCTGCTCCTGCAGACCCGGGGCCGCGTCCCCGCGCACGAACTCGCCGACCGGCTGGAGGTGTCGGTCCGCACCATCTACCGGGACATCGAGGCGCTGTCGGCCTCGGGCGTCCCGGTGTACGCCGAGCGCGGCCGGCACGGCGGCATCGAACTCCTCGCCGGCTTCCGCACAGACGTCACCGGACTGACCGCCGACGAGTCGCGCGCGCTGTTCGTCCTGGCCGCCCAGGGCGCCCACGCCGCGCTCGGCCTCGACGCGGCCCTCGGCTCGGCCCTGCGCAAGGTGATGGCCGCGCTTCCGGCGCCGTACCGGCCCGCCGCCGAGGTGACCAGTCGCCGCATCCTGGTCGACGCCACGCGCTGGAAGAGCGGCCCCCAGAAGGCCGTCGACCTGGAGGTGCTGCACGACGCGGTCTTCGCCGACCGGCGCCTGAGGCTGCGCTACCGGCACAGCGGGGAGCGGGAGGCGCGGACGTACACCGTGGACCCGTACGGCCTGGTCGCCAAGGCCGGGGTGTGGTATCTGGTCGCCGACCGGCGCGGAGCGCCCCGGCTGTTCCGGGCCGACCGGATCCGTTCGGCCCGGCCGCTGGACGATCCGGTGCGGCGCCGACCGGGCGTCGAACTCGCCGACGTCTGGGAGGTGTTGCGCCGCCAGGTGGAGGACCGGCCCGAGGGCGGGAGCGATGTCACCGTCCGGGTGCGGCGGGCGCGCCTCGACATGTTCCAGCGCATGATGGCGGCGCAGCTCAGCGAACTCCCCGACGACGACGGCGAGAGCGACTGGGTCACCGCCCGGCTGACCTTCCCGGTGCTGCGCGCGGTCCGCCAACTCCTGGCGTTCTCCGACCAGGTGGAGCTGCTGGACCCGCCCGAGGCCCGCGTGGAACTGCTGGCGGCGGCCCGTTCTGTCGCGGCCGTGTACCAGGAGGGTCCCTGACCCCGGATTGACAGCCGGCGGACAGGACGAGCCCAAGTACCGCCAAGGCACCGTTGGTTGAGTGCGGCTCCTCAGGACTTCCCCATCCTCATCGGAGCTGACTCTCATGAAGCGTGCCCGTTTCGTCCCGGCCCTCGCCCTGCTGGCGCTGTCCCCGCTGCTGCTGACCGCGTGCGGCTCGGGCGACTCGTCCTCTTCTTCCGATGGCAACTCCGGTCAGCAACAGGCCTGTCAGGCGCCGTCCGGCATGCCCACGGGCGGCGCCGGGCGCCGGCCGAGCGGGATGCCGTCCGGCGCGCCATCGGGGGCGTCCACCGTGCGGCCGACCGGCATACCCAGCGGTGCGCCCTCGGGCATGCCGAGCGGCGCGCCCGGCGGTCGGGGCGGCCAGGGGGGCCAGGGCGGTCCCGGCGGCTGTGGCGGTCCGGGCGGGGGACGGGCCGCGGGGCAGTCCGGCGGGCAGGTTCAGCAGGGCTGAGCCAGGGCCGGGGTCGTACGACGGAAGGGCAGGGGGCGTACGGCGAAAGGGGCGGCGCGCACCGGGCGTGCCGCCCCTGTCCTGTGCCCGGGGCGGCTCAGTCCAGCCAGTGGCCGCGGCCGATGGAGATGAGCCGCAGCTGCCGGGTGGCGAGCTGGGTGACCCGCTCCCGCTCCTCCGCCGGCGCCTCCAGGGCCTCCAGGAACAGCGAGGCGGTGATCAGCATCTGGTCGACGTAGAGATGCGCGAGCATCAGCAGGTCGTCGTCGCTCCAGCCCGCGGCCTCGGGATCCTTGGCCAGCTCGGTCTTCACCTCCTCGGCGAACCGGACCAGTTGGGAGCGGATGGCCTCCCGCACCGGCTGCACCCCGCCGTGCCGTTCGCGGGCGATGAACCGGACGTGCGCGGGGTAGGCGTCCACGTGCCGGGCGATCAACTCGATGGCCCGCGCGATGCGTTCCTCGCTGCCGCCCGCCGTGGACACCGTGGTGCGCACCATCGGGTGCAGGCTGCCCAGCGCCTCGTCGACCAGCGCCACGCCGAGGTCGGCGGTCGAGCGGAAGTGCCGGTAGAACGCGGTCGGGGCGACGCCGACGGCCCGGGTGACCTCGCGCAGACCCAGGCTGCTCAGGCTCTGCTCCTCCAGCAGCGCGAGCGCGGCGTCGAGGAACGCCTGCCGGGTCTTCTGCTTCTGCGCCTGCCGGATGCCGAGGGTGTGACTCATGTCATCCAGTTAACAACTGTTCTCTGGAATTGGGAAGCCGGGAAGCGCGCTAGAGTAGAAGTCAGTGAACAACTGTTACTACAACTGTTCACCGAAACTTCACACCGGCCCGATACGAGGTATCTCGGAGGGGGGATCTGATCCCATGCTGTTCCTCGTCGCCGCACTCATGCTGCTCGGTGTCGTGCTGGGCACCGTGGCCCACGCACCGCTGACCGTCACCGCCGCCGTCGCCGCCGTCATCGCCGTCTGGCTCGGCGTCTTCGCGATTCGCGAGCGCCTCGGCCGCCGGCGCCGTACGCCGGCCAACTGACCGTCCGCCACGACATCCAGGAGCTGAGCACCATGCAACTCACCGCACCGGTCACGAGCGGCAACGACACCCGCCCGGCCGCGCGCGACGCCGACGGCATGGCCGTGGCGTCCTTCATCCTGGGCCTTCTCGGCCTGCTCGTCCTCAACATCTTCCTCGGCCCGATCGCCATCGTCCTGGCCGCCGTCTCCCTCTGGCGCGGCACCACCCGCCGCGGCCGGGCCCTCCTGGGCCTGACCCTGGGCGTGGCAGACCTGGCCGTCCTGGCGATCGCCATGCAGGTCTCCCACACCCTGTCCTGGAGCCTGTGACCCGCCGAACCACCCCCTGACCGGCCAGGGCCCCGAGGGCGACGGGGCCACCGGCCGAAACACGAACACCACGTGGGCCGCGCCGCCAGGCAGCGACTTGCCACCGCGGCCATGGTTCCCACCGCCAGGCAGCGATCAGCCACCACGCCACGGCCCCACCGCCAGGCAGCCGCCCCCGCTACCGCCGCCGTGGGCAGCCGCCCCCGCTACCGCCGCCGTGGGCAGCCGCCCTGCCACCGCCGCCGTGGGCAGCCGACCTGCCGCCGCTACCGCCGCTACCGCCGCCACCGCCGTGGGGCCTGGGCCTGTCAACCGCCACCACCGCCGCGGGATAGTCGCCCCGCCAGCGCCACCGCCGGTCTAGCCTTGGGGGGACTTGGCCCGCCACCCGTCGCCCCGCCACCGCAGTGCGACAGCCGCCCGCCACGACCGCCCCGCCGCCACCGCCGTGGGCAGTCGTTCCGCTGGGGTGGAACGGGTGGGCACGGCCGACAGCGCAGGGCGCCTCGCCGCCAAGCCCAGGCGCAGGGCAGGCAGGGCGCACGGCAAGCCCAGCGCAGGGCACGTCGCCACCGAGCCCAGGTGCAGCCAGCGAAAGGCGCACGGCCGAAGCCAACCGCAAGGGACCCGTAGAATCAGGGCACCATGGCTTACCTCGACCACGCCGCGACAACCCCGATGCTCCCGGAGGCGGCAGAGGCCCTGACCGCCCAGTTGAGCATCACGGGCAACGCCTCCTCACTCCACGCATCCGGCCGGCGGGCGCGCCGCACGGTCGAGGAATCCCGCGAGATCCTCGCCGAAGCGCTCGGCGCCCGCCCCAGCGAGGTCGTCTTCACCTCGGGCGGCACCGAGGCCGACAACCTCGCGGTGAAGGGCCTGTACTGGTCCCGCCGCGACGCCGACCGGGCCCGCACCCGCGTCCTGGCCAGCCCCGTCGAACACCACGCCGTCCTCGACGCCGTCCACTGGCTCGGCGAGCGCGAGGGCGCGACGATCGAGTATCTCCCCGTCGACTCCTACGGCCGCGTCCACCCCGACGCCCTGCGCGAGGCCATCGCCCGCAACCCCGACGACGTCGCCCTGGTCACCGTGATGTGGGCCAACAACGAGATCGGCACGATCCTGCCGGTCCACGAACTCGCCGAGGTGGCAGCCGAGTTCGGGATCCCGATGCACGCCGACGCGGTCCAGGCCTTCGGTCAGGTCCCGGTCGACTTCGCCGCCTCCGGCCTCGCCGCGATGACCGTCTCCGGCCACAAGATCGGCGGCCCGTACGGCATCGGCGCCCTGCTGCTGGGCCGCGACCAGACCCCCGTGCCCGTCCTGCACGGCGGCGGCCAGGAGCGGCATGTCCGCTCCGGCACCCTCGACGTCCCCGCCATCGCCTCCTTCGCCGTCGCCGGGCGGCTCGCCACCGAGGGGCGGGAGTGGTTCGCCAGGGAGATCGGCGCCCTGCGCGACCAGCTGATCGCGGCCGTCCGCAGTGCCGTCCCCGATGCGATCCTCGGCGGCGACCCGGCGGCCGAGGGCCGCCTGCCGGCCAACGCGCACTTCACCTTCCCCGGCTGCGAGGGCGACTCCCTGCTGCTACTGCTGGACGCCCAGGGCATCGAGTGCTCGACCGGTTCCGCCTGCACCGCGGGCGTCGCCCAGCCCAGCCATGTCCTGCTCGCCACCGGCACCGACCCGGACCTGGCCCGCGGCACCCTGCGCTTCTCCCTCGGCCACACCTCCACGGAGGCGGACGTCGAGGCGGTTGCCAAGGCGATCGGCCCGGCGGTGGAGCGTGCCCGGGCGGCAGGGCTCAGCTGAGGGCACGAAAGCGACCTACGAGGCGGGTTCCCTTCGCCGGCATTGTCCGGATCAGGTTATGGGGGTCGCCTTCCGGTCCAGTACTTGCGACCTTCCGGCCTCTCAGCCCGAGCGTCGATGTCGGCACCAGCGGAGATGGTGTGTACCTCTCCTTGAAGAGAACAGATCTCTCACGCTGAAGTCGGCTACTCCGCTTGGGCTCCCTCACTCGTCTCGTAGGCCTTGTAAACAGGATAGAACCATCCCTACCGGACGAAAAAGGGCCTAGGCCTTGATTTTTTTCAGGTATCGCTCCCAGTCCCAGTGCGGCCCCGGATCGGTGTGGTCCGTCCCCGGCACCTCCACATGCCCGATGATGTGCTCACGGTCCACGGGTATGCCGTACCGCCCGCATATCGCCGCCGTCAGCCGCGCCGAGGACGCGTACATGGCGTCCGTGAAGGAGGACGCGTCCTCCACGAAGCCCTCGTGCTCGATACCGACACTGCGTTCGTTGTACTCCCGGTTGCCCGCGTGGAACGCCACGTCCAGCTCCCGTATCAGCTGGGTGATCCGGCCGTCCTTGCGCACGATGTAGTGCGCCGCCGCGCCGTACGCCGGATCCTGGAAGACCTTCACCGCGCTCGCGTAGCCGCCCTGCGTGACATGGATGACGACCCGGTCGACCGTGTAGTCGTCCGGCCGGTCCGCCCGCCGGTAGTTGGCCGGGGAGGCCGGCAGCCAGCGCGCACCCCGGAAGTCCACGGCCCCCGCCACCCGGGGCTTGTCCACGCCGGGCAGCCGCCACCACAGGTGCGTCAGCTCCTCGCGGGCCAGCGCGGCCGTGCCGACGGCGGCCGCCGCACCGCCGACGAGCAGGGCCCGCCGCCCCAGCCGCCGATCGGTGTCGCCTTCGAGCCGCCGATCCGTGGCGCTCATGCCCGCCCCCTCCGCCGTCTGGCCTGCCCGGCCTGTCCGTCCTGGCCGCCCTGTTCCGCCCCTCGTGATCGTCAACGGATATCCGGCGGTCCCGGTTCCCACGGCCCCGTACCCTGGAAGGGTTATGACTGAGACCCCGCTGCGCCCCCTCCGCGTCCTCGCCGCCATGTCCGGTGGAGTCGACTCCGCCGTCGCCGCCGCGCGCGCCGCGGAAGCCGGCCACGACGTCACCGGCGTCCACCTCGCGCTCTCCGCGAACCCGCAGTCGTTCCGGACCGGCGCGCGGGGCTGTTGCACGATCGAGGACTCGCGTGACGCCCGCCGCGCGGCCGACGTCATCGGCATCCCCTTCTACGTGTGGGACCTCGCCGACCGTTTCCGCGAGGACGTGGTCGAGGACTTCATCGCCGAGTACGAGGCCGGCCGCACCCCCAACCCGTGCCTGCGCTGCAACGAGAAGATCAAGTTCGCCGCGCTGCTCGACAAGGCCCTGGCCCTCGGCTTCGACGCGGTCTGCACCGGCCACTACGCCAAGGTGATCGTGAACGAGGACGGCTCCCGAGAACTGCACCGCGCCTCCGACATGGCGAAGGACCAGTCGTACGTCCTCGGTGTGCTGGACGAGAAGCAGCTCGCCCACGCGATGTTCCCGCTCGGCGACACGGTCACCACCAAGGAGGAGATCCGCGCCGAGGCCGAGCGCCGGGGTCTCGCGGTCGCCAAGAAGCCCGACTCGCACGACATCTGCTTCATCGCCGACGGCGACACCCAGGGCTTCCTCGCCCAGCGCCTGGGCAAGGCGGAGGGCGACATCGTCGACGAGTCCGGCGCCAGGCTGGGCACGCACGAGGGCGCGTACGGCTTCACCATCGGCCAGCGCAAGGGCCTCAGGATCGGCACCCCGGCCCCCGACGGCAAGCCCCGCTACGTCCTCGACATCTCGCCGGTCAGCAACACCGTCACCGTCGGCCCCGCCGCCGCCCTGGACGTCACCGCCCTCACCGCGATCAAGCCCCGCTGGTGCGGCACCGCCCCCGCCGGCCCCGGCACCTACACCGCCCAGCTGCGCGCCCACGGCGGCGAGACCGAGGTCACCGCGGAGCCGGTCGACGGCGAGCTGCGCGTCACCTTCACCGCACCGGTCCGCGGTGTCGCCCCCGGCCAGGCGATCGTCCTCTACGACGGCACGCGCGTGGTCGGCTCGGCCACGATCGCGTCGACCACGCGCGCGACGGCCGCGGCGGTGTAGTCGACAAAGCGACAGCCGCCTAGCCCGCGAAGAACTCCGCCAGCACCGGCCCCAGGACGTCCGGCTCCACCATGTGCGTCTGGCCCGCCAGCTCGCGGTAGACGCCGTCGGGCACCGCCCTGGAGGCCTCCCGGGACGCCTCACGCATCCACTGCGGGCTCGCGCCGCCCGCGACCGCCAGCACGGGCACGGAGATCGCGGCGAGCCGGTCCCGGGGGAGCAGACCGTCGCCCATGACCGTGTCGTCGTAGGCGAGACTCGGCGCGACGGCCTCCATGCCGGCCCACATCGGCGACTGGCGGGCGCGCTGGATCACCTCCTCGGCCAGGCCCGTCAGCCGCAGGAACAGCTCCACCGCGTCCCCTCGGCGGTCCTCCGAGAGCGCCTTGTTCAGCCGCTCCTTGTACGTGGCCTCTCGCTCGGCGCCTCCCTGAAGGAAGTTCGCGTACGGCACCTCGTACACGGCGGCCCGGCCGGCCGGCAGCCCGCTCGCCACCGCCTCCAGCACCAGCGCGCCGCCCGAGGAGACCCCGAACAGCGCCGCCCCGCCTCCCACGGCGTCGATCAGCGCGGCCAGGTCCTCGACCTCGCGCTCGACCGCGTACGGCTTCGTGTCACCGCTCTCGCCGCGGCCCCTGCGGTCGTAGACGACGGCCGTGCAGCGGTCCGCGAGCCGCTGCGCCAGGGGCGCCACGGTGCCACCGGTGGACATCGCGCCGCTCACCAGGATCACCGTCGGCCCCTGACCGGTCACTTGGTACGCGAGGGCCGTTCCGTCCCGCGAAGTCGTCTTCTTGTCCATGTCGGTGCAGACTGCCGTACCGGCACGGGCTCATCGCTCACGACACGTCGACGTCGTAGAAGCAGAAGTGATCCTTGATCTCCGCCACTCCCGGCTTCGGCTCCGGGTACGCCCACACCAGGTCCGGCGCGTCCGGCAGGGACCAGTAGGACGCCGTGCCCTTGAAGGGGCACACGGTGTGCGTCTCGGAGGGGGTCAGCAGATCGAGGCGTACGTCCGCGGCGGGGATGTAGTACCGCACCGGAGAGCCCGTCTCGCGCAGCACCAGCGGTCGGTCGGTCTCCGCGAGCACCTGGTCGCCGTGCACCACGCGCACGTGCTGCTCGCTCTTGTCGATGGTGATCGTATGTCCTTGGGCCATATAAGGGCAGCACCGGCGGGCCCGTGGTTCTTCCCGCCGGGTACGGCTTTCCCGGTACGCCCGCCCGGTTCGGTCCGTGCGGAGGGGCCGTGCGGAGGGGCCGTACGGTAGGGGCCATGAACATCTGCGTCTTCCTGTCCGCCGCCGATCTCGACGAGCGTTACACGCGTCCCGCGCGCGAGTTCGCGGAACTGATCGGCAAGGCCGGTCACACCCTGGTGTGGGGCGGTTCCAACGTCGGTCTGATGAAGGTCGTCGCGGACGGGGTGCACGAGGCGGGCGGCAGGCTGCTGGGCGTGTCCGTGGAGTTCCTCGCCGCCAAGGCGCGGCCCGCCGCCGACGAGATGGTCATCGCCGCCGACCTCGCCGAACGCAAGAAGCTGCTGCTGGAGAAGGCCGACGCCGTGGTGATCATGGTGGGCGGGACCGGCACGCTGGACGAGGCCACCGAGATCCTGGAGCTGAAGAAGCACGGCCGCACCGACAAGCCGGTCGTCCTGCTGAACACCGCGGGCTTCTACGACGGCCTCAAGCAGCAGTTCCGCCGCATGGAGGACGAGGGCTTCCTGCCGCGGCCGCTGTCCGAGCTGGTGTTCTTCGCCGAGGAGCCGGTCGGCGCGCTGGCCTACCTGGAGGAGTCGTTCGGCATCCGCTGATGCCAGCATGGCGGGCATGGCTACTCATGTGATCACCGGGGCCGGATCCGGCATCGGCGCGGCCGTCGCCCGCCGGCTGCACGCGCGCGGGGACGAACTCTTCCTGCACGCGCGTGACGCGGGCCGCGCGAAGGAACTTGCGGCGGAGTTCCCCGGCGCCCGCACCCTGGTGGGCGACCTCGCGGCCCCGGACAAGCTGTCCTGGGCGTTCTCCCACCAGACCCTCCCGGACCGCGTGGACTCGCTGCTGCACATCGCCGGTGTCGTCGACCTGGGCGAGGTCGGTGACCTGACCCCCAGGTCCTGGCACCACCAGCTCAACGTCAACCTGGTCGCCCCCGCCGAGCTGACCCGGCACTTCCTGCCCCAGCTGCGTGCCGCCCGCGGCCATGTGATCTTCGTCAACTCAGGCGCCGGCCTCAACGCCCACGCCGGCTGGTCCGCGTACGCCGCCTCCAAGCACGGCCTGAAGGCCCTCGCCGACTCCCTGCGCCACGAGGAGCACGCGAACGGCGTCCGGGTCACCTCCGTCTACCCCGGCCGCACGGCCAGCCCCATGCAGGCCAAGGTCCACCAGCAGGAGGGCAAGGACTACGACGCCTCGAAGTGGATCGACCCCGAGTCGGTCGCCACGACGATCCTGATGGCCCTGGACCTGCCCCGGGACGCTGAGGTCAACGACCTGACGATGCGTCCGGGGCGGTGAGCGGCACGGCGGGGTGGGCGCCACGATCCCGGTCCGGTGCGGTACAGGCGTGGTCCCGGACCGAGGCCGCGCCCACTGCACTCCGAGTCGGGTGGCGGGCGGGCGTAGGCCCGGGGTCCAGGGGCAAAGCCCCCTGGGTGTTCGGCATACCCTGCCGAGGTGAGTGACAACAGCGAGTTCAGGTTCCCGGGAGCCACCGGAATCGGGTCCATGCCCGGCGGCGACGCCAGGGAAGCCGCCAAGACCGTCACCGGCAGCTTCGAGGACTTCCCCTTCCTGCCCGAAATGCCCGCGCGCGGACCCGGTGCCGACATGATCGGCCGTACCGCCGGGATGCTCGTCGAGCTGTACGCGCGCGTGGAGCCCAGCGGCTGGCGCATCGGGGACCGGCCGGGCCGGGACACCAAGCGGGCGCGCTCCTGGCTGGGGGAGGACCTGGACGCCCTGGAGGAGTTCACCCAGGGGTACGAGGGCGACCTGAAGGTGCAGGCGGTCGGGCCGTGGACCCTGGCCGCCGCCCTGGAGCTGAAGAACGGCGAGTCCGCGCTCTCCGACCCCGGTGCCTGCCGTGATCTCGCCTCCTCCCTCGCCGAGGGGCTGCGACTGCACCTGGCCGAGGTCGGGCGCCGCATCCCGGGCGCCCGGCTCGTGCTCCAGCTCGACGAGCCCTCCCTCACCGTCGTCCTGCGCGGACAGGTCCGTACCGCCAGCGGCTACCGCACGCACCGGGCCGTGGACCGGCAGATCGTGGAGGCCACCCTGCGCGACGTGATCGGGGCCCACGACGGCGGGCCCGCGGTGGTGCACTCCTGCGCGCCCGACGTGCCGTTCGCCCTGCTGCGGCGGGCCGGCGCGACCGGCGTCTCCTTCGACTTCTCGCTGCTCACCGAACGTGACGACGACGCGATCGGTGAGGCCGTCGAGGGCGGTACCCGGCTGTTCGCCGGTGTCGTGCCGGGCACGGACGGCCCATTGTCAGACCCTGCCGGTAGCGTCGTGGGTGTCAGGACGCTGTGGCGCAGGCTGGGACTGCATCCGGGGCTGCTCGCGGAGGCGGTCACGGTCACCCCGGCGTGCGGTCTGGCGGGCGCTTCCCCCGCCTACGCACGGCAGGCGCTCGCCCACTGCGTCCGGGCGGCGAGATCCCTCGCGGACAACCCAGAGTAACGGGAGGACAACACGGTGGCCGGCGACAAGCAGCAGGCGGAGACGGCAGTGCCCGCCGAGGCACGTGACAAGCACGCGCAGCTCGCTGAGCAGATCGAGGAGCACCGCTTCCGGTACTACGTGAAGGACGCTCCCGTCATCAGCGACGCGGAGTTCGACAAGCTCCTGAAGACTCTGGAGGCCCTGGAGGAGCAGTATCCGGAGCTCCGTACCCCGGACTCGCCGACCCAGAAGGTCGCGGGGTCGTACGCGACGGAGTTCACCGCGGTCGAGCACCGCCAGCGGATGCTGTCCCTCGACAACACCTTCAACGACGAGGAGCTGGCCGCCTGGGCCGAGCGCATCGCGCGCGAACTCGGCGACCAGGACTACCACTTCCTGTGCGAGCTGAAGGTGGACGGCCTCGCGGTCAACCTCACCTACGAGAACGGCCGGCTCACGCGCGCGGCGACCCGTGGCGACGGCCGCACCGGCGAGGACATCACCCCGAACGTCCGGACGATCGCGGAGATCCCGGACCGCCTCAAGGGCGACGAGGTGCCCGACCTCGTGGAGATCCGCGGCGAGGTCTACTTCCCGATGGAGAAGTTCCTCGAACTGAACGAACGCCTGGTCGCCGCCGGTGACAAGCCGTTCGCCAACCCCCGTAACGCCGCCGCCGGTTCGCTGCGCCAGAAGGACCCGCGGGTCACCGCCACCCGCCCGCTGCACATGGTCGTCCACGGCATCGGCGCCCTGGAGGGCTTCACGGGCCTGACCCGCCTCTCCCAGGCCTACGACCTGCTGAAGACCTGGGGCCTGCCCACCTCCCCGCACAACCGCGTGGTCGACGACCTCGACGGCGTACGCGAGTTCATCGCCCACTACGGCGAGAACCGCCACTCCGTGGAGCACGAGATCGACGGTGTCGTCGTCAAGCTGGACGAGATCCGCCTGCAGGGGCGCCTCGGGTCCACCGCGCGTGCCCCGCGCTGGGCGATCGCCTACAAGTACGCGCCGGAAGAGGTCAACACCAAGCTCGTCGACATCAAGGTGGGCGTCGGCCGCACCGGCCGGGTCACGCCGTACGCCCAGGTCGAGCCGGTCACGGTCGCCGGCAGCGAGGTCGAGTTCGCCACCCTGCACAACCAGGAGGTCGTCAAGGCCAAGGGCGTCCTCATCGGGGACACGGTCGTCCTGCGCAAGGCCGGTGACGTCATCCCGGAGATCCTCGGCCCGGTGGTCGACCTGCGCGACGGCAGCGAGCGGGAGTTCGTGATGCCGGGCGAGTGCCCCGAGTGCGGCACTCCGCTCAGGCCCATGAAGGAGGGCGACATCGACCTCCGCTGTCCCAACGCCCGTACCTGCCCGGCCCAGTTGCGCGAGCGCGTCTCCTACCTCGCCGGCCGCGAGTGCCTGGACATCGAGCACTTCGGCGCGGTGGCCGCCGCCGCGCTCACCCGCCCGCTGGAGCCGGCCGGCCCGCCGCTGGTGGACGAGGGCGACCTGTTCGACCTGACGGTGGAGAAGCTGCTGCCCATCAAGGCCTATGTCCTCGACCCCGACAGCGGTCTGCCCAAGCGGGACCCCAAGACGGGCGAGGAGAAGGTCGTCACGGTCTTCGCCAACCAGAAGGGCGAGCCGAAGAAGAACACCCTCGCCCTGCTGGAGAACATCGAGGTCGCCAAGTCCCGCCCGCTCGCGCGCTTTCTGAACGGCTTGTCCATCCGGCACGTCGGACCGGTCGCCGCGCAGGCCCTCGCCCGAGAGTTCCGCTCCATCGACCGCATCGAACAGGCCACCGAGGAAGAGCTCGCCACCACCGACGGCGTCGGCCCGATCATCGCCGCCGCGCTCAAGGAGTGGTTCGCCGAGGACTGGCACCGCGAGATCGTCCGCAAGTGGAAGGCCGCCGGCGTCCCGCTGGAGGACGCCTCGACCGGCGAGGACGAGGGCCCGCGCCCGCTGGAGGGGCTCACGGTCGTCGTCACCGGCACACTGGAGAACTTCACCCGTGACGGCGCGAAGGAGGCACTGCAGAGCCGGGGCGCGAAGGTGACCGGATCGGTCTCGAAGAAGACCTCGTTCGTCGTCGTGGGTGACAACCCGGGATCAAAGTACGACAAAGCCGTGCAATTGAAGGTTCTGGTCCTGAACGAGGACGGTTTCGGCGTCCTCTTGGAGCAGGGTCCCGAGGCGGCGGCCGAAGTCGCGCTTCCGACCGAGTAGTAGCGGTTGAAGGCCACCCGTTCGGCGCATATCAGTTGCATACGGGTGGCTCGGGCACATTCGGGCAACCGTCGACGACCGGTGCCCGTGGAAGCCTTCCGCGGCCTACTGTTGAGATGTGCACCTGCCGTGCCCAACTGCGGTTGGGGCATCCCCGTGCGCTTCCGGCGTGCGAGGAAGGTTTCTTCAACGCGGAGCTGCTGATGGCTGTCGGACATCGGGCCGCGTGGCGTGGGCACCGCCGGCTGTGAGAGGGACGGGAATGGAACCGACCGAGAGCGTCGCCCCGGACTCACGGCTGCGTCTGCGCCGGCGCGCATGCACCTGGCGGGCGACCCGGTGGACGGGGCGGGGGCATGGACGCACCGGCGGCCGGGCCCGCGCGGCCGGACCGGGCGCCGCCGCCGACGCCCGCCCGCCGATACCCCTGGCCATCGAGCCCGCCCCCGTCCTGACCGGCGCCGACCCCGAACGGCACCTGTCCTGGCCCACCCTGCCGGCGGCCGTCGTGGCCGCCGCCGCGTTCGTCCTCGGCGCCGGCTTCTACCGCGCCTTCTCCGGCCACCACGCCCTCTTCCCGAGCGGCACCGTCGGCTGGGCGCTGGCCCTGCTCACCGGTGTGATCGTCGGCCACCTCGTCATGCTGGGCCGCGCCCGCTGGTGGCGGGGGACCGGCTCCGGCGCCGCGCTCACCCTCGCCGTACTGCTGCTCTACGGCTGGGTGCCGGCCGGCATGGTCAGCCTCACCGTCGTCGTCCTGGTCGGCATCGCCCGGCGCCACCACTGGCGGCAGGGCGTACTGCACGGCGCGGTGGACATCCTCGGCATCGGCGCCGGCGCGCTGCTGCTCGGCCTGTTCGGCCGCGTCCCGAGCGTCGAGACGCCCTGGCGGCCGGACACCTGGACCTTCGCCACCGCTCCCGAGGCGGTCCTCGCCGCCGCCACCTACCTCGCGGTCAGCCGCGGCCTGCAGTGGTACCTGTACGCCCCACGCGCCGGCGGAGTGCCCACCGTGGCCCGTACCGCTCTGGTCAGACAGGGCCTGCTCGCCGTCGCACTGCTCGGCATCGCACCGCTGCTGTGTGTCGTCGCCGACGCCCAGCCGGTCCTGCTCCCGCTGTTCGCCATCCCGCTCATCGCCCTGGACTCCACCCTGTGGATGGCACGCGCGCGTGCCGAGGAGCAACTGCGCGACCCGCTCACCGGGCTGCCCAACCGGCAGTGGCTGCTGGAGCGGATCTGGACGGCCCTCGACGACGCCGAACGCATCGGCGCCCGTTCCGCCCTCATGCTGATCGACCTCGACCGTTTCCGGTCGGTGAACGACACCCTCGGTCATCTCGCCGGTGACCGGCTGCTGCTCCAGATAGCCGACCGGCTGCGGCTCGCCCTGCCGCGCGGGGCGGAGGCCGCGCGGCTCGGCGGTGACGAGTTCGCCGTGTTACTGCCCGTCGCCGACTCCACGACCTCGGCCACGCGGGTCGCCCGCGGCCTCGTCGCCGCGCTCAGCTCCCCGCTGGACCTCGACGGGCTCACCCTCGTCCTGGAGGCCAGCGCCGGTGTGGCCGTCTTCCCCGACCACGCGCTGGACGCCGAAGGGCTGCTGCGGCGGGCCGATGTGGCGATGTACCAGGCGAAGAGGGACCGTACGGGCGTCGAGGTGTACGAGTCCAAGCGGGACTCCAACACCCCGGACCGGCTCGGTCTGCTGGGCGACCTGCGCCGGGCGCTGGACGCGCACGAGGTGCAGCTGCACTACCAGCCCAAGGTCCGCTTCGACGGACAGGTCGCCGGCCTGGAGGCGCTGGTGCGCTGGGTGCACCCCGAGCGCGGGAAGGTTCCGCCGGACGAGTTCATAGCGATCGCCGAGTCCTCGGGGTTGATGCCCCATCTGACGGAGTACGTCCTGGAGACCGCGCTCGGGCAGGTCGCCAAGTGGCGCGCGCAGGGGCTGCGGGTGCCGGTCGCCGTCAACGTCTCCCCGCGCGACGTCCACACGCCCGGTTTCGCGGGGTCGGTCGCCGCGCGGCTGGCCCGGCACGGGGTCCCTGCGGGGGCCTTGCAGCTGGAGATCACCGAGCATGTGCTGCTGGAGGATCCGCAGCGGGCCGCCGACACCCTCGCGGGTCTGACCGGACACGGCGTCAAGATGTCGCTGGACGACTTCGGCACCGGGTATTCGTCGCTGGTGCATCTGCGGCGGCTGCCGGTGAGCGAGCTGAAGATCGACCGGTCGTTCGTGGCTCGGCTGGCTGTCGACGCCGAGGATGCGGAGATCGTGCGGTGCACCGTGGATCTTGCGCATTCGTTGGGGTTGCTCGTCGTTGCCGAGGGGGTCGAGGACGACGAGACCTGGGAGCGGTTGCGGGATCTCGGGTGTGACGCCGTGCAGGGGTGGCTGGTCGCTGCGGCGATGCCGCCCGAGGAGACGACGGCGTGGTTGCGGGCGCGGGGGACCCGGGGGTGGCAGCGGCCGCGGGCGGCCCTGCCGGCCGCCGAATAGTTCTCCCACCCGCCCGTGCTGCTTGGCCGGAGGGCGGGCGTTCGCAGTGGGGGCTGGTCGCCGTCGGCGGGCGCGGGTCGTCGCGGGTTGCTCGCGTCCACGCGGCGGAGCCGCATATCGACACAGCTCCGTGCCCCTTACGGGGCGCCTCATCGCACCCTTTGCTTCCCCGGGGCCGTCAGTCGCCCGTGAAGTGGGCGATCAGCAGGGCCAGCCGGCGGTCATGCGCCTCCTCCGGCAGCCGACCGCTCCTCATCAGCGTCGCCAAGCCGTGCAGCGCCGCCCAGAACGTCTCCGTCAGCAAGCCGGGGTCCTCTCCTTCGGCCGTGATCGGCTCGACGACGACCATCAGCTCCCCGAAGGCCTCCCGCAGCGGGGCCGGGGCCTGCTCCGTGGCGAAAGGCAGGTCCACCAGGTGGGTGAACATCGCGTCGTAGAGGGCGGGCCGGCGTCGGGCGAAGGACGTGTACGTCTGCCCCACCGCCGTCAGCGCCTCCCACGTGCCCGGTGCCGCCGTCCGCGCCTGCCGCAGCTCGACCGCCAGGTCGGCGCAGCCCTGCACCGCCACCGCCGCCATGATCGCGTCCTTGCCCTTGAAATGGCTGTAGAGGACCGGCTGGCTGTACTCGATCTCGGCGGCCAGCCGGCGCGTGGTCACCGTGTCCCAGCCCTCCGCCTCGGCCAGTTCCCGTGCGGCCGTCACGATCAGCCGCTCACGCTCCGCTCGTTCGCGCTCCCGGCGCGTCTGGATCGTCATCCGAAATTCTAGCAACGCTAGCCAATCTGTCGATGCTCTGCTAGCTTCGCTCTTGTCGCTAACGATGCTAGAAAACCGGAGGGGTCATGACCGTCACCGCGTACACCCTGGCTGTCCTGCTCGACCTGTTCTGCGTGTTCCTGGGCTACCGGTTCTGGTTCCAGCCGGCTCCCGCCGCTGCCGGTTACGGCGTTCCGGCCGATCCGCGTGGCGACGCCGGCGCCTACCTGTCGATCAAGGGCCTCAGGGACGGCACCTTCGGAGTGCTGGGCCTGGTCCTGCTGGCCGCCGTCGGTGCCCGTGCCGAGGCGTGGTTCATGGTCTGCGTGGCACTCGTCCCGCTCGTCGACACCCTGATAGTCCTGCGCCACGGCGGGACGAAGGCGGTCGCGTTCGGGATCCACCTCGCCACCGCGATCGTTGTACTCATCAGTGCCGCACTGCTCTTCGCGGTCTGACCGACACTCTCAGGGGGAGAACGACCATGTCGTTGTTCGTACCGAAGTTCGAAGAGTCCGTGATCGTCCGCGAGGCCGAGGCCGAAGTCGTCGGGCGCGTCCCCACCACCGTCCGTCTGCTGGCCGACAGCAGCGCCACCGGCGGCGCCCTGTCCACCCAGCGAGTCACCCTCACGGCCGGCGCCGACGGCGCCAAACCGCACTGGCACGACAACTCCGCCGAGATGTTCTTCCTGCTCGACGGCGCGGCCGAGATCCTCTCCGGGGAGGACGTCGTCACCGCCGAGCGCGGCGACCTCGTCATCGTCCCGCCCGGCCGGCCGCACGCCTTCGCCGCCGTACCGGGAGCCGACGCCGATCTGCTCATCGTGATCACGCCGGGCGTGGAGCGTTTCGAGTACTTCCGTCACCTCCAGCGCATCCGCCTCGGCGAGGCAACCCCGGAGAGCATCCTCGAGGTCCAGGATCTGTACGACAACCACTTCCTGAAGAGCGAGGCCTGGGACGGGCGGCGCCGGTGAGCGACGGGGCCGGGAAACCGTTTCACGGCCACCCGGCCCCGCCCCATAGGATTGGGGCTCAGACCACACACACTCACCCCAGAGGATCGCTGCATGCCTGGCATCACGCGCGAGGAGGTCGCCCACCTCGCCCGGCTGGCGCGTCTGGAGCTGAAGCCCGAAGAACTCGAACACTTCGCAGGCCAGCTGGACGACATCATCGGCGCGGTCGCCCGCGTCAGCGAGGTCGCCGACCAAGACGTACCGCCGACCTCGCACCCGCTCCCGCTGACGAACGTCATGCGCGCGGACGAGGTCCGTCCCTCGCTCACCCCCGAGCAGGCGCTCTCCGGCGCCCCGGCCCAGGAGCAGCAGCGTTTCAAGGTGCCGCAGATCCTGGGGGAGGAGTGACCACCATGACGGACAGCAACATCATCAAGCTCACCGCCGCGCAGATCGCCGAGAAGATCGCCTCGGGCGAGCTCACGGCCGTCGAGGTCACCGAGGCCCACCTCGCCCGGATCGAGGTCGTCGACGAGAAGGTGCACGCCTTCCTGCACATCGACCGCGCGGGCGCCCTCGCCCAGGCCCGTGCCGTGGACGAGAAGCGGGCGCGAGGGGAGAAGCTCGGGCCCCTCGCCGGCGTTCCGCTCGCGCTCAAGGACATCTTCACCACCGAGGGCGTACCCACGACCGTCGGCTCGAAGATCCTGGAAGGGTGGATCCCGCCGTACGACGCCACCGTCACCAAGAGGCTGAAGGCCGCCGACGTCGTCATCCTCGGCAAGACCAACATGGACGAGTTCGCCATGGGGTCCTCGACGGAGAACAGCGCCTACGGCCCGACCGGCAACCCCTGGGACCTCACCAAGATCCCCGGCGGCTCCGGCGGCGGCTCCTCCGCCGCCCTCGCCGCCTTCGAGGCCCCGCTAGCCATCGGCACCGACACCGGCGGCTCCATCCGCCAGCCGGCCGCCGTCACCGGCACGGTCGGCGTGAAGCCGACGTACGGCGCGGTGTCCCGCTTCGGCATGGTCGCCTTCTCCTCGTCCCTCGACCAGGGCGGCCCGTGCGCCCGTACGGTCCTGGACGCGGCGCTGCTGCACGAGGTCATCGCCGGACACGACCCGATGGACTCCACCTCCATCGACGCCCCGGTCCCGCCGGTGGTCGAGGCCGCCCGCAACGGCAGCGTCCAGGGCATGCGCGTCGGCGTGGTCAAGCAGTTCCGCGGCGAGGGCTACCAGGCCGGTGTCATCCAGCGCTTCGACGAGTCGGTCGAGCTGCTGAAGGAGCTCGGCGCCGAGATCGTCGAGCTGGACTGCCCGTCCTTCGACCTCGCGCTGTCGGCGTACTACCTGATCGCGCCGTCCGAGTGCTCCTCCAACCTCGCCCGCTTCGACGGCCTGCGCTACGGCCTGCGGACCGGCGACGACGGCAGCCACTCGGCCGAGGAGGTCACCTCCCTCACCCGTGAGGCCGGCTTCGGACCCGAGGTCAAGCGCCGCATCATGCTCGGCACGTACGCCCTGTCGAGCGGCTACTACGACGCGTACTACGGCTCCGCGCAGAAGGTCCGCACGCTCATCACGCGCGACTTCGAGAAGGCCTTCGAGCAGGTCGACGTCATCGTCTCGCCGACGACCCCGACCACCGCCTTCGCGATCGGCGAGCGTGCCGACGACCCGATGGCGATGTACCTCGCGGACCTGTGCACCATCCCGACCAACCTGGCGGGCAACGCGGCCATGTCCCTGCCCTGCGGTCTCGCCCCGGAGGACAACCTCCCGGTGGGCCTGCAGATCATCGCCCCCGCGATGAAGGACGACCGGCTGTACAAGGTGGGCGCCGCCGTCGAGGCCGCCTTCGTGGAAAAGTGGGGTCACCCGCTGCTGGAGGAGGCTCCGTCGCTGTGAGCGCACTGTCCAAGGCCAAGGGCTTCAAGAAGTCCAAGTCCGGTACGTACCTGTCCATGGGCACCACCGCGTTCGGCGCGGTCGGTGTCGCCAAGCAGATCAAGAAGGCCCGTGCCGAGGGCGACACGCTGCGGCTGATCGACGCCACCGTGTCCGCCGTCGCGATCGTCACCGGCCTCGCGATCCTCTACCGCGAGCTGAAGCGGCTGGGCGACGACGACGTCCTGCTGGGCTGAGAGGGAAGTTTCACCGTGACCACCACGACCGACCTGGTGTCGTACGAGGACGCGCTGGCGTCGTACGACCCCGTCATGGGCCTCGAGGTCCATGTCGAACTCGGCACCAAGACCAAGATGTTCTGCGGCTGTTCGACGGCGCTCGGCGCCGACCCGAACACCCAGACCTGCCCCGTCTGCCTCGGCCTGCCCGGCGCGCTCCCGGTCGTCAACGCGACCGGCGTCGAGTCGGCGATCAGGATCGGTCTCGCGCTGAACTGCGAGATCGCCGAGTGGTGCCGCTTCGCCCGGAAGAACTACTTCTATCCGGACATGCCGAAGAACTTCCAGACCTCCCAGTACGACGAGCCGATCGCCTTCAACGGCTACCTCGACGTGCAGCTGGAGGACGGCGAGACCTTCCGCGTGGAGATCGAGCGCGCCCACATGGAGGAGGACACCGGCAAGTCCACCCACGTGGGCGGCGCGACCGGCCGTATCCACGGCGCGCAGCACTCGCTGCTGGACTACAACCGCGCCGGCATCCCGCTGATCGAGATCGTCACCAAGCCGATCGTCGGCGCCGGCGAGCGCGCCCCCGAGGTCGCCAAGGCGTACGTCCGTGAGCTGCGCGAGGTCATCCGTGCCCTCGGCGTGTCCGAGGCCCGCATGGAGATGGGCCAGATGCGCTGCGACGTCAACCTGTCGCTGATGCCCAAGGGCGCCGACAAGTTCGGCACCCGCAGCGAGACCAAGAACGTCAACTCGCTGCGTTCGGTGGAGCGCGCGGTCCGCTTCGAGGTCATGCGCCACGGCGCGGTCCTCTCCGGCGGCGGCACGATCGTCCAGGAGACCCGCCACTTCCACGAGGACACCGGCAGCACCACCTCCGGCCGTACGAAGGAGGAGGCCGAGGACTACCGGTACTTCCCGGAGCCCGACCTCGTGCCCGTCGCGCCCACGCGCGAGTGGGTCGAGGAGATCCGCGCGGCGCTGCCCGAGCTGCCGCTGGTCCGCCGCACCCGGCTGCTCGCCGAGTGGGGCATCTCCGCCACCGACATGCAGGCGATCCTGAACGCCGGAGCGCTGGACCCGATCGTCGCCACGATCGACGCCGGTGCCGACGCGGCCTCCGCCCGCAAGTGGTGGATGGGCGAACTGGCGCGCAGCGCCAACGAGTCCGGCAAGGCGCTGGACGAGCTGGCGATCACGCCCGCGCAGGTCGCCCGGGTCACCGAGCTGGTCGCGAAGGGTGACCTGAACGACAAGCTGGCCCGCCAGGTCATCGAGGGCGTCCTCGCGGGCGAGGGCACTCCGGACGAGGTCGTCGACAAGCGCGGTCTGAAGGTCGTCTCCGACGAGGGCGCGCTGACCGCCGCCGTCGACGAGGCCATCGCCGGCAACCCGGGCGTCGCGGACAAGATCCGCGGCGGCAAGGTGGCCGCGGCCGGCGCCCTGGTCGGCGCGGTCATGAAGGCGACCCGGGGTCAGGCCGACGCGGCCCGCGTCAAGGAGCTGATCCTGGAGAAGCTGGGCGTGAGCGAGGGCTGAGGCCCGGGCTTCATACGCGTACGGCCGTAAGGTCCCGTTAAGGCCCCGGAAGGCATGCCGCCTTCCGGGGCCTTACGTTTTTGCGCGAAGTGCCGGTCGGGGCGACAGAGTTCGCCGGAGTGTCCTGTGATGCCCCTCCCACTCCTGTGAATAAGCCCACGATCATGGCAAACGATCATTTTTGCCTGCAAGAGTGTCTGCAATTGCTCATTCGTTCTTTGCGGGCTGTTCAGTTTATGAACGATCGTTCCCGGTCAAAGATCCACAAATTATCTTCTGGGAGCAAGTCCGTGGCAGACCTCGCCCGTTGGTGCGTCCGGCATCGGCTGATCGCCGTGCTGCTGTGGCTCCTCGCCTTCGGCGGGGTCACCGCGGCCGGCGCCGTGGCCGGTTCGTCGTACTCGAACGCCTACGACGTTCCCGGCACCGAGGCCGGCCGCGCCGCGGAGCTGCTCAAGGAGGGCTTCCCGGGCCTGGGCGGGGACAGCGACACCGTCGTCTGGCACACCGGCAGCGGCACCGTCCGCGCCGCCGACGTCGAGCAGACCATGACCCGCACCCTGGACCGGATCGCCTCGCTGCCCGGCGTGGCCTCCGTGACCAGCCCGTACGGCCGCCAGGGCGCGCACCGGATCAGCGACGACGGACATACCGCCTACGCCACCGTCACCTTCACGCGGGAGGCCGAGCACATCGGCAAGGCCGAGGCGCAGGCCGTGGTGAACACCGCCAAGGCCGCCGAGGGCGACGGGCTCCAGGTGGAACTGGGCGGCAGCGCGATAGGCCTCACCGCGTCCCCGCGCGAGCACACCGCCGAGGTGGTCGGCGTGCTCGTCGCGGCCGTCGTGCTGTTCCTCGCCTTCGGCTCGCTCGCCGCCTCGGCTCTGCCCATCGCCACCGCCCTGGTCGGCGTCGGCACCGCCTACTCCGGTATCGGGCTGCTCGGACACGCCATGACGGTCGCCGACTTCGCGCCCATGCTCGGCATGCTCATCGGCCTCGGCGTCGGCATCGACTACGCGCTGTTCATCGTGACCAGACACCGGCGCGGACTGAAACAGGGCCTGAGCGTCACCGAGGCCGCCGTGAACGCCGTGGCCACCACCGGACGCGCGGTCGTCTTCGCGGGTGCGACGGTGTGCATCGCCCTGTTGGGGATGCTGATACTGCGGCTGAGCTTCCTCAACGGGGTCGCCGTGGCCGCCTCGTTGACGGTCCTGCTCACCGTCGCCGCCTCCGTCACCCTGCTGCCCGCCCTGCTGTCGTACATCGGCCCCCGGGCCCTCAGCCGCCGCGAGCGGCGCCGGCTCGCCGAGCACGGGCCGCGCCCGGAGCTGCCCACCGGTCTCGCCGCCCGCTGGTCGGCGTTCGTCGAACGCCATCCCAAGCTGCTCGGCTCGCTCGCCGTCGCCGTCGTCGCCCTGCTCGCCCTGCCCACCCTCTCCCTCCACCTCGGCACCTCCGACCAGGGCAACGACCCGCGCACCTCCACCACCCGCAAGGCCTACGACCTGCTCGCCGACGGCTTCGGGCCGGGCGTCAACGGGCCGCTCACCCTGGTGACGCGCGTGGACGGCGCCGCGGACAAGCTGGCCCTGGACAACCTCGACACCACCCTGCGCGCCACCCGGGGCGTCGCCTCCGTCACCCCGGCCACCTACACCTCCGGCGGCGGCATCGCCTACCTCACCGTCGTCCCCGACTCCGCACCGCAGTCCCAGGACACCAGCGACCTCGTGGCCCGGCTGCGCACGAAGGCGCTGCCGCGCGCGGAGGCCGGCACCGCCCTCGACATCCAGGTCGGCGGGGTCACCGCCGGCTACGACGACTTCGCGAGCGTGATCGTCGGCAAACTGCCGCTGTTCGTCGGCGCGGTCATCGGGCTGGGCTGTCTGCTGCTGCTCGTCGCGTTCCGCTCGCTCGGCATCCCGCTGAAGGCCGCCGTGATGAACATCGCCGCCGTGGCCGCCGCGTTCGGCATCGTCGTCGCCGTCTTCCAGTGGGGCTGGGGCAGCGAACTCCTCGGCCTCGGCCGGGCCGGCCCCATCGAGCCCTTCCTCCCCGTGATCATGGTCTCCGTCCTCTTCGGACTCTCCATGGACTACCAGGTCTTCCTGGTCGGCCGGATGTACGAGGAGTGGCTGGAGACCGGCGACAACCGGCGCGCCGTCCGGGTGGGCCTCGCCGAGACCAGCCGGGTCATCAACTCCGCCGCGATCATCATGATCTCGGTCTTCCTCGCCTTCGTCCTCAGCGGCGACCGCGTGATCGCCATGTTCGGCATCGCGCTCGCCTCCGCCGTCGCCCTGGACGCCTTCGTCCTGCGTACCCTCCTCGTGCCCGCGCTGATGCATCTGCTCGGCGCCGCCAACTGGTGGCTGCCGGCCTCGCTGGAGCGCCGCCTGCCCCGCGTCAGCATCGAGCCGCCCGAGTGCGGCGCCGCGCATGAGAGGCTCGGCAAGGTCTCGGTGGAGGAACTGCGGAAGGAAGAACAGCGCGATGTACGCGATATCCCTGGGTGACGACGGCGCCGAGCTGCGGCCCCTGGAGGTCTGGCACGCCGAGGAGGTCCTCGCCAACATCGACCGGGGGCGGGAGTTCATCGGCCGGCACATCGGGCTGCCGGACGTGATCACCGACCTGGACTCCGCCCGCGCGTACCTGAAGTCCTACGCCGACAAGCGCGGCGCCGACGCCGGCGGCCTGCACGGCATCTGGCTGGACGGGAAACTGGTCGGCGGTCTGCTGTTCCGGGTGTGGGACACCCCGAGCGGGGTGTGCGAGGCCGGCTGCTGGCTGGAGCCCGCGGCGGCCGGGCGCGGGCTGGTCACGCGGGGCATGCGGGTGCTGCTGGACTGGGCCTTCGAGGAGCGCGGCATGCACCGCGTGGAGTGGCAGGTGTCCTCCGCCAACGAGCCCAGCGTCAACGTGGCCCGCCGGCTCGGCATGAGCCGCGAGGGCGTCCTCCGCGAGAACTACCCGCACCGGGGAGTGCGCACCAGCACCGAGATCTGGTCGGTGCTCGCACCGGAATGGCGTGCGGCACGCGCGCGTACCGCACACAACGATCATTAAGGCGCCTCTCAGACTGGGTCCGTACGGTGCCGGGCATGGCTACGAAGACACAGGAAGGCGCCGAGGCCGGCACGACGGCCGGCACCGAGGTGCGCAGCGACGACGAGACCAGGGAGAACACCGGGACCGCCGGGGAGCGGGGGGCCGCCGAGCCCGAAGGCGCGGAGTCCGCGGCCGTGGCTGCCGGTGGGGCGGAGGCCGAGGACTCCTCGGAAGCCGAAGGGGCCGAGCTCGCTGAAGAGGCCGAGGGCGCCGAAGACGGCGATGCCGGCGGCAAGGCGCCCTCCGGAGTCGGACAGGGCGCCGGTGCCGTCGTCTCCGCCGCGCTGGGCTTCGTCTCGCTCAGCGGTGGCTGGATCGGCACCATCGCGGGCGCCCGTGAGCAGCTCGTCGGTCAGCTGCGGACCTCCTCCACCGCGAGCGTCGCCACCCAGATCAAGGCGGTCTACGGCAACGCCTGGCACAGCACCGCCCTGTGGGCCGGCCTGTTCGCGCTGGCCGCGCTGCTCACCGGCGTGGTCGTACTCGCCCGGCCCGCCTTCGGCGCCCCCGGTCGCCCTCAGGCGCCCTGGATCAAGTCGGTCACGTGGGCCGGGGTCTCGCTCGGCGTCATCGGCCTGCTGCTGGCCGTCCTGAAGTACTCCGACGCCCTGCTCGCCCTGCCCTCGACCGGCTGAGAACCCGCAGGTCCCAGGGGCCTTAGGGAATCCGAGACCACCTTACGGACTCCCTAAGGCCCCTTACGCGCGCGTGCGGCCCGTACGCCGCCCGAAGATGCGGAACACTCCCGATGTGGCGCACCCCCCTGGGAGACGAAGGTGGAGGCATCGCAGAAAGCGACGCACGACACCGGATCTCCTCGAAGGACACGTCATGATCGAGATCGAGTACCACAAGATGCGCTCCGCCCAGCTGATCCACGAGGCCGAGCAGGTGCGCCTGGCCCGCGAGGTCGCCCGGGCCCGCCGTGCGGCCCGCCGCGAGGGCTCCGCCGGCCACGACGGCGCGGCCGCCGAGTCCCATACCGACCGGCGCCGCCGGCCCCGCATCCCGCGCACCGCGTGAACACCGGACCGACGGACAGGGCCGGCACGGAGGGTGGCCGTACGGGGGTCGGCCGCCCTCCGGGCCTTCCGGACCAGGGCCGTACCACTGCCCACCCCAGTCGTACGACCCTTCCGTCTGTCACCACGACCGCCCAGCCCGTCAGTACGACGATCGCACCAGGCCTGTGGAAAACCGCTGCCCTGCCGTCCGGACCTCGTGCGATGCTCGGGCCCGTGGAGACCAGGTCCGTCAGCCCCGTGTTCGTCGGCCGCACCGACGAGCTGGACACCTTGAACGACGCGCTCGCCCGCGCCCGCGCCGGCGAGCCCCAGGCACTGCTGCTCGGCGGCGAGGCCGGGGTCGGCAAGACCCGCCTCGTCGAGGAGTTCGCCACGGCCGCCGGCCGGAACGCGGTCGTCGCCATCGGCGGCTGTGTGGAGATCGGCGCCGACGGGCTGCCGTTCGCGCCTTTCTCCACCGCGCTGCGCGCCCTGCGCGACGCCCTGCCCGAGGAGTTCGCCACCGCCGCCCAGGGCCAGGAGGAGGAACTGGCCCGCCTCCTGCCCGACTTGGGCGAGGCCGGCGCCGGCCGCCACGACGAGCAGGGCATGGCCCGCCTGTTCGAACTCACCGCCCGGCTGCTGGAGCGGGTCGCCGCCGAGCACCCGGTCGTGCTCGTCCTGGAGGACCTGCACTGGGCCGACGCCTCCACCCGCCACCTCCTCGCCTTCCTCTTCCGCACCCTGCGCGCGGGCAAGCTCCTCGTCCTCGCCAGCTACCGCTCCGACGACATCCACCGCCGCCATCCGCTGCGCCCCCTGCTCGCCGAACTCGACCGGCTGCGCACCGTCCGCCGCATCGAACTAGCCCGCTTCACCCGCGAGGAGGTGGGCCGCCAGATCGCCGGCATCCTCGCCGCCGAACCCGACCCCGCGCAGGTCGACGAGATCTTCGAACGCTCCGACGGCAACGCCTTCTTCGTCGAGGAACTCGCCGTCGCCGCCTGCGACGGCTGCTGCACCGGCCTCACCGACTCGCTGCGCGACCTGCTCCTGGTCCGGGTCGAGGCGCTGCCCGAGAGCGCCCAACGGGTCGCCCGGGTGGTCGCCGAGGGCGGCTCCACCGTGGAGTACCGGCTGATCGCCGCCGTCGCCCAGCTCGGCGAGGACGACCTCATCGAAGCGCTGCGGGCCGCCGTCGGCGCCAACATCCTCACCGTCACCGCGGCCGGCGACGGCTACCGCTTCCGGCACTCCCTGGTCCGCGAGGCCGTCGCCGACGACCTGCTGCCCGGCGAACGCTCCCGGCTCAACCGCCGCTACGCCGAAGCCCTGGAAGCCGATCCCACGCTCGTCCCGGCCGACGCCCGCGTGATGCGCCTGGCCAGCTACTGGTACCACGCCCATGACGCCGCCAAGGCCCTGCCCGCCGTCCTGGACGCCTCCGTCGTGGCCCGCCGCCGGCACGCCTACACCGAGCAACTCATGCTCCTGGAGCGGGCGATGGAGCTGTGGGACGGCGTTCCGGAGGAAGTGCGCTCCGCCCTGCGCCCGGTCGACTACACCGAGGTCTACCCTCCGTGCGGCTGCGACCCGGCCACCGCACCCCTGCGCTATCTCGACCTGATGGCCGAGGCGGCGGTGGCGGGCCGCTTCGGCGGGGAACGCGAACGCGCGCTGAAGATCACCAAGCGGGCCCTGCGCCTCCTGGAGGACGAGCCGGATCCTCCCCCTGGCTCTCAACACCGTCCGAGCAGGGGGGACCCCCAGCGCGCCGCCTGGTTCTGGATCCAGCGCTCCCGCCTGGTCCAGGCCCAGGCCCGCGGCGACGGCTGGCAGGAACTGGCCACCGCCCAGGACCTGGTGCGCGGCCTGCCGCCGTCCGAGGTGCACGCCGAGGTACTGGCCCTCGCCGCCAACTGGTCCATGCTGCACCGGCCCGGCCCCGACGCCTTCGCCGCCGCCGAGCGGGCCGTGGAGTACGCGCGCATGGTCGGCGCCCGCGAGATCGAACTCCACGCCCGCCTCACCCTCGGCTGCCTCAAGGTGGACGCGGGCGACACCGAGACCGGCCTGGCGGAGATGCGGCAGGTGCTGCGGGACACCCTCGCGGAGGGCGTACACCATGTCGCGGGCCGAGCCTATGTGAACCTTCCCTCCCAGCTGCAGGGCATCGGCCGCGACCGGGAGGCCGTGCCCCTCCTGCGCGAGGGCATCGCCTTCGCCCGCACCCACGGGCTGCTGGACTCCGAGGCCTGGATACGGGGCAACCTGTCCGAGGCGCTGTACTCGCTCGGCGACTGGGCGGAGGCCGCCGAGACCG
Source organism: Streptomyces sp. NPDC052107 (assembly GCF_040680215.1). Lineage (NCBI taxonomy): Bacteria > Bacillati > Actinomycetota > Actinomycetes > Kitasatosporales > Streptomycetaceae > Streptomyces > Streptomyces sp. NPDC052107. Next base: position 81,619 of record NZ_JBFAWG010000004.1, read on the forward strand.
CCACCCACGCCACCCGGGTCGGCCACAGCGCCAAGCCCCGTGGCCAGGGCGCCCTGCGCCTGGCACACCTGGCCCTCGCCCGCGGCGACCTCGCCGAGGCGGGCCGCCAACTCGCCGCGGCCCGCGCCCACTACGGCACCCACGACCCGATGCCCCAGCTCTCTTTGCCCCTGGCCCGGGTCGCCCTCGGTGTGGCCGCCGAGGAGGGCCGTATCGCCGACGCCCGCGCCGAACTGCTCCGGGCCCTGGACACCGGATTCCCACCCGGCACCCAGCGCTACGGCTGGCCGCTGCTGCGGGCCGCCGCCACCGTGGAGGCCGAGGCCCGCACCCTGTCCGCCGCCGAGCCCGGCCGCGCCGAGATCCTCGACCGCCTCGGCGAAGCCATACGGAATCTCACCACCGGCGCCCCCCTCTGGCAGGCCTACGACCAGTGGGCCCGTGCCGAACTGCGCCGCGCGAAGGGCATGGACACCACCGACGACTGGTCGCCGGTCGTCACCGCCTTCGAGTGCCTGGACCGCCCCTACGAGCTCGCCCGGGTCCGCCACCGCCTCGCCGCAGCGCTCCTGGCCGACGGCGGCGACGACGAACGCGACCGCGCGGTGGAACTGCTCCGGCTGGCCGCCGCCGTCGCCGCTCACCTCGACGCCCGCTCTCTCGCCGAGACCGTCGCCCGGCTCGCCCAGCGCGCCCGCCTCACCTTGACCCGCGCACCCCGGCAGGCCCTCGCCTCCACCGACCCGGCCGCGGCTCTCGGCCTCACCAGCCGGGAGCGGGACGTCCTGCGCCTGGTCTCGGCCGGCCGCACCAACCGCCAGATCGCCGAGGAGCTGTTCATCTCCCCGAAGACCGCGAGCGTCCACGTCTCCAACATCCTCAGCAAGCTCGGCGTCTCCGGCCGGGGCGAGGCGGCGGCGATGGCACACCGGCTGGGGCTGTTCCCGGCCGAGACGCTCACTGCCGGAACGGCGGGATGAGACCTACGCTGAAGAAAAGCCGCAAGGGGGAGAAAGCGGGGGAGGGGCCGTGTTCAATGCCTTCGAGGAACTCTTCGCACCCGGCCGCAAACACACCCGGGATGAACAGAACCGCTTGGAGCTGACCCGTGAGGACGTGGGCGACAACGACCCCGGAAGGGGCCCGATAGACCTGACCTCCGGGAAGGCGGTCATACGACTCCCGGATCCACCGCCGGCCGAGACGGAGCCGGAGGAGGGCCTGAAAGAGGGCACCGAAGGGGTGTGAGCCGTTCGGGGGGCGCTACTTCACCTCCAGTTCCAGCAGCCGGTCGTCCCCCTTCTTCGGTCGGCCCCGGCCGTCCGTGTTGCTCGTCAGCAGCCACACCTTGTCGCCGCCCGCCGCGACCACCGTGCGCAGCCGGCCGTACTCGCCGGTGAGGAGGGCCTGCGGTGGCGCCGAGGCCTCCGTGCCCTGGAGCGGGATGCGCCACAGGCGTTGGCCCTTCAGGCCCGCCATCCAGATCACGCCCTTGACGTAGGCGATGCCGCTCGGGGAGGCGTCGTCGGTGTGCCACTGGGCTATCGGGTTCTGGAAGGCGGCGTCGGAGGACCTGCCCTCGGCCTGCGGCCAGCCGTAGTTCGCGCCCGGCTTGATCGCGTTCAGTTCGTCCCAGGTGTCCTGGCCGAACTCCGAGGCGAACAGGCGCTGTCTGTCGTCCCAGGCCAGCCCCTGGACGTTGCGGTGGCCGTAGGAATACACCGGGGAGTCGGGGAAGGGGTTGCCCGGAGCCGGCTCGCCCTCCGGGGTCAGGCGCAGGATCTTGCCACCCAGGGACTTCTTGTCCTGGGCCAGGCCGCGCTCGCCGCTCTCGCCGGTGCCCACGTACAGCATGCCGTCCCGGCCGAACGCGATCCGGCCGCCGTTGTGGATGATGCCCTTGGGTATGCCCTTGAACACCGTGTCCGGAGCGCCCAGTTGCTCACCGGGCGGCTTCCGCTCGTCGTACAGCATGCGGACGATGCGGTTGTCCGAGGCCGAGGTGAAGTAGGCGTAGATCATGTGGTCCGAGGCGTAGTCGGGGGAGAGGGCGATGCCCAGCAGACCGCCCTCGCCGGCCGGGGAGACTCCGGAGACCGCGCCCAGCTCGGTCTTGCGGCCCGTCTTCTCGTCGATCCGGATGATCGTGCCGTCGTCGCGGGAGGAGACCAGCAGACCGCCGCCGGGCAGCGGGGCCAGCCCCCACGGTGTCTTCAGGCCGTCGGCCACTGTGCGCAGCACCTTCACCGAGCCCTTGGCCGGCGGTGCCGGCTCGGTGGCGTGGCCGGAGGGGGCCGTGCCCGGTGCCGTACTCGTGGCGGTCGTCCTCCCGGGGCCGCCAGGGGGCCCTCCTCCGTCGGAGGAGCAGCCGGCCGTCAGCAGGAGGGCGGCCGCGGCCCACACGGCCAACGAGGCCGACACAGCTCGTCGTTGCACGATCACGATCCCTTCGAGGCGGTCATCCAGCGGCAGGTGCTACTTCTCATACACCGCCCACCCCGCCCGGGTTCCCGCCCCGGCACAACCGATCCCGGAAAGCCTTCGGCCCCACGCTCCCTGGCCGCTCAGCCCGATGCGCCCTAGCCCCTCAGTCCGACGCCCCCTGGCTCCAGTCCCAGGACCCCCGCCCTCAGTCCCAGGACCCACGCGCCCCTGAGACCCACGGTTCCTGCGCCTGCGCTCCCGTCGCCCCTGCGCCGGGACGCCCACCGCCCCACGTGGTCAGCCCGACGGTCCCTGCACCGTCAATGCGACCGCCCCGGGTGGTCAGTCCCCCCGACCCCCGCGGAGGCATCCCACGCCCCCGCGCCATCACTCCCAAGACCCCTGAGCCGCCGGCAGTCGTGACGCCTCCGCGAGGTCCTCCTCGGTCAGGCGCAGGTCGCCGGCCGCCGCGTTCTCCACGGCCCATCGCTCCTGCTTGGTGCCCGGCAGGGCGATCACATGGCGGCCCTGTGCCAGAACCCAGGCCAGGGCCACCTGGGCCGGGGTGACGTGCTCGCCGTGGCGGCGCGCGATGCGGCGCAGGCCCGCGACGATCGGCTGGTTGGCCGCCATCATCTCCGCCGTGAAGCGGGGGTGGCGGGCCCGCAGGTCGTCCGGTTCGAAGCCCTCGCCCGGGGTCAGCGTGCCGGTCAGGAAGCCGTTGCCCAGCGGCATCGCCGCGAGGAAACCCACGCCCCGAGCCCGGCACCACGGCAGCAGCGCCTGGAGCGCCTCCGGCGACCACACCGACAGTTCCGCCTCCACCGCGGCGACCGGGAACACCTGCTGCACCCGTTGCAACTGGCGCAACGTTCCGTCGTACAGCCCCACCCCGGAGCGGCGGCCGCCACGCGCGCCCACCGCGCACAGGCCCAGCGCCCGCACCTTGCCGGCCCGCACCAGCTCGGCCATCGCGCCCCACGTCTCCTCTACGGGGACCTCAGGATCGGCGCGGTGCAACTGGTAGAGGTCGATCACGTCCGTCTGCAGGCGGCGCAGGGAGGCGTCACAGGCCCGCTTCACATACCCGGGGCGGCCGTTGGCCACGATGTGCTGCTCGCCCACCAGCAGCCCCACCTTCGTGGACACGAAGGCCTCCGCGCGCCGCTCCTTCAGCACCCGGCCCAGCAGCAGCTCATTGGTGAACGGCCCGTACATGTCCGCCGTGTCCAGGAGGGTCGAGCCCAGGTCCAGTGCCCGGTGCACGGTCCTGAGCGATTCGTCGCCCCGCTGCCGCGACCCGCTGTACGCCCAGCTCATCGGCATGCACCCGAGTCCGACGGCCCCCATCGCGAGCGCCCCCGCGCCGATCGTCCTGCGCTCCACCTGCTCGTGAACCTCCCTCTGCCCGGACCCCAACCTAACCTCTGCACGCGCGCGTGCCTGACATAGCCTCCATGGCATGAGTGCAGAGGTGTGGCTTCCCATAGCGCCGGACGAGATCGAGGGGCTCCCCGAAGGGCCCCGGTACCTGTTCTGGGACGGCGGCGAGGAGTTCCCGGCCGACCCGGCCGACTGCTCCTTCTACGTCGTGCCCTACATGAAGCCCGCCGGGATCGGTGTGCGCCCGCTGCCGGAGATGTCCTCCGTCGAGGTCGTACAGACGCTGTCGGCCGGGATCGACCATGTTCAGCCGGGCCTGCACCACCTGCGCCCGGGTGTGCGGCTGTGCAATGCGCGCGGGGTGCACGAGGCGAGCACCGCCGAGCTGACGCTGACCCTGGTCCTCGCCGCCCTGCGCGGCATCCCGGACTTCGTGCGGGCCCAGGAGCGCGGCGAGTGGCTCGGCGGGTTCCGGCCGGCCCTCGCCGACAAATCCGTCCTGATCGTCGGCTACGGCTCCATCGGTGCCGCCATCGAAGACCGGCTCGCGCCCTTTGAGGTCGCGCGGGTGGCGCGCGTCGCGCGCTCCGAGCGCACCACGGCGCGCGGTCCGGTGCATCCGTTCACCGAATTGCCTTCTTTGCTTCCACACGCCGATGTCGTGATCCTTTCCACGCCCTTGACGGAGGAGACGCGGGGGCTGGTCGACGCAGAGTTCCTCGCGCGGATGAAGGACGGGGCGCTGCTCGTGAACGTGGCGCGGGGCCCCGTGGTCGACACGAAGGCGCTGCTCGCGGAGCTGGAGAGCGGCCGTGTCACCGCGGCCCTGGACGTCACCGACCCCGAGCCGCTGCCGCCCGGACACCCGCTCTGGCAGGCCCCCGGCGCGCTCGTCACCCCGCACGTGGGAGGGCCCACCTCCGCCTTCCTGCCGCGCGCGAAGCGGCTGCTCGTCGACCAGTTGACCCGGTTCGTGAACCACGAGCCCCTGCGCAACGTGATCCTGACGACAGGCTCGTAATCCGCTCCCCGCTCTCGGCTTCGCCCGAGCGGGGGTCGCCATCGGCACCCTCCGCAACCCCTCGGATGCGGGCCGTACCCGCATCCCCGCTGGTCGTCACGGAGAGTAGAGAACCTATGTCCCTGAGTGACGATCCTGGTGTATCGTCCCGGACAGGGGCTGCGCCGCCTACCCGTTCGGCGCCGGGGATGGACATTTCAGATTTGTGAGGGGGGCGACGGGCGATGCACGGCCTATGGACGAACGATCCGACGCGGCGGAGCCGCCGACGGCGACCCTGGCGCACGGCCGCGCGTAGACGCGGTCACCAGACCAGCCATCACAGCCACCAGCAGCGCAGGCACAGCGGCCGCAGGAGGCATGCGCACCCAGCGCACCGGGACCGTCGGGACCCGGGAGCGGCGCTCACCGGGAGGCCCCGGTGAGCGCGCCGCCCCCGGTGACGACCGCCCTCGACGCGGCGGTGCGCGCCTCGCATCCGCAGCAGGCGCCGCCGCCCTGGCGCGCGCCCGCCGCTGGACGCACGCGCGCGATGGAGCAACTCGTTCTCGCCCTGGTCTGCGCGGCCTACGCCGTCGGGGCCGCGTTCGACTGGGGTGCGGACGAAGTGGCACTGATCATGGGCGACTTCGGGCTGAGCGCCGCGGCGGGCACCGCCGCAGTCTCGTGCTTCCTGTACGCCCGCAGTCGCCGTGTCCGCTTCCGCTCGGCCTGGCTGCTGTTCGCCCTGTCCTCGGCGATGGCGGCCCTCGGCAACGCGGTCTGGGGCTGGTACGAGGTCGTCCTCGGCCGGCCGGTGCCCAGCCCCTCCTACGCGGACCTGTTCTTCCTGTGCTTCGCGCCGCCGGCCATCGTGGGCCTGCTGGTGCTCGCCAAGCGGCCGGTGACCAAGGCCGGCTGGATCTGCCTGGCGCTGGACGCCTGGCTGATCGGCGGCTCGCTGCTCACGCTGTCCTGGAGCCTGGCGCTCGCCCAGGCGGCCCGGTTCGACGGACCGAGTGTGGCGCACACCGCGCTGTCGCTGGCGTACCCACTGCTCGACATCGCGCTCATCAGCATGGTGCTCGCGCTGCACTTCCGCCGCACCCCGGGCAATCGCACCGCGGTGAACACGGCGATCGGGGCGCTCGGGCTGACCGTGATGTGCGACGCGCTGTTCACCTCGCCGCTGCTGCACAGCAGCTACCGCTCCGGGCAGCTGCTGGACGCCGGATGGTTCGCCGGTTCGCTGCTGCTCGCCTACGCCCCCTGGGCCGCGCCCCGCCGCAAGAGCGCACAGGAGGCGCACGTACCGGACGGGCACACGCGCGTGGTCCACGAACACATGCCCGGACAGCGCGGCACGGGCCACCACCACGTGTCCGTGTCCGCACCGGGAGGTGATCACAGCCGGTATCCGGCCGGCCGGCCGCTCACCGGCTCCCTCGCCGCCCTCACCCCGTACCTCGCCGCCGCCGTGTGCACCCTGGGCATCCTGTACAACGTCCTCAACGGGCGCCGACCCGACCATGTCGTGCTGATCACCGCGGGCGCCGTCGTCCTCGCGCTCGTCATCCGGCAGGGCATCATGCTGCTGGACAACATCACCCTGACCCAGGAACTGGCGCAGAAGGAGAACCACTTCCGCTCCCTGGTGCAGGGTTCCAGCGACGTGATCATGATCGCCGCGCCCAACGGCGTCCTGCGGTACGTCTCCCCGGCCGCCGCCGGGGTCTACGGCCGCCCCGCCGAGGAACTGGTGGGCACGGAACTGGCCGGCCTCATCCACCCGGAGGACCTGGGCTGCGTGGTGCACGAGGTGCGCCGCTTCCTCGCCGCCAGCCCTCTGGAGGAACCCACCACCCGCATCGAATGCCGCTTCCGGTCCGGCGACGGCGGCTGGCTCAACGTCGAGTCGACCGTCAACCGTCACCACGGCGGCCTGATCTTCAACAGCCGGGACGTGACCGAGCGCGTCCGCCTGCAGGCGCAGCTGCAGCACAACGCCGAGCACGACCCGCTGACCGACCTGCCCAACCGCGCGCTGTTCACCCGGCGCGTGCAGCAGGCCCTGTCCGGCCGCCGCGCCACCGACCGGGGCGCCGCCCTGCGCAACACGGCCGTGCTCTTCATCGACCTGGACGGATTCAAGGCCGTCAACGACACGATCGGGCACCAGGCCGGGGACGAGCTGCTCGTCCAGGCCGCCCGCAGACTCCAGGACGCGGTCAGGCAGGGGGACACCGCCTCCCGGCTCGGCGGCGACGAGTTCGCGGCCCTGATCGTCGGGGACGGCACCCGTGACCGTGCCGCCCGGGAGCGGAACATCCTGGAGCTCGCCGACCGCCTCAGGCTGACCCTCTCCCAGCCGTACGCCATCGACGGCAGCGACGTCAGGGTCAACGCCTCCATCGGTGTCGCCTTCGCCGAACAGGGCCTCGCCGCAGGCGAGTTGCTGCGCAACGCCGACCTCGCGATGTACCGCGCGAAAGCGGCCGGAAAGGGCCGGGTCGAGCTCTACAAGCCGCAGATGCAGCAGGACGTCGTACGCAGGGCGGAGCTGGCCACCCGGCTGCGTGCCGCACTGCACGACGGCGAGTTCGCCCTGCTGCACCAGCCGGTGGTGTGCCTGGCGAGCGGCCGGATCACGGCGGTCTCGGCGCAGGCGCGCTGGCGCTCCTCGCAGGGGGTGCTGTTCACCCCGGCCGAGTTCCTGCGGGTGACCGAGGACGGCGACAAGACCGCCGAGCTGGACCGCTGGATCCTGCACGAGGCCGTCGAGCAGGCCGCCGAGCGGGTCGCGACCGGGACCGTCGTACCGGTGGCCGTCCGCACGAGCGCCCGGCGGCTGCTGGAGCGCTCGATGCCGGTCGGCTCCGTGGAGGCGCTGCTGACCCGGCACGGGCTGCCGCCCGGTGGGCTGCTCCTGGAGCTGTCCGACACCGATCCGCGGGTCTGCCTGGACGAGCTGGAGCGGCGGCTGACCGCGCTCAGCCGGCTCGGTGTGCGGATCGCGCTGGACGGTTTCGGCAGCGGCTACGCGTCCGTCACCGCCCTCAGAAGGCTTCCGGTGGACATCCTGAAACTCGACCGCAGCCTGGTCGAGGGCGTCGTGGAGTCCGCGCGGCTGCACAAGATCACCAGCGGTCTGCTGCGGATCGCCGGCGATCTCGGGCTGCAGTCCGTGGCCGAGGGCGTGGATCTGCCGGAGCAGGTCGTCGTGCTGCGCGCGATGGGCTGCACGCACGGGCAGGGCACGGCGTTCGCGGGGCCGCTGGACGAGTACCGGCTGCGCCGGGCGCTCGCGTCCGGCCACTACCCGGTGCCGCACGCACCGGCCGAACCGGCGTTTGCGGGGAGTGTGAGCGAGCCGAAGGGGCGCTCAGGGGTGTACACAGGGGGTGTTACGGCTGTCTTCGGAGGCGGCAGTGCCCATCGTTCACATTCTGAGACTCCCGTCCCACCCACTTGACACGTGGTGCGCGTCGGGGGGAGGGTCAGTGCCATGCGCACCCGAATTCTCGTACTTGGACAGCGCGTCGGCTGAGCTGGGACCCACCGGAGGACGATCCGGAAACCCCAGCGACCTCACCGGCGCGCTCCCCTCGCTTGCCTTGCGGCACGAGGGGTTTTTTGTTGCACGAGTGCCGTTCGTGCAGCGCGTGAACTCCGTACAAACCTCGCAAAAACCCTCAGCATCGAGAAGAGAATGCCGATGACCGAGCAGGCCACCGGGGCCCATCCGCAGCCGCGGCCCCGATCCGGAGGACAGCAGTCCGCCCCCGTCGAGCACGTCACGGGTGCGCAGTCCCTCATCCGCTCCCTCGAGGAGGTCGGCGCTGACACGGTATTCGGCATTCCCGGCGGCGCGATCCTGCCGGCGTACGACCCCCTGATGGACTCGACCAGGGTCCGTCACGTACTGGTCCGCCACGAGCAGGGCGCCGGCCACGCGGCCACCGGCTATGCGCAGGCCACCGGCAAGGTCGGCGTGTGCATGGCCACCTCCGGCCCCGGCGCCACCAACCTGGTGACCCCGATCGCCGACGCCCACATGGACTCGGTGCCGCTCGTGGCGATCACCGGGCAGGTGGCGTCGAAGGCGATCGGCACGGACGCCTTCCAGGAGGCGGACATCGTCGGCATCACCATGCCGATCACCAAGCACAACTTCCTCGTCACCAAGGCCGAGGACATCCCGCGGGTCATCGCGCAGGCGTTCCACATCGCCTCCACCGGCCGCCCGGGCCCGGTCCTGGTCGACATCGCCAAGGACGCCCTGCAGGCGAAGACCACCTTCACCTGGCCGCCCACCATGGACCTGCCCGGCTACCGCCCGGTGACCAAGCCGCACGCCAAGCAGATCCGCGAGGCCGCGAAGCTGATCACCTCCGCCAAGCGGCCCGTCCTCTACGTCGGCGGCGGCGTCATCAAGGCGCAGGCCACCGCCGAGCTGAAGGTCCTCGCCGAACTCACCGGAGCGCCCGTCACCACCACCCTGATGGCGCTCGGCGCGTTCCCCGACAGCCACCCGCTGCACGTGGGAATGCCGGGCATGCACGGTGCGGTCACCGCCGTCACCGCGCTGCAGAAGGCCGACCTGATCGTCGCCCTCGGCGCCCGTTTCGACGACCGCGTCACCGGCAGGCTGGACAGCTTCGCCCCGTACGCCAAGATCGTCCACGCCGACATCGACCCGGCCGAGATCGGCAAGAACCGCGCCGCGGACGTGCCGATCGTCGGTGACGCCCGCGAGGTCATCGCCGACCTGGTCCAGGCCGTGCAGAAGGAGCACAGCGAGGGCCACAAGGGGGACTACACCGCCTGGTGGAGCGACCTGAACCGCTGGCGCGAGACCTACCCGCTCGGCTACGACCAGCCGGAGGACGGCTCGCTCTCCCCGCAGCAGGTCATCGAGCGCGTCGGCCAACTCGCGCCCGAGGGCACGATCTTTGCCGCGGGCGTCGGCCAGCACCAGATGTGGGCCGCGCACTTCATCCAGTACGACAAGCCCGCCACCTGGCTGAACTCCGGCGGCGCCGGAACCATGGGCTACGCGGTCCCGGCCGCCATGGGCGCCAAGGCCGGACAGCCGGACCACACGGTCTGGGCGATCGACGGCGACGGCTGCTTCCAGATGACCAATCAGGAACTGACCACCTGCGCCCTGAACAACATCCCGATCAAGGTCGCCATCATCAACAACGGCGCCCTCGGCATGGTCCGCCAGTGGCAGACCCTGTTCTACAACCAGCGCTACTCCAACACCGTGCTGCACAGCGGCCCCGACGACATCAACCCGGAGGCCAAGGGCACGCGCGTGCCCGACTTCGTGAAGTTGTCCGAGGCGATGGGCTGCGTGGGCCTGCGCTGCGAGCGGCCGGAGGACCTGGACAAGGTCATCCAGGAGGCGAACTCCATCAACGACCGCCCCGTCGTCATCGACTTCATCGTCCACGAGGACGCGATGGTGTGGCCGATGGTCGCCGCCGGCACCTCCAACGACGAGATCATGGCCGCCCGGGACGTCCGCCCCGACTTCGGCGACAACGAAGACGACTGACCCTCGACCAGCAAGGAAGAGCAGAACACCATGTCCAAGCACACGCTCTCCGTCCTGGTGGAGAACACACCGGGCATCCTCGCCCGGATCGCCGCCCTGTTCTCGCGCCGCGGCTTCAACATCGACTCGCTCGCGGTCGGCGTCACCGAGCACCCCGACATCTCCCGCATCACCATCGTGGTGGGCGTCGAGGACCTGCCGCTGGAGCAGGTGACCAAGCAGCTCAACAAGCTCGTCAACGTGCTGAAGATCGTCGAGCTGGAGCCCGGTCAGGCCGTGCAGCGCGAACTCGTCCTGGTGAAGGTCCGCGCCGACAACGAGACCCGCTCCCAGATCGTCGAGATCGTCCAGCTGTTCCGCGCCAAGACCGTCGACGTCTCCCCGGAGGCCGTCACCATCGAGGCCACCGGATCCAGCGAGAAGCTGTCCGCCATGCTCAAGATGCTGGAGCCGTTCGGCATCAAGGAGCTGGTGCAGTCCGGCACGATCGCGATCGGCCGCGGCGCCCGTTCCATCACCGACCGCTCGCTGCGCGCTCTCGACCGATCCGCGTAAAGCTGAAGTACGGCTGAAACCGGGCGGTCGGCGACACGCCGTCCGCCCGGATGCCGAGACCCCGAGACTTCCTTTCCCCCCACCGTCATACGGTGGGACGCACAATCTGCACACCAAGGAGAGAACCCAAAGTGGCCGAGCTGTTCTACGACGCTGACGCCGACCTGTCCATCATCCAGGGCCGCAAGGTCGCGGTCATCGGCTACGGCAGCCAGGGCCACGCCCACGCGCTGTCGCTGCGTGACTCCGGTGTCGACGTCCGCGTCGGTCTGCACGAGGGCTCCAAGTCCAAGGCCAAGGCCGAGGAGCAGGGCCTGCGCGTGGTGACGCCGGCGGAGGCCGCCGCCGAGGCCGACGTCATCATGATCCTGGTGCCGGACCCGATCCAGGCCCAGGTCTACGAGGAGTCCATCGCCCCGAACCTGAAGGACGGCGACGCGCTGTTCTTCGGTCACGGCTTCAACATCCGCTTCGGCTTCATCAAGCCGCCGGCCGGCGTGGACGTCTGCATGGTCGCCCCGAAGGGCCCGGGCCACCTGGTCCGCCGCCAGTACGAGGAGGGCCGCGGCGTTCCGTGCATCGCCGCCGTCGAGCAGGACGCCTCCGGAGACGCCTTCTCGCTGGCCCTGTCGTACGCCAAGGGCATCGGCGGCACCCGCGCGGGCGTCATCAAGACGACCTTCACCGAGGAGACCGAGACCGACCTGTTCGGTGAGCAGGCTGTCCTCTGCGGTGGTACGGCCGCGCTGGTCAAGGCGGGCTTCGAGACGCTGACCGAGGCTGGTTACCAGCCGGAGATCGCCTACTTCGAGTGCCTGCACGAGCTGAAGCTGATCGTGGACCTCATGTACGAGGGCGGCCTGGAGAAGATGCGCTGGTCGATCTCGGAGACCGCCGAGTGGGGCGACTACGTCACCGGCCCGCGCATCATCACCGACGCCACCAAGGCCGAGATGAAGAAGGTCCTCGCCGAGATCCAGGACGGCTCCTTCGCCCGGAACTGGATGGACGAGTACCACGGCGGTCTGAAGAGGTACAACGAGTACAAGAAGCAGGACTCCGAGCACCTGCTGGAGACCACGGGCAAGCAGCTGCGCAAGCTGATGAGCTGGGTGAGCGAGGAGGCGTAAGCCTCACGTCAGGGGGCCGGGGCATGATGCTCCGGCCCCCGTCGTCCATCTGTTGTCCACCCCGTCCAGCCCCGGACGGGTGATCCTTCCGTGGAGGCGCAAGATGCCCTGCGCCACGCCACTAGACTGCTGCACAACACGCGTCAGGCCCACAGCGTCGTGCGTCTTCCGCGGCTAGCCCCCCTCCTCCGCCTGCGGCCGTCGGGACGGCCGTCCGCATGCTTTGGACTTGTGAGGACCTCACGTGAGCTCGAAACCCGTCGTACTCATCGCTGAAGAGCTGTCGCCCGCGACCGTGGACGCACTCGGCCCGGACTTCGAGATCCGGCACACCAACGGAGCCGACCGAGCCGAACTGCTCCCCGCCATCGCCGACGTCGACGCGATCCTGATCCGCTCGGCCACCAAGGTCGACGCCGAGGCCATCGCCGCGGCGAAGAAGCTCAAGGTCGTCGCCCGCGCCGGCGTCGGCCTGGACAACGTCGACGTCTCCGCCGCCACCAAGGCCGGCGTGATGGTCGTCAACGCCCCGACCTCCAACATCGTGACCGCCGCCGAGCTGGCCTGCGGTCTGATCCTCGCCTCCGCCCGCAACATCCCGCAGGCCAACGCCGCGCTGAAGAACGGCGAGTGGAAGCGCAGCAAGTACACGGGCGTCGAGCTGGCCGAGAAGACCCTCGGTGTCGTCGGCCTCGGCCGCATCGGCGCCCTGGTCGCCCAGCGCATGTCCGCCTTCGGCATGAAGGTCGTCGCCTACGACCCCTATGTCCAGCCCGCCCGCGCCGCGCAGATGGGCGTCAAGGTCCTCTCCCTGGACGAGCTGCTGGAGGTCTCCGACTTCATCACCGTCCACCTGCCCAAGACGCCCGAGACCCTCGGCCTCATCGGCGACGAGGCGCTGCGCAAGGTCAGGCCGAGCGTGCGCATCGTCAACGCCGCACGCGGCGGCATCGTGGACGAGGCGGCGCTGTACGCGGCGCTGAAGGAGGGCCGGGTCGCCGGCGCCGGCCTCGACGTGTACGCCAAGGAGCCGTGCACCGACTCGCCGCTGTTCGAGCTGGACCAGGTGGTGTGCACCCCGCACCTGGGCGCCTCCACCGACGAGGCGCAGGAGAAGGCGGGCATCGCGGTCGCCAAGTCCGTCCGCCTCGCCCTCGCCGGTGAGCTGGTGCCGGACGCGGTGAACGTCCAGGGCGGTGTCATCGCCGAGGACGTCAAGCCCGGTCTGCCGCTCGCCGAGCGCCTCGGCCGTATCTTCACCGCGCTCGCCGGAGAGGTCGCGGTCCGCCTCGACGTCGAGGTGTACGGCGAGATCACCCAGCACGACGTGAAGGTGCTGGAACTGTCCGCCCTCAAGGGTGTCTTCGAGGACGTCGTCGACGAGACGGTGTCGTACGTCAACGCGCCGCTGTTCGCGCAGGAGCGGGGCGTCGAGGTCCGGCTGACCACCAGCTCCGAGTCGGCCGAGCACCGCAACGTCGTCACCGTGCGGGGCACGCTCGCGGACGGCGAGGAGGTGTCGGTGTCCGGCACACTGGCCGGCCCGAAGCACGTCCAGAAGATCGTCGCGGTCGGCGACTACGACGTCGACCTCGCCCTCGCCGACCACATGGTCGTCCTGCGCTACGAGGACCGTCCCGGTGTCGTCGGCACCGTCGGCCGCATCCTCGGCGAGGCGGGCATCAACATCGCCGGCATGCAGGTCGCTCGCGCGGTCGCCGGCGGCGAGGCACTGGCCGTGCTCACCGTCGACGACACGGTGTCCGCCGGCGTGCTGAGCGAGGTCGCCTCCGAGATCGGTGCGACGTCCGCCCGCTCGGTGAACCTCGTCTGACGCATCGACAAACGCCGGACGGGCTGAGGTGTCTCAGCCCGTCCGGCGTTTGTCTGTGCCCTACTTCTGTGTGCCCTGCTCGTCGTCCCGCACCTCGATCGTCCGCAGGCTCAGCGCCGCCCCCACCGCCGCCAGCACCAGCAGCGCCGCCCCGGCGATCGCCGCGCCCTGCATCCCCGTGGTGAAGGCCTCCCGGGCCGTGGCGAGCAGGGACTGACCGGCCGCGCCGGGCAGCCGGGCTGCCGTGGCGAGGGCGTCGCCCAGGGTCTCGCGGGCCCCGGCCGGGGCGCCGGCAGGCATCTCGTGGCGGTAGATCGCCGTACCGATCGAGCCGAGGACCGCCATGCCGAGCGCGCCCCCGAACTCGGCGCTGGTCTCCAGAAGGGAGGAGGCCGTGCCCGCCCGCTCCACCGGGGCGCCGCTCAGGGCCAGGTCGGTCAGCTGGGAGACGATCGCGACCATCCCGCAGGCGAGGACGCCGGCCCCGGCCAGCGCCAGCCACAGCGAGTCGGTGCCGACGAGGGCGAGCATCGAGTAACCGGCCGCCATGGCGGCGAAGCCGCCGGCGACGACGTACCCCCGGTTGACGCCCCGCTGGATGAGCTGTGCGGTGACCGGACCGGCGAACCCGATGAACACCGAGGGCAGCAGGCTCCACAGGGCCGCCGACAGCGGGCTCTTGCCGAGGACCGACTGCAGGTACTGCGTGGTGAAGATGGCCGAACCCATCATGGCGAGGGCGGCGACGAGGTTGAGGACCAGCGCCGGGGCGAAGCCGTGGCCCTTCAGCAGGGCCGGCGGGATCAGCGGGGAGGCGCTGGTGCGCTGCCGGTGGACGAACAGAGCCGTGAAGAGCAGGCCGACGGTGACGGAGACGACGTACAGCGGGTGCCAGCCCTCGGAGGGGATCTCCTTCAGGCCGTAGATCACGGGGAGCACGGCGGCCATCGACAGCGGGACGCTCAGCCAGTCGAAGCGGCCGGGGTTCGGGTCCTTCGACTCGGGCAGCAGCACCGGGCCGAGGAGCAGGAGCAGGGCCATCGCGGGCAGGTTGACCAGGAAGACCGAGCCCCACCAGAAGTGCTCGACGAGGATGCCGCTCATCACCGAGCCGAGCGCGATACCTCCGGTCATCACCCCGGACCACAGACCGATCGCCTTGGCCCGCTGGCCGGGGTCGGTGAACATCGTGCGCAGCAGCGCCATCGTCGACGGCATCAGGGTCGCCCCGCCGATGCCGAGGATCGCGCGGGCCGCGATCAGGGTCTCGGCGCTGTCGGCGTAGGCCGCGAGGAGCGAGGCGCCGCCGAAGGCCGCGGCGCCCATGAGCAGGAGCTTGCGGCGGCCGATGCGGTCGCCGAGGGAGCCCATGGTCATCAGCAGGCCGGCCAGGACGAAGCCGTAGATGTCGAAGACCCACAGCTGCTGGGTGCCGCTCGGGTGCAGGTCCGCGGCGATCGCGGGGGTTGCGAAGTACAGGACCGAGACGTCCATCGAGACCAGCAGCAGCGGCAGCATCAGCACGCCGAGAGCGGTCCACTCGCGGCGCCCGGCGCGGCCGGGGGCGGCGCCGTCGGCGCCGACGGAGGTGATTGTGCTCGTCGAGTTCGTCATGCCAGTGACTGTACGGGCGTCTTAAACGCTTGTCTAGAACGAATGTATAAGTCACTCGTCTAGGACATCCGTATGGATCGTCGCTAGGCTGGTGGCCATGGGACACCGTGAGGATCTGCTCGAAGGCGCCAAGCGCTGCCTGCTGGAGAAGGGGTTCCTGCGCACGACCGCGCGGGACATCGTCAAGGCGTCGGGCACCAACCTGGCGTCCATCGGCTACCACTACGGGTCGAAGGCCGAGCTGCTGGTGCAGGCCTACATCTCGCTGATCGAGGGCGTGGGGGAGAGGTTCGACCCGGGACTCGGCGGGACGGTGACAGAGCCTCCGGGTTCGCTGGAGCGCTTCCAGGAGGTGTGGACGAGCATCCTCCGCACGGTGCCCGAGTCACGGGCGATCTGGATGCTGAGCTTCGAGCTCATGTTCCAGGACGAGCGACTCGAAGAGGTGCGCAAGCTGCTGGCCGAGGCCCAGGAGGGGGGCCGCTCGGGGCTGGTGGCGATGTTCAGCGGCATCCCGGAGTCCGACGTCGACAAGGACACCGTCGACACCGAGGGCCGCTTCTACCAGACCCTCCTCAACGGCCTCATGGTCCAGTGGCTCTTCGACCCCGACTCGGCGACCACGGCCGAGCAACTCACCACTGGCCTACGGCGGATCATCGCGGCGACGAGCACGGGCGACACTCGGTGAGGTCCTGCGCTGAGACCGCGTAGACCGAGCAGTGACCCTTGGGCGCCCCACGGCAACTCTTCGACTTGGTCTGCGATGCCCAGTCCCGCCCGGGACGGCGGCTGACGTACAGCGTGGCCGGATTGGCCCGGGTGGACGGTGTGCGGTGAAGGCAGGACCGGCCCGACTCCGGCGATCCGCAGGCGTGATTCGGACATCGGGCAGGGTTACAGCCGGGCCCGCTTCAGCGCCATGTGGAGGAGCAGGCGGTCCTCGCCGTCGTCCAGGTCCAGGCCCGTCAGCTGCTCCACCCGGGAGAGGCGGTAGTACAGGGTCTGCCGGTGGATGCCCAGTTCGGCGGCCGTGCGGGCGGCCTGGCCCGCGCAGTCGAGGTAGACCTCGGCGGTGCGGGCCAGTTCCCGGTGGGTGGGGGAGAGGAGGGGGCCGACCACGGGATCGTGCGCGGCCTGCGGCGGCAGCGCGGTCAGCAGCCGGTACGGCCCGATGCGCGCCCACTCCGCGACCGGCCCGAACCGGGGCTCGGCCAGCGCGGCGCGCGTGGCGCCGGCGGCCTCCTGCCAGACCGTGCCCAGCTCGGCGAGACCGATGCGAGGGTCGCCGACCCCGGCGGCGCATCCGACGCCCCCGGCGACCCGGGCCGCACCGGCGAATCCCGCCGCGGCTGCCGCGGCCGCCCGAGCCCCAGCCCCGCGCGCCCCATTCCCCGGCGCCGGAACACCAGCGCCTGAGCCTGCCCCGCCCCCGCGCCCCGCTCCTGCCCCCGCCCCGGCCCTCCGCCCCGCTCCTCCCGCTGCCCCGCCCCCGAACGCCCCGCCTCCCCGCCCCGCGCGAGCCCCCTCAGCCTCCTTCAGCAACCGCCCAGCCGCTGCCAGGGCAGGTGCGGTCACCTCCGTGGTCCGGAGCCGTACCAGCAGGGCGAGGCTCTGTTCCGAGGTCCCCCAAGGGAGCGTGCACAGGGCGGTGGTGTGAGGGATTGTGCGGGCGGCGGGGGCGTCGTCCGGGTCGGGCGACGGCCAGGGGGCCACGCAGACGAGGGTGAGCGGGCCGTCGGCGCGGGGGCCGAGGGCGGTGCGCAGTTCCGCCACCGCCATGTCCTGCTGCCAGCCGGGCTCGGCGGTGAGCACCGCCCGCAGCTCCCGGCTGAGCCCGGCCCCGGCCTCCGCCTCGTCCGCGAGCAGCGCGCCGATCCGGCCGGCCACCTCCATCGCGGCGGCCAGCTGCGCGTCCGTCGGCCCGGGATCGCCGTCCAGCAGCCAGACGTAACCGAGGACGACACCTCGATGGCGTACGGGCAGACAGATCCGGCCGCGGTACACGCCCGCCTCCGGGCTCGACGGGATCCGCACCGGGCCGGTCGCGCGGGTGATGCCGAAGCCCTCGAACCACGCCCGGACCGTGGCCGTGGAGCGCCGGGTCAGGATCGAGCGGGTGCGCACCGGGTCCAGCGCGGAGGGATCCAGCTCGTCGTCGCTGTCGTACGCCCCGAAGGCGATCAGCTCGAAGTCGCGGTTCTCCAGGGTCGCCGGGACCCCGAGCAGCTCCGAGATCTCGTCCACGAGCTCCTGGTAGTCACCCTTGAAAGCCTTGAAATCCGCCGCCACTCGGGCATTCTCCCTCATTTTCCGGCGGCCTTCATACATCTGTCTGAGATCCCGTGCGCGGATGCGTGACAGCTGTCGATGGCCCACGATCGGAGAGATCCTTAGGTTTCACGGTGGTTCTCCGTGCCGTACCCGAATCGTTGGGTGATGGCCGATTTGGTGCTTGTCTGTGGAGGTGCCCCGTGCTAGGTCCCGTGATTCTCGCCGCGTCGCGCAGCGACCGGATGCGACGCCTGATCTCGGCGGCCCCGGTGACCAAGCAGGTCGTCGACCGCTTCATCCCCGGCGAGACCGTCGGCGACATCGTGCCGATCATCAAGGACCTGACGGCCAAGGGCCTGGAGCTGACGATGGACGTCGTCGGCGAGGACATCACCACCCCGGAGCAGGCCACCGCCGCCCGGGACGCCTACCTGCTGCTGATCGACCATCTCAAGGAGCTGCAGCTCGGCGAGAAGGTCGAGATGTCGGTCAAGCTGTCCATGTTCGGCCAGGCGCTCGAAGGCGGCCACGAGCTGGCCCTCGCGAACGTCCGCCCGGTCGCCGAGGCTGCCGCCGCCATCGGTACGACCGTCACCCTCGACGCCGAGGACCACACCACCCTCGACTCGATGTTCGCCATCCACGAGGAGCTGCGGAAGGACTTTCCGCAGACCGGCTGTGTCATCCAGGCCTACCTCTTCCGCACCGAGGCCGACGCCCGCCGCCTCGCCGCCTCCGGCAGCCGGGTCCGCCTGGTGAAGGGCGCCTACAAGGAGCCCGCCGAGGTCGCCTACCAGCAGAAGCACGAGATCGACAAGGCGTACGTCCGTGTTCTGCGGATCCTGATGGAGGGCGAGGGGTACCCGATGATCGGGTCGCACGACCCGCGCCTGATCGCCATTGCCCAGGAGCTGGCCCACAAGGCCGGCCGCAAGCTCGACGAGTACGAGTTCCAGATGCTGTACGGCATCCGCGGTGACGAGCACCTGCGACTGGCCGCCGAGGGCCACCGCATGCGCGTCTACACCGCCTACGGCACCGACTGGTACGGCTACTTCATGCGCCGTCTGGCGGAGAAGCCGGCGAACCTGCGCTTCTTCCTCCGTTCGATGGTCAGCAAGGGCTGAGTCCGAACACCCGCTCACGTACAAGGAGTCAAGGAACCTATGGACGCTGTGACCCAGGTCCCCACCCCGGTCAACGAGCCGGTGCACGGCTACGCCCCCGGCTCGCCCGAGCGCGCCCGGCTGGAGGCCAAGCTCAAGGAGCTGGCCGAGAACCCGATCGACCTGCCGATGACCATCGGCGGCGAGAAGCGGATGGGCGGCGGCGAGCCGTTCCAGGTGGTCCAGCCGCACAACCACAAGGCCGTCATCGGCACCCTGCGCAACGCCACGCAAGCGGACGCGAAGGACGCCATCGACGCGGCCCTGGCCGCCGCCCCGGCCTGGCGCGCCATGTCCTTCGACGACCGCGCCGCGATCATCCTGCGCGCCGCCGAACTGCTTTCCGGCCCGTGGCGCGAGACGATCGCGGCCTCCACCATGCTCGGCCAGTCGAAGACCGCCCAGCAGGCCGAGATCGACACTCCCTGTGAGCTGATCGACTTCTGGCGCTTCAACGTCCACTACGCCCGCCAGATCCTGGCCGAGCAGCCCCCGGCGAACTCCCCGGGCGTGTGGAACCGCATGGACCACCGTCCGCTCGAGGGCTTCGTCTACGCGATCACGCCCTTCAACTTCAGTGCCATCGCGGGCAACCTGCCGACGGCGCCGGCTCTCATGGGCAACGTCGTGGTCTGGAAGCCGTCCCCGACGCAGACCCACGCCGCCGTCCTGCTCATGCAGCTGCTGGAGGAGGCGGGCCTGCCCAAGGGCGTCATCAACCTCGTCACCGGCGACGGCATCGAGGTCTCCAAGGTCGCCCTGGAGCACCGTGACCTCGCCGGCATCCACTTCACCGGCTCGACCAAGACCTTCCAGTACCTGTGGAAGACGGTCGGCAACAACATCGAGAAGTACCGCACCTACCCGCGTCTGGTCGGCGAGACCGGCGGCAAGGACTTCCTGGTCGCCCACCCGAGCGCCGACCGCGCGGTGCTGAAGACCGCCCTGACCCGCGGTGCCTTCGAGTACCAGGGCCAGAAGTGCTCCGCCACCTCCCGCGCCTACATCCCGGCCTCCATCTGGAACTCGGGCTTCAAGGAGGAGTTCGCCGCCGAGGTCGACTACCTCACCATGGGTGACGTCACCGACCTGTCGAACTTCATCGGCGCCGTGATCGACGACCGCGCCTTCGCCAAGAACAAGGCCGCGATCGACCGCGCCAAGGAGGACCCGACCTGCGAGATCGTCGCGGGCGGCAGCTATGACGACTCGGTCGGCTACTTCGTCCGTCCGACGGTCATCGTCTCCACCGACCCGGAGAACGAGGTCTTCCGCACCGAGTACTTCGGCCCGGTCCTCGGCGTCTACGTCTACGAGGACGACAAGTACGACGAGATGCTGGAGCAGATGGAGTCGGTGTCGGACTACGCCCTCACCGGTTCGGTCATCTCCAACGACCGTGCGGCGGCGGCCTACACGATGGAGAAGCTCCGCTACGCGGCCGGCAACTTCTACATCAACGACAAGTCGACCGGCGCCGTCGTCGGCCAGCAGCCCTTCGGCGGCGGCCGCGCCTCCGGCACCAACGACAAGGCCGGTGCCCCCCAGAACCTCCTGCGCTGGACCCTGACCCGCGCCATCAAGGAGACCCTGGTCCCGCCGACCGACTACTCCTACCCGCACATGGGCTGACCCTCAGCCCCCGCGAACACGGGCCGGCAAGCCTGACCTCTGAGCAGGCTTGCCGGCCCGTTCCCAGTCACGAGAAGTTCAGCGTGACATTGCCCCCGTCGTGTCGGCTGTTCTGGGTTCGTGTTCGGGTGGAAACCGCTGGCCGTCCCGCTCTGGGTCTCGCAGTTCACGGTGACACGGAGCGTTGAACTTCTTGCCCACCGGTACCGGCGGGGTCGGCCGTGCGTCGGCCGGTATGTCACTGCGGTTCTGTCACAGCAGCACCGACCGCCCATCCGTTGCCCTGACAACGTTGCTACAGGGTCTCCCTGCCTGCCACCGCAAACGCTGCTGACCAGGGATTTCCGGGCCTTCAGTCGTTCTGGCCGGGGCGCGCGAGCCGGTCGGCGTCGCCTGCTTCCCCAGCCCGCCCATCTCTAGCCCGTCAAGCATGCTTCAGTGGTTAGGTGCGATACTGCGGCGCATGGCCGTCGATCTCCGTCTCGCCCGCACCGCCGACCTGGATCCCCGCGAACTCCGCGCCGTCCGCGCCCTGTTGGACGAGTCGTTCGACGGGGACTTCTCCGACGAGGACTGGGATCACGGGCTCGGGGGCGTGCACGCGGTCGTTCGCGACGGCGCCGGGATCGTCGCGCACGGAGCCGTCGTGACGCGCCGGATCCGGTACCGCGGGCGCTGGCTGCGGACCGGGTATGTGGAGGCCGTCGCCGTACGCGCCGATGTGCGGCGGTCCGGGCTCGGTGGGCGGGTGATGGCCGGGCTGGAGCAGGTGATCGACCGGGCCTACGACCTCGGCGCGCTCTCCGCGAGCGACGAGGGCGCCGCGCTGTACGCCGCCCGGGGCTGGCAGCAGTGGGGCGGGCAGGTGCACGCCCTGTCCCCGGACGGAATCGTGCGGCTCAAGGAGGAGGAAGGGGGAGTCTGGCTGCGGCCCGCGCTCGCCGGTCCCCTCGATCACGGCGGCGAGCTGGTCTTCGACTGGCGCGAAGGCGATGTCACCTGAGGGTGCTTCAGGCCGCGCGGACCAGGAATCTTGCCCATGTTCCCGCCGCGCGGCATCAGCAGGAACGCCTCCACGATCCGCCCGAACCCGTCGACCACCGTCTCGTCCGCCGTCAGCGCCCCGCTGCGCAGATGCGGTACGGCGAAGTCGTACAGCTCCTCCTGCGCGTCCCGGTGGTCCTTCACCAGGAAGCCCTCGATGCGCAGGCTCTTCTCCACCACGTCCGCGTGGTCGAAGAGGACGGGCGGGGCATCGGGGTTGTTGTACTGGCTGATCGTGCCGACCCGCACCACCCGGCCCCGCTCGCGCAGCGCGCCGATCACCGCGCCGAGTTGCTCGCCGCCGACGTTGTCCACGAGGACGTCGATGCCGGAGGGTGCCGCCTCGGCCAGCAGGTCGGCGGCCGGGGCCGCGCGGTGGTCGAAGGCGGTGTCGTAACCGACCTGTTCCGTCAGGTACTTCACCTTCTGCCCGGTGCCCGCGCTGCCGATCACCCGGCCGGCGCCGAGCAGCCGGGCGAAGCGGCCGGCCGCCGTGCCGACCCCGCCCGCCGCGCCGGAGACGAACACGTCCTCGCCCTCGCGCAGCCGGGCGATCCGCGTCAGGGCGACGTACGCCGTCAGGCCCGTGCCGCCCAGCACGCTCAGATACGCCGGCAGCGGCACGCCCGGGTGGTGCGGGAGCCGCCGGACCTCCTCGGGGCGCACCACGGAGTGCGTGCGCCAGCCCTGGCGGTGGAAGACGATCTCGCCCTCGGGCAGCTCCGGGGTGCGGGACGCGGTGACCCGGCCCAGCGTGCGGCCCTCCAGCGATGGGGGAGTTCGACGGGATGTCCCCGTCCATCATTTCGCGGTGGTACGGGTCCACGGACCACAGCAGGTTCTCCACCAGGGCCGTGCCGGGCGCCGGTTCGGGCACCGGGGACTCGGCGAAGCGGAAGTGTCCGGCGGTGGGGAAGCCGGTGGGGCGGGCGGTCTGCTGCACGGTGAGCGCGATCTCGGTCATGGCAGGGGACGGTGGGGAGGAATGCCGGACGCGGGTAGGGGTTGGGCTCATGGAACGCGCCGATCCATGAATCCGTCTCATGGACGCGGGTGGGAGCCCCGAATGACAGCGGTCGACCTTGCCCCGCAGGAGCTGAGGATCCTGGTCGCGGTGGCCGACGAGGGTGGGTTCTCCACCGCTGCCGCCCGGCTGTGTCACCACCCCCGAGCTCGCCGCCACGACCGCCGTACGGGCCCTGATCCGCACCCTGCGGTCCCTCGGAGCGCCTTCACCCGAACACACGAAAGCCCAGCTCAGAGCGGTGTGACGGGGTCCACCGTCTCAGATAGTAGGAAGTCCGAGTAATTGTGCAGACAGAACCGGGCCGCTCCCTTAACTTTGTAGGAGCCGAACGTCTCGCTCGATCAAGCGAATGGCGGTCGTGAGCCGGGCCCGGTGCAGGCAACCCCTGCGGCCCTTGGCTCCCCGCCCCTACCGGCGTCTCGCAATCTCTCATTGCCGTGCTCCGTGTTTGCCGAAGGAGTCGATTCCCATGGCCGAGACGACCGTCCGCCGCCGCGTCCGCCACGTGACCCGCGCGAGCGAGTCCGACCGAAAGAACGCCGCCGCCGCCCTCCAGCGCGCCCTGGACCGTCGCGACAACGGCGGCGAGACCGGCCACTGACACCTCGTCCGATGCCGTCCCCGTCGTCCATATGGTGGACGGAGCATGTCATTACCTGGGACGAGGAGTAGGGTGCCGACATGTCTCGCAGCATCAATCTCGCAGTGATCCCCGGGGACGGCATCGGACAGGAAGTCGTGTCCGAGGGTCTCAAGGTCCTCTCCGCCGTCCTGCCGCAGGATGTGAAGCTGGAGACCAAGGAGTACGACTTCGGCGCCAAGCGCTACCACGCCACCGGTGAGACCCTCACCGACGCCGATCTCGGCGCGCTGAAGCAGCACGACGCCATCCTGCTCGGCGCCATCGGCGACCCGTCGGTGCCGTCCGGCGTCCTGGAGCGCGGCTTCCTCCTCAAGCTCCGCTTCGCCTTCGACCACCATGTCAACCTGCGCCCGTCGAAGCTCCTGCCCGGTGTCGCCACCCCGCTCGCCGGCCAGCCGGAGATCGACTTCGTCGTCGTCCGTGAGGGCACCGAGGGCCCGTACACCGGCAACGGCGGCACCATCCGCAAGGGCACCGAGCACGAGGTCGCCACCGAGGTCTCCGTCAACACGGCCTTCGGTGTCGAGCGCGTGGTCCGCGACGCCTTCGCCCGCGCCCAGGCCCGCCCGCGCAAGAAGCTCACCCTCGTCCACAAGAACAACGTGCTGACCTTCGCGGGCCACCTGTGGACGAACATCTTCAACAAGGTGGCCAAGGAGTTCCCCGAGGTCACCACCGACTACATCCACGTCGACGCGGCGACGATCTACCTCGTCACCGACCCGGCGCGGTTCGACGTCATCGTCACCGACAACCTCTTCGGCGACATCATCACCGACCTCGCCGCGGCCGTCTCCGGCGGCATCGGCGTGGCCGCGAGCGGGAACATCAACCCCTCTCGCGAGTTCCCCTCGATGTTCGAGCCGGTCCACGGTTCCGCGCCCGACATCGCCGGCCAGGGCAAGGCCGACCCCACCGCCACGGTCCTGTCCGTCGCCCTGCTGCTGCGCCACCTCGGCTACGACGGCGAGGCCGACCGCATCGACACGGCGGTCGCCGCGGACCTCACCGAGCGCGCCGCGCTGGGTGCCCGCAGCACCTCGCAGATCGGCGACGCGCTCGCCGCCCGAGTAGCCGGCTGACCCGGCGCTCCACCCACGAAGCCGCCGGGTCGGACGACCGCCCGGCGGCTTTTCCATGTCCCCGCCGGGTGCCACCATCGACCCCTGGGCCGCTTTCACCCCCATTCCTTCCGCCGCGGGGCCCGCGCGATAATCGGACGCGGAGCCGCGGTATGAGGGAAAGCTCGGACGTCCTAACACTGGCAGGTCGCAGTGACGGGGCGTGAGCGCGGCCCGTCACTACAACCGGTGAAGGACAAACCACTCATGACGACGCCCACGATCGAGCTCAAGCCCTCCGCCAGCCCCCTCGCCGCCGCCGAACGCGAGGCGATCCTGGCCAACCCCGGGTTCGGCCGCCACTTCACCGACCACATGGTGACGATCAAGTGGACCGAGGGCCGCGGCTGGCACGACGCGCAGCTCGTCCCGTACGGCCCGATCTCCCTCGACCCCTCCACCCACGTCCTGCACTACGGCCAGGAGATCTTCGAGGGACTGAAGGCCTACCGCCAGCCCGACGGCTCGATCGCGCTGTTCCGCCCCGAGGCGAACGCCCGCCGCTTCCGCAACTCCGCCCGCCGCATGGCCATGGCCGAGCTGCCCGAGGAGCTGTTCATCGCCGCGCTGGACGCGCTGCTCACTCAGGACGCCGACTGGGTTCCGCCGCACGGTGGCGAACAGTCCCTGTACCTGCGGCCGTTCATGTTCGCCACGGAGGCCGCGCTCGGTGTGCACCCGGCGAACGAGTACCTGTTCATGCTCATCGCCTCGCCCTCCGGCGCGTACTTCGCCGGTGGCGTCAAGCCGGTCACGATCTGGGTCTCCGAGGACCACGTCCGTGCCGTCCCCGGCGGCACCGGCGACGCCAAGACCGGCGGCAACTACGCCGCGTCCCTGCTGCCGCAGGCCGAGGCCGCCGCGCACGGCTGCGACCAGGTCGTCTACCTCGACGCGGTCACCCGCACCAAGGTCGAGGAGAGCGGCAGCATGAACGTCGCCTTCGTCTACGGCGACCGGATCGTCACCCCGGAGCTGACCGGCTCGATCCTTGAGGGCATCACCCGCGACTCCCTCCTCCAGGTCGCCCGCGACCTCGGCTACACCGCCGAGGAAGGCGTGATCACCCTGGAGCAGTGGCGTGCGGACGCGGCCTCCGGCGCCCTCACCGAGGTCTTCGCCTGCGGCACCGCCGCCGTGGTCACGCCCATCGGTCACGTCAAGACCAAGACGGACGGCTGGACCCACGGCGACGGCACCCCCGGCGAGGTCACCCTCCGCCTGCGCGAGGCCCTGCTCGGCATCCAGCGCGGCGTGACGGAGGACAAGCACGACTGGATGCACAAGATCGGCTGAGGTCCGACGCGCCGGCCGCCCGACGGGGAGTGAATGGTGCGCGCGTTCGAGGCGTACCCCCACTCCCGCCCGGGTATCCACCCCTTCCGCGGGGGCGCGTGCCCCCGCGGACACACATCCGGGGTGACACCCGACACGGGGGAGGGGCGCACGTGAACGCATGGTCGCCGGTGCCACGACTGCGCTGGTTACTGCGCGCGTTACGCACCCCGCGCCGACCGCAGAGCCTCACCGCGCTCGCGGCCCTCGCCGGCTGCGCCGCCCTGCTGCTGTGGACCGCTCACGGCATGGACGCCTACCAGCAGAACCTCGCCCTCAATCTCGGCACTGACCTCGTCGGCGTGGTCATCACCGTGTTCGTGATCGGTCCGTTGATCTCCCGCGCCCAGGAGGGCCGGGTCCGTGAACACACCCGGCTGGACTACGAGTGGTTCGCCTCCCAGGTGCACGGCGCCACGGCCTGCGTGAAGGTGCTCGACACCTTCTCCAACCTGTTCGGGCCGCAGTTCTCCGAGCGGCTCTTCCGGGGGATAAGGGCGGCCACCGCGCACGGGGCGCGGGTGCAGATCCTGCTTCTGGACCCCGACTCGCTCGCCGTCATCCTGCGCGGCCGTGAACTGGGCGAGCAGAGCGCCGACATCCGCCGCGACATCATGCGCAACCTGCGCACCCTGGACCACTTCGCGCGCCGCCTGGACGACACCTCCCGCGCCCTGCTCGAGGTCCGCCTGTGCCAGACGTCCCCCGGCGTGACGCTCTACCGCTGGGACGAGCGCTGTCTCGTCTCCTTCCTCACGGTGGGCCGGCTGTCCGGCGAGGGCGTCCAGCTGGAGGTCGCCGTCCGCTCCCCGCTCGGCACCTTCGTGGAGCAGCGCTTCGACGAGCTGTGGGGGCAGGGCAAACCGATGGAGCACTTCACCCGGCTGCCGCTCACCCTGGTGGACGCCTCCGACGCCCGCCGGGAGTTCCGCTGCCCGTTCGTGTCCGTCGAGGACCGCCTGTACGTCGCCGCGCCCGACCTGGTGTCGTACCTGGCCCGGCACCGCCGCGGCCAACTGTCCGCCTACAGCGATGTTTTGACCGTGCCGGGTGGGCACGAGCTGGTCGTGGTCGACGACGAAAGTCCGCTGCACGCGCTCCTCATCCAGCACTACGCGGAGAAGTACGATGCGTCGGCGGCCGCCTTTGTGGAGTTGCGACCGCCGGTCCTGGTCACGGATTAGCGGACCTGGCACAGAATAGAGGCCCTGGCAGAGATGAGTTCAGCGCACCACCCCGCTCCGCACGCGAAACCTCGGTACCGCGCCTTCACCCCCCGTGACCTGGACGGACTGCTGGACCGGGTGTCCCTGCCGCCTGCCGAGCGGCTCGCCCTGCGGGCCGTGTCGGCGGTCCTGCCCTTCCGCACGAACTCCTATGTGGTGGACGAACTGATCGACTGGTCGGCCGTCTCCGAGGACCCCGTCTTCCGGCTGACCTTCCCGCAGAGCGGCATGCTGCCCGCGCACGAACTGCGCCGGATGGCGGACCTGCTCGCCCGGGACGCGCCCGCCGCCGAGGTCCGGCGCGCCGCGCACGAGATCAGGATGCGGCTCAATCCGCACCCCTCCGGCCAGCTCGACGCCAACGTCCCCGTGCACGAGGGCCGCCGTCTGACGGGGCTTCAGCACAAGTACCCCGAGACGGTGCTGGTCTTCCCGCGGCAGGGCCAGACCTGCCACGCCTACTGCACCTACTGCTTCCGCTGGCCGCAGTTCGTCGGCGAGTCCGAGCTGCGCATCGCCACCGACGACGTCGCCGCCACCAGCGCCTACCTGCGCGCCCACCCCGAGGTGACCAGCACGCTCATCACCGGCGGCGACCCGCTGGTGATGAGCACCGAGGTGCTGCGCCGCTATGTGGAGCCGCTGCTGGAGATCGACACCGTCCGCTCGGTCCGGATCGGCACCAAGTCGCTCGCCTTCTGGCCGTACCGCTTCCTGACCGACCGGGACGCCGACGACCTGCTGCGGCTGTTCGAGAAGGTCGTCGCCGGTGGCCGTCACCTGGCGCTCATGGCCCACTTCACGCACCCGCGGGAGCTGCGCCCGCCGGCGGTGCGGGAGGCGATGCGCAGGGTGCGGGACACCGGCGCCGTGATCCGCTGCCAGGGCCCGCTGGTCGCCGGGATCAACGACAGCGCCGAGGCGTGGGCGGAGCTCTGGGAGGAGACGACCGCGCTGGGGGCGGTGCCGTACTACCAGTTCGTGGAGCGGGACACCGGCCCGCAGGGATATTTCGGGGTGCCGCTGGCCCGCGGCCACGCGATCTTCCGGGACGCCTACGCCCGGGTCTCCGGGCTCGCCCGCACCGTGCGCGGACCGGTGATGTCGGCGATGCCGGGCAAGGTCTGCGTGGACGGCATCGCCGAGGTGGCGGGCGAGAAGGTGTTCGTCCTCCACCTCATCCAGGCCCGCGATCCCGGGCTGGTGGACCGGCCGTTCTTCGCCGCGTACGACGAGGGCGCGACCTGGTTCACCGACCTGAAGCCGGCGTTCGGCGCCGAGCGGTTTCTGCCGGGACTGGAGGCGGGATGACTGCCTGAGCGCTCCGCGGGAAGAGCGGGTACGTCTCCTGCGGGTCCGTCGTGGCTGGTCGCGCTCACGCGGCGGAGCCGCATATCGATACAGCCCCGCGCCCTTCGGGGCGCGGCCGAACCGCACCGAACCTCGCCGGGACCCGCTTCAGACCCGGCTCTCGGTGCCGACCGGTTCCTGCGCGGCCTCGACGCGGGCCGATGCCGGCTGCCGCGGCGCCAGGATCAGGTGGATCAGCCCGCCGACCGCGCCCGAGAGCAGGAAGCTGCAGTCCACGCCGCCGGTCAGGTGCAGCAGCGGGCCCTGGTACGACGGCAGGGACACGGCCAGCAGGCCGACGCCGGCGCCCAGGGCCCAGGAGACGGTGGCCCGTACGTTCCAGCCCGCGCGGTACCAGTAGATCCCGCCCCGCGAACGGCGGTTGAAGACCTGCAGGGCGTCGGCGTCGTAGACACCGCGGCAGCGGGCGAAGCCGATGAGGGTGATCACGGCCCAGGGGGTGCCGATGGCGGTGAGGAGGAGGACGAAGGACGTCATCGCGGACTGGGCGTTCCAGGCGTAGTGGCCGACGAACACGCAGGCCGTGGCCACGATCGCGACCGTGCAGGTGGCGCGGGCCCGGGACGCCCTGGGCAGGATGGCGTCCAGATCCAGGCCCATGGAGTACAGCATCAGACCGGCGTTGCCGACCGAGCCGGCCGAGGCGGCCAGCAGCAGCGGGATCAGGTACCAGGTGGGGGAGGCCTGCACCAGCGGGCCGGCGTAGTCGAGCGCCGCGTGGGCGCCGTACGCCGTGAAGGTGCCGAACAGCTGCGGCACCAGCAGGCCCAGCGTCAGTCCCGCCCAAGTGGCCTTCAGGACACGGCGGCTGGAGTGCCGGGCGGGGGAGATGTAGCGGGTGTAGTCGCCGAGCACGGTGATGAAGGCGATGGGACCGGACAGGCCGGCGGCCACGGCCGACAGGAACCAGGTCGGCCAGAACGAGCCGAGCAGGTAGCCGCCGGTCTGCGGCAGCGCCGCGGTGGTGAAGTGCGGGGCGTAGGCGAAGACGCCGAGCACCAGCAGGAGGGTCATGGCGATGGACAGGACCTTGGACATGTTCAGCAGCACCCGGTAGCCGTACACCGCCCCCGCGACCGTGGCACCGGCGAGCAGCGCGTAGACGACGGCGTACGACACCCCGTCCGCGGGCAGCCCGACCATCCGGCCGAGCACGCCGATCATCACGTCGCCGCCGATCCACACCGTCAGCGCGGTGTACCCGAGGGCGAGCAGCAGGCCGACGACCGAGCCGACCAGCCGGCCCCGGACGCCGAACTGGGCGCCGGAGGAGGTGGAGAGGTTGGTCGCGGTGCGCAGGGAGATGAGGGCGAGCGGTGCCGTCACCGCCGTACCGACGATCGTGCCCGCGACGATCGAGCTGACCGACGCCCACCAGCCGAGCCCGAAGGACGGGGGCAGCCAGCCGAAGATGATCACCCCGAGGCAGAGGTTGGAGCCGAGCAGGATGGAGACGAGGTCGCGCGGACCACTGGTCCGCTCCTCGTCCGGGATGG
This sequence comes from Streptomyces sp. NPDC052107, assembly GCF_040680215.1. Taxonomy (NCBI): domain Bacteria; kingdom Bacillati; phylum Actinomycetota; class Actinomycetes; order Kitasatosporales; family Streptomycetaceae; genus Streptomyces; species Streptomyces sp. NPDC052107. The sequence continues at coordinate 111,457 of NZ_JBFAWG010000004.1, forward strand.
TGTCGACTCCGCGCTGTTCTATCGGCATGGCTGGTCTCCCTCGACTACCGCCGGTTTAGTTTGAGCGACGTTCAATGTGACGTGAAGCCTGGCCCCCGGTCAATGCTTCCGTTTCGTGAATTCCGCGTTTAGAGTGATGTTCTAAAGTGTGGAAGACAAGGAGGCGCCGCGTCGTGAGACTGACCCCTACGGAACGTGACCGGCTGCTGCTCTTCGGAGCCGCCGAGCTGGCCCGGGCCCGCCGGGCGCGCGGCCTGAAGCTGAACGTGCCGGAGGCGACCGCGCTGATCGCGGACACCGTGTGCGAGGCGGCGCGGGACGGCAGGCGGCTCGCCGAGGCCATCGAGGCGGCGCGGTCCGTGCTCGGCCCCGAGGACGTGCTCCCGGGCGTCTCCGACGTCGTCACCGAGGTCATGGTCGAGGCGGTCTTCGACGACGGCTCCCGGCTCGCGGTGGTCTCCGACCCCATCGGCGGCGGTCTGGGGGAGGACGCCCCGGGCGCGCTGCTGCCGGGGCCCGAGCACGCCGACCCCGAGGCGGTCGTACGGCTCACCGTCACCAACACCGCGACCGTGCCGGTCTCCGTCACCTCCCACTTCCACTTCTTCGAGGCCAACCCGCGGCTGGACTTCGTACGGGAGAAGGCCTACGGGATGCGCCTCGCCGTCCCTGCGGGCTCCTCGATGCGCTTCGGCCCCGGCGAGAGCGAGGAGGTCGGTCTCGTGCCGATCGGCGGCGACCGGATCGCGATCGGCTTCGCCGGACTGGTGGACGGACCGCTGGACGCGCCCGGCGCGAAGGAAGAGGCCCTGCGCAGGGCCGCGGCCTGCGGATACCTGGGAACCGCACACGCCGTCACGCCGGAAGGAGGCGAGGAGCGATGAGCCGCTCGAAGGGACGAGAGGTGAGCCGGGCGATCCACATCGACCCGCACGCCTACGCCGCCACCCACGGCCCCCGCGCCGGCGACCGCATCCGCCTCGGCGACTCCGGGCTCACCGTCCGCGTGGAGTCCGACTCCCAGCGCTACGGCGACGAGTTCCTGGCCGGCTTCGGCAAGACCGCCCGCGACGGACTGCACCTGAAGGCCGCCGCCGTCCGCGAGACCTGTGACGTCGTCATCAGCAACGTCGTGGTGATCGACGCCGCCCAGGGCATCCGGAAGGTCTCCATCGGCATCCGGGAGGGCCGGATCTGCGCCATCGGGCGCGCCGGCAACCCGGACACCCTCGACGGCGTGGACGTCGTCGTCGGCACCGGCACCTCCATCGTCTCCGGCGAGGGGCTGATCGCCACCGCCGGGGCCGTCGACACCCATGTCCACCTGCTGTCACCGCGCATCATGGAGGCCTCCCTCGCCTCCGGCGTGACCACGATCATCGGGCAGGAGTTCGGCCCGGTGTGGGGCGTCGGCGTCAACTCGCCCTGGGCGCTGCGCCACGCCTTCAACGCCTTCGACGCCTGGCCGGTCAACATCGGCTTCCTCGGCCGGGGTTCGTCCTCCTCGGACGCCCCGCTCATCGAGGCGCTGGCCGAGGGTGGCGCGTCCGGCTTCAAGGTGCACGAGGACATGGGCGCCCACACCCGGGCCCTCGACACGGCCCTGCGGGTCGCCGAGGAGCACGACGTCCAGGTCGCCCTGCACAGCGACGGCCTGAACGAGTGCCTGTCGGTCGAGGACACGCTGAGGGTGCTGGAGGACCGGACCATCCACGCCTTCCACATCGAGGGCTGCGGCGGCGGGCACGTGCCCAACGTGCTGAAGATGGCCGGTGTGCCGAACGTCATCGGCTCCTCCACCAACCCCACCCTGCCCTTCGGCCGGGACGCGGTCGCCGAGCACTACGGCATGATCGTCTCCGTCCACGACCTCAAGCCCGACCTGCCCGGCGACGCCGCCATGGCCCGCGACCGCATCCGGGCCGGCACCATGGGCGCCGAAGACGTGCTGCACGACCTGGGCGCGATCGGCATCACCTCCTCCGACGCCCAGGGCATGGGCCGCGCCGGTGAGACGGTCCGCCGCACCTTCGCCATGGCCGGCAAGATGAAGGCCGAGCTCGGCCCGATGGAGGGCGACGGCGAGGGCGACGACAACGCCCGCGTCCTGCGCTACATGGCCAAGCTGACCATCAACCCGGCCATCGCGCACGGCCTCGCCCACGAGGTCGGCTCCATCGAGGTGGGCAAGCTCGCCGACATCGTGCTGTGGCGCCCGGAGTACTTCGGCGCCAAGCCGCAGCTCGTCCTCAAGTCCGGCTTCCCGGCCTACGGAGTGGTCGGCGACCCCAACGCGGCCACCGACACCTGCGAACCCCTCGTGCTCGGCCCGCAGTTCGGCTCGTACGGCGCCACGGCGGCCGACATCTCGGTCGCGTTCGTCGCCCGGGCGGCCGTCGACCAGGGCGACGACACCATGCCCACCCGCCGGCGCCGGGTCGCCGTGCGCGGCACCCGGGGCATCGGCCCGGCCGACCTGCGGCTGAACGCCCGCATCGGAGCGGTCGACGTCGACCGGCGCACCGGACTGGTCACCCTCGACGGCGACCCCCTGCGCTCCGAGCCCGCCGACTCCGTCTCCCTCAACCGCCTCTACTTCCTCTGAGAATCCGGGAATTCCTATGACGACCCCCGCCGCCGACGGCTTCCGTATGCCCGCCGAGTGGACCCCGCACGAGCGCACCTGGATGGCCTGGCCCGGCCCGAACCCCACCTTCGACAGCCCGGAGGACCTCGCCGCCTCCCGCACCGCCTGGGCCTCGGTGGCCCGTGCGATCCGCCGCTTCGAGCCCGTGACCGTGGTCTGCGGCCCCGGCCAGTCCGCCGACGCGAAGGCGCTGCTCGGCCCGGACATCGACACCGTCGAGCGGGAACTGGACGACGCCTGGATGCGGGACATCGGCCCCACCTTCCTCACCAACGGCAAGGGCGAACTGGCCGCCGTGGACTGGACGTTCAACGGCTGGGGCGCCCAGGACTGGGCCCGCTGGGAGCACGACTCCAAGATCGCCGCGTATGTCTCCGACCTCGCGGGCGCCAGGACGTACGCCTCGAAGCTGGTCAACGAGGGCGGCGCGATCCACGTCGACGGCGAGGGCACCGTGCTGCTCACCGAGACCGTGCAGCTGGGCCCCGAGCGCAACCCGCACTGGTCGAAGCAGGAGGTCGAGGCCGAGATCCACGCCCACCTCGGCACAGAGAAGGCGATCTGGCTGCCGCGCGGCCTCACCGGCGACTACCCTCCCCCACTGCCCGAAAGGCGTGGGGGGACCCCCGACGGCTTCGGCACGCTGGGCCATGTGGACATCGTGGCCGCCTTCGCCCGGCCCGGCGTCGTGGTGGCGCACTCCCAGCCGGACCCGGCCCACCCCGACCACGAGGTCACCAAGGAGGTCATCGGCATCCTGCGCTCCCAGACGGACGCCCGGGGCCGCGCCCTGGAGGTCGTGGAGGTCCCCGCGCCGACCGTCCTGGAGGCCGACGGCCACTGGGCCGACTACTCCTACATCAACCACTACATATGCAACGGCGGCCTCGTGCTGTGCGGCTTCGACGACCCGCGCGACGAGATGGCCGCCGGGATCTTCCGCCGGCTCTTCCCCGAGCGGACGGTCACCCTGGTGGACGCGCGTACGATCTTTGCGGGTGGGGGCGGCATCCACTGCATCACCCAGCAGCAGCCGAAGGCATGAGCATGTAGGAGACAGGGATGGCCGGTGCGGCACGGGCGCGCAAGAACGCGCCGCCGCGCGAGGAGGTTCTCGCCGCCGCCATGGACATGATCGCCGAGCGCGGCCTGGAGAAGCTCACCATGGCGGCGCTCGGCCGCGAGGTCGGCATGAGCAGCGGCCATCTCCTGTACTACTTCCGCTCCAAGGACGAGCTGCTGCTGCAGACCCTGGAGTGGAGCGAGGGGCGGCTGGGCGTGGAGCGGGGCCGGCTCCTCACCGGCCCCGGAAGCGCGAGCGAGCGCCTTTCCGCCTACGTCGACCTCTACGTCCCCGACGGGCACCGCGATCCGCACTGGACGCTGTGGCTGGAGGTCTGGAACCGCTCGCAGAACGCCGACGAGGACGCGCGTGCCCGGCAGGCGGCCATCGAGGGAGCCTGGCATCGTGACCTGGTCGCGCTGATCGCCGAGGGCATGTCGCGCGGGGAGTTCCGGCGGGTGGACGCGGACCGCTTCGCGACGAAGCTGCGTGCGCTGCTCGACGGTTTCTCCATCCATGTGGCGATCGGGCTGCGCGGTACGGATCGTGACCAAGTGCTTTCGCATGTGCGGGAGTTCATCGCCGACTCGCTGCTGGTACCGGCCGGGTAAAGGAATCGTCTGCTCCGGCTCCGGGCATGTACCGGCGCATGGGACGACAACACTGGAAGAAGATCTGGGTCGGTTCGGCGGGGAACATGGTCGAGTGGTTTGACTGGTTCGTGTACGCGAGCTTCGCCACCTACTTCGCCGGCGCGTTCTTTCCGAGCGGGAATCCCACCGCCCAGCTGATGAACACCGCGGGCATCTTCGCCGTCGGGTTCTTCATGCGCCCCGTGGGCGGCTGGCTGCTGGGGCGGGTCGGTGACCGCAAGGGCCGCAAGGCTGCGCTGACGCTGACCGTCACGCTGATGTCGGCGTCGGCGATCCTGATCGCCATCGCCCCGACGTACGCGGTCGCCGGCTACGGCGGCGCGCTCGTGCTGCTCGTCGCCCGGCTGCTGCAGGGACTGTCGGTGGGCGGCGAGTACGCGGCCAGCGCCACCTATCTGACCGAGGCCTCGGACCCGAGCAGGCGCGGGTTCGCCTCCAGCTTCCAGTACGTCTCCATGACCGCCGGGCAGATCGTCGGCCTCGGGCTGCAGATCATCCTGCAACGGACCATGTCCGACAGCGCGCTGCACAGCTACGGCTGGCGGATCCCGTTCGTCGTCGGTGCGCTCGGCGCCGCCGTCGTCTTCTATCTGCGGCGCAGCATGCTGGAGACCGAGGTGTACGAGGAGGACACCTCCCACGCCGAGGAGCGCGGCACCCTGCGCGCGCTGTGGCAGCACCGGCGGGAGGCGTTCCTGGTCATCGCCCTCACCATGGGTGGCACGGTCGCGTACTACACGTACACCACCTATCTGACCAAGTACCTCTCCAACTCGGCCGGACTCTCCAAGGAGACGGCGACGCTCGTGTCCTTCACCGCGCTGATCGTCTTCGCCTGTCTCCAGCCGCTCGCCGGCGCCCTGTCGGACCGGATCGGCCGCCGCCCGCTGCTCATCACCTTCGCGGTCGGCTCCACCTTCCTCACCGTGCCGATCATGACCCTGCTCAAGCGTGCGGGCAGCTACTGGCCGGCGCTCGGTCTCGCCCTGCTGGCGCTGGTCGTCGTCACCGGCTACACCTCGATCAACGCCTGTGTGAAGGCCGAGCTGTTCCCGACCGGCGTCCGCGCCCTCGGCGTGGCCCTGCCGTACGCCATCGCCAACGCCCTCTTCGGCGGCACCGCGGAATACGTCGCCCTGTGGTTCAAGAAGGCCGGGATCGAGTCCGGCTTCTACTGGTACGTGGCGGGCTGCGCCGCCGTGTCCCTGGTGGTGTACGTCGCCATGCGGGAGACGAAGGACCTGGACCTCGCCCGGGTGAGGGACCGTACGGATTCCAGTCTGACGACCGCATCCTGAGACGGGCGGCGAGCCGGGGGCAGGTATGTGCCAGACTGCTCCCGTGCTCTCGTTCGCCATGATTATTGGCAGCAGGCGCGCCGGTCCGCAGTGACCACCTCGTACGACCAGGTGCGGGTGGCCACCGTCGTCCTCGACCCGCGCGCAGACCTCTCGCACCCGCGAGGGGTTTTTTCGTTTTCCGGCCCACCTGCAGTCGGAGGCGATGCGCGAGGGACCATTGGGGGGACGGTGGAGCCGGTCATTCCGGTAAGACCGAAGATCCACAACAGGAGCCTTGAGACCATGACCGAGACGGCAACCAGCGAGCTCGACGACTCGTTCCACGTCTTCGACACCACGCTGCGCGACGGCGCGCAGCGCGAGGGAATCAACCTCACCGTCGCGGACAAGCTCGCCATCGCACGGCACCTGGACGACTTCGGCGTCGGCTTCATCGAGGGCGGCTGGCCCGGCGCGAACCCCCGTGACACCGAGTTCTTCGCCCGCGCGCAGGCGGAGATCGAGTTCGGGCACGCCCAGCTGGTCGCCTTCGGCGCCACCCGCCGCGCCGGGGCGAAAGCCGCCGAGGACCCCCAGGTCAAGGCGCTGCTGGAGTCCGGCGCCCCGGTGATCACCCTGGTCGCCAAGTCGCACGACAGGCATGTGGAACTGGCGCTGCGCACCACGCTCGACGAGAACCTGGAGATGGTCCGCGACACGGTGTCGTACCTGAAGGACCAGGGCCGCCGGGTCTTCGTGGACTGCGAGCACTTCTTCGACGGCTACCGCGCCAACCCCGAGTACGCCAAGACCGTGGTCCGTACGGCCACCGAGGCCGGCGCCGACGTCGTCGTCCTCTGCGACACCAACGGCGGCATGCTCCCCGCCCAGATCCACGCCGTCGTCGCCACCGTCCTCGCCGACACCGGCGCCCGTCTCGGCATCCACGCCCAGGACGACACCGGCTGCGCGGTGGCGAACACCCTGGCCGCCGTGGACGCGGGCGCGACCCACGTCCAGTGCACCGCCAACGGCTACGGCGAGCGCGTCGGCAACGCCAACCTCTTCCCGGTCGTGGCCGCCCTGGAGCTGAAGTACGGCAAGAAGGTGCTGCCCGAGGGCAAGCTCCGCGAGACGACCCGGATCTCGCACGCCATCGCCGAGGTCGTCAACCTGACCCCCTCCACCCATCAGCCGTACGTGGGCGTGTCGGCCTTCGCGCACAAGGCCGGACTGCACGCCTCCGCGATCAAGGTCGACCCGGATCTGTACCAGCACATCGACCCCGAGCTGGTCGGCAACACCATGCGCATGCTGGTCTCCGACATGGCGGGCCGCGCCTCCATCGAGCTCAAGGGCAAGGAGCTCGGTATCGACCTCGGCGGCGACCGCGATCTGGTCGGCCGGGTGGTCGAGCGGGTGAAGGAGCGCGAACTCAAGGGCTACACCTACGAGGCCGCCGACGCCTCCTTCGAACTCCTCCTCCGCGCCGAGGTCGAGGGCCGCCCGCTGAAGTACTTCGACGTGGAGTCCTGGCGGGCCATCGTCGAGGACCGTCCCGACGGCACCCATGCCAACGAGGCCACGGTGAAGCTGTGGGCAAAGAGCGAGCGGATCGTCGCCACGGCGGAGGGCAACGGCCCGGTCAACGCCCTGGACCGCGCCCTGCGCGTGGCCCTGGAGAAGATCTACCCGCAGCTCGCCAAGCTGGAGCTGGTCGACTACAAGGTCCGCATCCTGGAGGGCAAGCACGGCACCCAGTCCACCACCCGCGTGCTGATCTCCACCTCGGACGGCGCCGGCGAGTGGTCCACGGTCGGCGTGGCGGACAACGTCATCGCCGCGTCCTGGCAGGCCCTGGAGGACGCGTACACGTACGGGCTGCTGCGGGCCGGGGTGGAGCCGGCGGAGTAACTGCGCGGCTGCGGGCAGCGTCCCGCCCGGCCCGCCCGGCTACGGTGCACGCCAGATGTTGTCGAAAGCGGCGTTCTCGATGCGGCGCCGCTCCCGTACGGCCCCCAGTTCCGTCACCGCGTCGCCGACCGTCACCAGAACGGTGACCACCGCCTCCTCCCCGGGTTCCTCCTCGGGCGGCTGCTCACCCTGGATGCCCAGGGTGGCGGCGAGCCCGGCAAGGACCGGCTCGCGGGACCACCATCGGTCGGCGGCGTGCCGGCGGGCCGGGGTGTCGGCCGCCGCCGCCTTGTCCACGCGGTGGGGCCAGCGGTGCCGCTTCCCGGAGAGCTGCCCGGAGGCGTCCAGGACGTCGCGGTAGGCCGTGGCCAGCCCCTCCCCCCGGCGCCACAGCCAGTCCTCGACCGTCTCGTACGGCTCCTTGCGCACGAGCGCGGCCCCGGCCTCGTCCAGCATCCGGTCACCCGTGGTCAGCACCGGACCGGGCACGATGCGCTCACCGTCCAGGGTGAGCGCCCGCGCCCCGAGAAGGTCGATCAGCTCGGCCCCCGCGAGCGCCAGCGACAGATCGCCCGGCTCGACGGGGTGATCGCCGGGTACGTCGAGGCTGACGAGGAACAGATCCTGCGGTGTGGTCATACCCCCACCATGTGCCGTGTGCAGCGGATCCGCAGCACGACACCCGGTCATGGCTCAGCAGGAGTCCTTCGCCGGTGACGCAGTGCCCGAACCCGGGGGTGTACATCGTGCCGGGGGAGCAGCCGCCGGGCGCCCCGGTACGGGCGTGCCGGCCCTCGCAGGGGCGAAGAGGGGGACCTCGGCGTCCCCCGTGCAGCCCCTCCCTGCGCCCGTCCCACCCCGTGGTCACGGGCCGGTCCCCGCCGGCGCGGGGCCGCCCGTCGAGGTGGGGGCCGAGCGGCAGGTCGACGGCGGCACAGCCGCTCCGCGGCAGCATCCCGTCGGCCATCCCACCGTCACGGCCCCGTGCGTCTCATGCCTCCCCTACTGCAGCTTCCACTTCTGGTTCGCGGCCCCGGTGCACGACCAGATCTGTACCCGCGCCCCGTTCGCGGACGAGTTGTCCGTCACGTCGAGGCACTTGTCGGCCGCCAGGTTCACCACGTCACCGGTCGAGGAGTTGTACGACCACTGCTGGGCACCGGTGCCGTTGCAGTCGTACAGCTGCACCTTGGCGCCGTCCGCCGTCGAACCCGAGGTCACGTCCAGGCACTTGCCGAGCGCCTGGATCGAACCGTCGGCCATCACCGTCCACTGCTGGGCGGCGGTGCCGTTGCAGTCGTAGAGCTGTACGGCCGTGCCGTTGGCGCTCGAAGCGCCCGCCACGTCCAGGCACTTGCCGGCCAGGCCGACGAAGGAGCCGGTCCGCGTGCCGCCGCCGGACTGGGTGCCGGACCAGGTGAAGGTGGCCGAGGTCTTGCCGGGCAGCGAGTAAGTGGCGTGCTGGGAGCCCCAGTTGATGGTCACCGTCTGCGCCGAGGACGAGTCGTTGTACGCGATCAGCGCCTTGCTGCCGTCGGGGTTGCGCCAGGCCACGTTCGGCACGGTGGTGGACGCCGTGGAGGCGATCCGCTGGGCGCCCGGCCGGACGAACTTGGTCAGGTGGCCCATGTCGTAGTACTCGACGGTGTAGTCCACGGTGCCGCTCTGTCCGTCCCCGTTGTGCACGGTGATCAGACCCGTGCAGGTGCCGCAACCGCCGTTGTGGGGACCGCCGTTCTGGTCCACGGCCAGCGACCACTTGGTCACCGACTTCGCCCAGTTGCGGGTGTAGTCGATGATGTTGGACATGTCCTCGCGCTGCTGGTTGGCGATCCAGGTGCCGCCCGAGTGCTCGGTGCCGAAGGCGTCCAGCGAGGGGTACTGGTTGTGCACGGTGGTCTGTTTGGCGACGTCACCGCCGTAGCCGTGCCAGGCGATCCCGCCGAAGTTGGGGTGGTTGCGGATCGCCGGGTCGTCGACGCTCTGGGCCGCGTAGGAGTCGTAGGTGTCCCAGTTCCAGTCGTGGGCCAGCACCTTGGTGCCCAGGCCCGCCGACTGCAGCTGCGGCAGCAGGTCGTTCTTGAGGAAGTACTGGATGCCGGATGCGTTCCAGCTCATCGACGGGTAGCCGGAACAGCAGGTCGGCTCGTTCTGCGGGGTGACGTACGAGACGTTGATCCCCTGGTCCTTGTACGCCTGCAGGTACTTCACGAAGTAGGAGGCGTACGCCGCGTAGTCCTCGGCCTTGAGCCAGCCGCCGTTGAGCGAGCCGCTGTCCTTCATCCAGGCCGGGGCGGTCCACGGCGAGGCCATCACCGTCAGGGACGGGTTGAGCTGGAGTGCCTGCCGGGTGAGCGGCGCGACGTCCGCGAGGTCGTGCGCGATGGAGAAGCTGTTCAGGTTCGGGTCCGTCTGCCCGGACGGCACGTCGTCGTACGTGTAGCCGTACCGTGCGAGGTCCGAGGCGCCCATCGGGTTGCGCAGGAACGACAGTCCGATGCCGTCCGTCGGGGAGAACAGCTTGCGCATGGTCGCGTCCCGGGTCGTCTGGGACAGCGCCCCGCTGCTGTTCATCAGCCAGGCCGCGGTGTCCGTGAAGGACGCGCCGCCGCCGGTGAAGGTCTGGTAGCTGGTGTTCTCGTCGACGGTGATGTTCGTGCCGCCGCCGCCCGTGCCGGACTGGAAGGCGAACGGGGTCTGGGCCTGCAGGCCGCGTACGACATGCCGGCCGGCGGAGTCGTCGGTGGTGGTGAGCCAGGCCGTGACCTGCTCGCCGGCCGCGTGCGCGGGGGGCACGGCGGCGGTGAAGCCGGCGGTGGAGAGCAGCCCGGCCAGCAGCAGCCGGACTGTGCGGGGGGTTCTCCTCATGGTGCGTCGCCCTTCCTCTCGGGTCGACAGAGCGGAGACCGGCACAACTGACGTGCGGTCTTGACGGGTTGAGGTGCCGTTAGTTAACTCACGGCGTGATCTAAGCCATGAGTGAACCATGAGAGCCGAGGGAAGGTCTATGCCGAGAACCGCCCTGCTCGTCTCCGGGGCCTTGCTCACCGCCCTGTTGCCCCTGTCCGCCACGGCGCACGCCGCCGACGACCCCGCGCCGGTCCCGGTCGACCGCTTCGAGGGCGAGGTCCCCTTCGCCGCCCAGCCCGCCGACGGCATCTTCACCTGGGGAAGCGACGCCGACGACCCGCCCACCCTGCACCTCACCGACCGCACCGACGCCCCTGAGGGGGCCAAGGTCCTCACCGGCACCTACGACATCAGCGGCTACGGCGGCTTCACCCACGACTTCGCCGCCGGCGAGCCGGCCCACGACTGGTCCGCCCACCAGGGCATCCGCTTCTGGTGGGAGGGCCGTGACAACGGCCGGAAGATCGCCTTCGAGATCAAGGACGGCGGCGCCAACGGCGAGGCATCCGAACTCTGGACGACCTCCTTCACGGACGACTTCACCGGCTGGAAGCAGATCCAGATCCCCTTCACCGACTTCCAGTACCGCACCGACTACCAGCCCGTCGGCGGCATCGACCACGTCCTCGGCCTCACCCGGATGTGGGGGTACGCCGTCACGCTCCCGGCCGGGACCAAGGGCGACTTCGCCATGGACGACGTCGAGCTGTACGGAAAGGCCGACCAATCGCTGCGCGCCTCCGTCAGCACCGACGCGCCCGTGTATCCCGTCAAGGCGGGCGGCACCGCCGAGGTCAGGGTCACCCTGGCCACGACCGGTGACCGGCCCGTCGACGACCCGGTGACGGTCACGTACGCGACGGAGGGCGGCACCGCCACCGCCGGCCGGGACTACACCCCGACCCAGGGCACCCTCACCTTCCCGGCCGGTACCCCGTCCGGAACGGCGCAGACCATCACGGTGCCCACCCGGAACACCAAGGGGGCCGCACCCGCGAAGACCATCCCGCTCAAGCTCACGGTCACCGGTGCCAAGGCTCCCGCCGAGAGCCCGCAGGTCGTCATCGACGCGCACGGACTGCCGTATCTGAACAGCAAGTTGCCAGTGAAGAAGCGCGTCGCGGACCTGCTGTCCCGCATGTCCCTGGCGGAGAAGGCCGGGCAGATGACCCAGGCCGAGCGGGGGGCCGTAGGGGGCGGGGGCGACATCGCGACGTACGCCCTCGGCTCGCTGCTGTCCGGCGGCGGCTCCACGCCCACCCCCAACACCCCCGAGGCCTGGGCCAGGATGATCGACGGCTTCCAGCTGCGGTCGCAGGCCACCCGCTTCCAGATCCCACTGATCTACGGCGTCGACGCTGTCCACGGCCACAACAACCTGGCCGGCGCCACGATCATGCCGCACAACATCGGCATCGGCGCGAGCCGGGATCCCCAACTGGCCGAGAAGACAGGGGCGGTGACGGCCGCCGAGGTCCGCGCCACCGGCATCCCCTGGGACTTCGCGCCCTGCCTGTGCGTGAGCCGCGACGAACGCTGGGGCCGCTCCTACGAGTCCTTCGGCGAGGACCCCGCCCTCGTGCAGTCCATGGAGACCATCATCCAGGGCCTGCAAGGCCGGGCGGACGGACGGGACTTGAGCCATGACGACAAGGTGCTGGCCACCGCCAAGCACTTCGTCGGCGACGGCGGCACCGCGTACGGCTCCTCCACCACCGGCACCTACACCACCGACCAGGGCGTCACCACGGTCACCCGGCAGCAGCTGGAGGACATCCACCTGGCGCCGTACCAGACGGCCGTCGAGCGGGGCATCGGCACGGTCATGCCGTCGTACTCCTCCCTCGACATCGTCGGCGACGGTCAGGGCGCGGTGAAGATGCACGCCCGCGGCGACATGATCAACGGCGTGCTCAAGGACCGGATGGGCTTCCACGGCTTCGTCATCAGCGACTGGAACGCCATCGACCAGCTCCCCGGCGACTACGCCACGCACGTCCGCGCGGCGGTGAACGCGGGCGTCGACATGATGATGGTGCCGTACTCCTACAAGGACTTCAGCGGCACGCTCGCCGACGAGGTGAAGGCGGGCCGGATCAGCGAGAAGCGGATCGACGACGCCGTCTCCCGCATCCTGACCCAGAAGTTCAGGCTGGGCCTCTTCGAGCATCCCTACGCCGACACCTCCGGCGCCTTTGCCATCGGCTCCCCGGCCCACCGGGCGGTCGCCCGCCAGGCCGCCGCCGAGTCGCAGGTGCTGCTGAAGAACGGCGGCGGGCTGCTGCCGCTGAAGAAGAGCGAGAAGGTGTACGTCGCCGGGTCCAACGCCGACGACCTCGGCAACCAGACCGGCGGCTGGACCCTCACCTGGCAGGGCGCGTCCGGCACCCACACCCAGGGCACGACCATCCTGCAGGGCATGCGCGCGGCCGGCGGGAACGTCACCTACTCCAAGGACGCCTCAACCCCGACGGACGGCTACGACGTCGGCGTGGTCGTCGTCGGCGAGACCCCGTACGCCGAGGGCGTCGGCGACGTCGGCAACGGCCACAGCCTCCAGCTGTCGGCGGCCGACCGGGCGGCCGTGGACAAGGTGTGCGCCGCCATGAAGTGCGCGGTGCTGATCGTCTCGGGCCGTCCGCAGCTCGTCGGCGACCGGCTCGACAAGATCGACGCACTGGTGGCCTCCTGGCTGCCCGGCACCGAGGGCGAGGGCGTCGCCGACGTCCTGTACGGCAAGCGCCCCTTCACCGGACAGCTCCCCGTCACCTGGCCGAAGTCCGAGTCCCAGCTCCCGATCAACGTCGGCGACGCGTCGTACGACCCGCAGTTCCCGTACGGCTGGGGGCTGACCACGCTCACCGACGTCCCGCGGGGCGGCACGGCCACCCTGAAGGCGCTGGGTGCGGCGGCGACGGCGGCCGAGCGCAGGGGCGACGACCGGGCCAGCCGTGAGCTGGTGACGAAGGCGCGGCTGCTGGTCCAGCAGAAGCTCGGTGACCGGATGACACAGGCGGTGGCGAAACCCTTCGCCGACGCCGACCATCTGCTGCTGACCGGACGGTACGGAAAGGCGGTGGGGAAGCTGATCGAGGCGTACGGGGCCGCGTAGACGCGGACGGTATGACCCATCAGGGGAGGCTTCGGGTAGCTTCGAAGGATGAAGGCCGTCCTGCGGACCCGAAGCCTCCCAGCCCTGTTGCTGGCCGCCCTCGCCCTGGTCGTCGCGACCGTGTTCGCCCCGGGGGCGGGCGCGGACACGAGCATCTCCGCCATCGCCCAGGCCCTCCGCAAGAGCCCGGTCTACGTCGACCCGGCCGCCTCGGCCCAGCTGCCGAAGGCCGATGCCGACGCGCTCGCGAAACGCATCAAGGACGCGAACAAACCCCTGTTCATCACGGTGCTCCCGGCCGGCCACCCGACCGCGAACCTCTTCTCGGACCTGCGCGCGGCCACCGGCATCACCGGCCTGTACGGCATCCGCCTCGGCGACCGCTTCGACGCCCGCGCCGACTCCTCCGTGATGTCGGCGACGGCCCGGCGGAACCTGGTCACGAGCGTCCAGGGTGAGCCGGCCAAGGCCCAGCTCTCCGACTTCACCGACCGCGCACTGGCCAACATGGGCGGCCATGCCCCGTCGAGCTGGGGCGGCTCCGGCGGGGGATCCTCCGGTACGGCCCTGATCGTGGTGGCCGCGGTGCTGGTGGCGGGGGGCGCCGGCGCCTACGCGCTGGTGCGCCGGAGCCGCCGGCGGCGCGCCGAGGAACAGCGGGCCGCCCTGGACCGGCTGCGGGTGGTCGTGGACGAGGACATCACCGCCTTCGGCGAGGAACTGGACCGCCTCGACTTCCAGCCGGCCGAGCCCGGCGCCGACGACGCGATGCGCGCCGACTACGAACACGCCCTGGACGCCTACGAGACCGCCAAGCAGCGCATGGCCGCCGCGAGCCGGCCGGAGGACGTCCGCACGGTCACCGAGGCCCTGGAGGACGGCCGCTTCTCCCTGGCCCGGCTGGCCGCCCGCCGCGAGGGCCGGCCCCTGCCCGAGCGCCGCCCGCCCTGCTTCTTCGACCCGCGACACGGCCCCTCGGTGACCGACGCCACCTGGACCCCGCCCGGCGGAGCCCCGCGCCAGGTCCCCGTCTGCGCGGCCGACGCCACCCGGCTGGCCGACGGCCGCGATCCGGTCATCCGCGAGGTCGACACCGACTACGGCCGTCGCCCCTACTGGGACGCGGGCCCCGCCTACGGCCCCTGGGCGGGCGGCTACTTCGGCGGCGGCATCCTGCCCGGCCTGCTCGTCGGCACCCTCCTCGGCAGCATGATGGCCACCCCCTCGTACGCGGCCGACTACGGCACCGGGTACGGCGACTTCGGCGGTGACTACCAGGGCGGCGACGTCTCCGGGACGGACTTCGACGCCCAGGACTTCGGGGGCGGGTTCGGGGACGGCGGCGACTTCGGCGGGGGAGGGGGCGACGGTGGCGGGGGCGACTTCGGCGGGGGGTTCTGAACGCCGGACACGCCGGACCTGCCCAACCGTCAGCGGCGCTCGCCCCGCCCGTCTCCAGGGACCCCAGCCGCTCCATCAGCCCGGCCGCCGGCGCCGGCACGCCGCGCTCGGTCTCGCCGAGCGACCCGAGTGCCCCGGCCAGCCAGGCGTCCCGCTCGGCCCTGTCCCGCCTCCGTGCCCGCCGTCCGGACTCGGTGAGCGACAGCACGGACCGGCACCGGTCGTCCGTCCCCCGCAGCTACGCCTACTGGGCGGCCGGCATGACCACGGCCCTGTCCCTCCTCCTCGGCTACTTCGGCCAGGACGCGACCGAGCTGCCTCCGATCCGCCTGGCCGCGATAGCACTGGGCGCGGCCCTGTCGATCGCGGCGGCGTGGTGGCTGCTGCCCGTCAGCGGCCGTACCGGCGGGCGTACCGTTCACCGGCAGCGCGCCACCACGCGGGAGGAGACTGTCGGTTGACCACCGGGCTCGGCTGATCGGGACGCGGCCCGAGCCGCCACAGCGCGCGGGCGTCCACGTTCAGGCCGTGGGTAGCGTGGCCGGCAGGACACGCGAGCGCCCGCCTCCCGTTTCCGGGGGCGGGCGCGCTCACGGTGGTGCCGGCCGAGCGGCCGGAGGCTCAGGCCTGCTTGATCGCCGAGATGTCGAAGTTCAGCTTGATCTTGTCGGAGACGAGCATCCCGCCGGTCTCCAGCGTCGCGTTCCAGGTGAGGCCCCACTCGGAGCGCAGGATCTCGGCCTTGCCCTCGAAGCCGACGCGCTCGTTGCCGAACGGGTCCTTCGCGGCGCCGTTGAACTCCAGGTCGATGGTGAGCGACTTGGTCACGCCGAGCAGGGAGAGGTCGCCGGTGATGCGGTAGTCGTCGCCGCCCAGGGCCTCCGCCTTGGTGGAGCGGAAGGTCATGACCGGGAACTCGTCGATCTTGAAGAAGTCGGACGACTTCAGGTGGCCGTCACGGTCGGCGTTGCCGGTGTCGATGCTCTCCATCTTGACGTCGAACGTGGCGGTGGAGTTGCTGGGATCCGCCCCGTCCAGGTGCAGGGTGCCGGTGAAGTCCTGGAAGGCGCCCTTGACGTTCGTGACCATCGCGTGGCGCGCCACGAAACCGATCGTGGTGTGCGCCGGGTCGATGGTGTACTCGCCGCTCAGCGCGGTCAGGTCGGCGCCGGCGGCCGGGGCCTGCGGGGTGTTCTCTTTGCGGCTGAAGATGCCCATGACGTTCTCCTGGCGTTTCTGTTTAACGTTCAACGAACCCAACGAGTCCGACCGTAAACCTATTCCGTCCGGTTTTCAACATCATCCGCAGGGTGACTTTGCGGTAACTTCTGGTCACCATGTGTCCCTGGAGTCGACCGGTACGGTGGGGCGCGGTGGTCCTTTCGGCGGGCCGCCGTCCGAGGCTCCCTGTCACCCCGGGGATGGCATGCGCCGACTGTGAATGTGAGGCGGCTCTCAGGTGGCGCCTTTGTGGCGCCCCTACAACCACGATGCCCTGTGAGCAGTCGGAACGGCTGCACGCGGCCATGGTTCTGTTCACTGGTACCAGGAAAACGGGCCGGAGACTGTACGGAGTCAACGGCTCGCTTTCCTTGGTGTCCTTCGTAAGGTCGCTACATGACCGTTTTGGAAGAGACGACGGGTGAGCCGACCGGCGAGCCGACGGACGCACGCGGACGGGTCGCCGAGCTGCACGACATTCGTGCGCAGGCCGTGGCGGGCCCGGGCGAGAAGGCGACCGCGGCGCAGCACGCCAAGGGCAAGCTGACGGCGCGGGAGCGGATCGAGCTGCTCCTGGATCCGGGGTCCTTCCAGGAGGTCGAGCAGTTGCGCCGGCACCGGGCGACCGGTTTCGGGCTGGAGGCGAAGAAGCCGTACACCGACGGTGTCGTCACCGGCTGGGGCACGGTGGAGGGCCGTACGGTCTTCGTCTACGCGCACGACTTCCGGATCTTCGGCGGTGCGCTGGGTGAGGCACACGCCACCAAGATCCACAAGATCATGGACATGGCCATCGCGGCCGGCGCGCCGCTGGTGTCGCTGAACGACGGCGCGGGCGCCCGTATCCAGGAGGGCGTCTCCGCCCTGGCCGGTTATGGCGGCATCTTCCAGCGCAACACCAGGGCGTCGGGTGTCATCCCGCAGATCTCGGTGATGCTCGGCCCGTGCGCGGGCGGCGCGGCGTACAGCCCCGCCCTGACGGACTTCGTCTTCATGGTCCGCGAGACCTCGCAGATGTTCATCACCGGCCCGGACGTGGTCAAGGCGGTCACCGGCGAGGAGATCACCCAGAACGGCCTGGGCGGCGCCGACGTCCACGCCGAGACCTCCGGTGTCTGTCACTTCGCCTACGACGACGAGGAGACCTGCATCGCCGAGGTGCGGTACCTGTTGTCGCTCCTCCCGCAGAACAACCGGGAGAACCCGCCCCGGGTGGACACCTCCGACCCGGTGGACCGCCGCTCCGACGTCCTGCTGGACCTGGTCCCGGCCGACGGCAACCGCCCGTACGACATGGCCAAGGTCATCGAGGAGATCGTCGACGACGGCGAGTACCTGGAGGTCCACGAGCGCTGGGCCCGGAACATCATCTGCGCGCTGGCCCGCCTGGACGGCCAGGCCGTCGGCATCATCGCCAACCAGCCGCAGGTGCTGGCGGGCGTCCTGGACATCGAGGCGAGTGAAAAAGCTGCGCGCTTTGTCCAAATGTGTGACGCTTTCAATATCCCGATCGTCACCTTCCTGGACGTGCCGGGGTTCCTCCCCGGTGTGGACCAGGAGCACGGCGGAATCATCCGCCACGGCGCGAAGCTGCTGTACGCCTACTGCAACGCGACCGTGCCGAGGATTTCGCTCATCCTGCGCAAGGCGTACGGAGGTGCCTACATCGTCATGGACTCCCAGTCGATCGGCGCCGACCTCACCTACGCCTGGCCGACCAACGAGATCGCCGTCATGGGCGCCGAGGGCGCCGCGAACGTCATCTTCCGCCGGCAGATCGCCGATGCGCCGGACCCCGAGGCCACGCGGGCCCGGATGGTGAAGGAGTACAAGGCCGAGCTGATGCACCCGTACTACGCGGCCGAGCGTGGCCTCGTGGACGACGTCATCGACCCGGCCGAGACCCGCGAGGTCCTGGTCAAGTCCCTGGCCATGCTGCAGTCCAAGCACGCCGACCTGCCCTCCCGCAAGCACGGCAACCCCCCGCAGTAACCGAGCGGACCCGCCGCGGCAACCCCGCGGACCTCTCTCTCACGGAGACTGACACCCATGAGCACTCCTGACATCCGCGTCGAGAAGGGCCACGCCGAGCCCGAGGAAGTCGCCGCCATCACGGCCGTCCTCCTGGCCCGCGCGGCCGCCCAGCCGACGCCTTCGGTCCACACCCACCGGGGCCGCGCCAAGGCCGGCTGGCGCCGCCTGGAACGCGAAGGCGGCTTCCGGGCCCCGCACAGCTGGCACGGCTAGGCTGCGCCGCTCCACCGGTTCTTGAGGGGCCCCTCCACTGCGGAGGGGCCCCTCTTGCTGTGTACGCCGCCGGGCAAAAAGAAACCCCGCGCCCCGTAAGGGGCGCGGGGAACCGCGCCAGCAACCAGGAACCACCCGCAGACGGCGTACGACCTGCCGTGGCAGCCCAGTGGCCGAACTACCGAAGTCGAGCCATCAGAGCGTGCTCCACCAGAGTGATCAGCGTCGACTTGGCGTCAGCCCTGTGGCGGGCGTCCGTCGTGATGATCGGGGTGTCGGGGCCGATCTGCAGGGCCTCACGGACCTCGTCGGGGTTGTACGGCTGGTTGCCGTCGAAGCCGTTCAGCGCGATGACGAAGGGCAGGCCGCTGTTCTCGAAGTAGTCGACGGCCGGGAAGCAGTCGGCGAGGCGCCGGGTGTCCACGAGCACCACCGCGCCGATCGCACCGCGCACCAGGTCGTCCCACATGAACCAGAACCGGTCCTGACCCGGCGTACCGAAGAGGTAGAGGATCAGGTCCTGGTCGAGGGTGATACGGCCGAAGTCCATGGCGACCGTCGTGGTCGTCTTGTCTCCGGTGTGGGTGAGGTCGTCGATGCCGGCCGAAGCGGACGTCATGACGGCCTCTGTGCGCAGCGGGTTGATCTCCGAGACGGCGCCGACGAACGTGGTCTTGCCCACGCCGAAGCCGCCCGCCACCACGATCTTCGCGGAGGTGGTGGAGCGGGAAGGACCGCCGCTAGAGCTTGCGAAGTCCACTGAGCACCCTTTCGAGCAGTGTCACGTCTGGCTGGCCACCGGCGTTCTCGTCGCCGCCGGGCTGATGGATGGCGACCAGGCCCGCCTCCGCCAAGTCGGCGACGAGGATCCTGGCCACGCCGAGGGGGATTGTCAGGAGCGCGGAGATTTCGGCTACCGACTTGATCTCCCGGCACAGGTTGCAGATCCGCTGATGCTCGGGCAGCTGACCCTGCATCTGGTGCGGAGCGGCGGTGGTGTGCACCAGTGCCTCGATGGCGAGCTGGTAGCGCGGGCGGGTCCGGCCGCCGGTCATGGCGTACGGACGCACCAAGGGGTTGTTCGATGCGGTCGCGGGCGCCGGCTCGGGGCGGCGCTGCGGTTGCACCGGCTGGATCCGCGGGGCCGGCGGCTGCTGGTACGGCGAGGGGCCGGGACCCTGCGGGGCGTACGGCTGCCGATGGCTGGGGGCGGAGGGGAAGTTGTACCGGTTCGCCGAGCCGCCGTCCTGGCCCTGGGCAGGACCGTACGACCAGTTGCCCGAAGACGAACCGCCTGGGGGTGTTGCCACTTTCTCCTCCTCCGACTGCGCCGGGCACCCATCCGTGTGGAGCCGCGTCCCGAAACCTTACGGCCCCGGGACGCGTATACGCACCGTTGGTCTGTTAGTTGAGAAGGCTTCCCTGGAGCTCTGCACGCAGATCCGGGGTGAGGACCGTGCCCGCACGGTCCACCAGAAGGGCCATCTCGTACCCGATGAGGCCGATGTCCGCTTCCGGGTGGGCCAGCACGGCGAGCGACGAGCCGTCGGAGATGGACATGATGAAGAGGAATCCCCGCTCCATCTCCACAACCGTCTGATTCACGCTGCCTCCCTCGAAGATCCGGGAGGCGCCTGCCGTCAGAGACGTCAGACCGGAGGCGACGGCCGCGAGCTGGTCGGCGCGGTCGCGGGGGAAGCCTTCGGACATCGCCAGAAGGAGTCCGTCGGCGGAGACCACCACCGTGTGGGACACCCCCGGGGTGTTGTCCACGAAGTTGGTGATCAACCAGTTCAGGTTCTGTGCCGCCTGGCTCATCGGGCTCACACTAACGCTCCTGGTTGTAGGTGCTGTCAGGACCGAAGCCCTGGCCGTTCGTTTCACTGCCTGCGCTGCGTCCGCGCTGGACGCCCCTGCGCAGGTTGCTCAGCCTGCCCCGGACGTCCTCCGGGGCGCGGGAGACCTGTGGGCCCCCCTGGGGGGTGGTTTCGGCGGAACCCGAGACCAGGTTGGCCTTGGGCACCCGCCGCGGCAGGCCCGAGGCGGTGACCCCGCCTGCCTTGGGCTTCCGGAGCTGCGACGCCTGCTGCCAACGCTCGTCGTTCTGCGAACGCCAGCCGCTGTCGTCGCCCGCAGCCGGGGTGTTGCCCGGTGCCGGAGCTTCCTGCTGCACGCCCGCCGTGCCACCCGCGGTGGCCGAGCCGTTGGAACCGCTCGCGGCGGATCCCCGGCGGGGCAGCCCGGCGTCGGTCAGCTCGTGGGCGGCGGGAGAGGCCGGTCCCGGACGGTCGAAGCCTACGCGGTTCCGCTCACTCGCGTCAGCGGCCTGCGAGGATTCCGTTTCCGGAGCGTAATGGGCCGGATAGCCGTTCCGGAAGCCGTCCTGCTGCGGCTGCTGCGGCCAGTCGTCCTGGAAGGACGGGGCCTGCGACTGCTCCGCATAGGCGGGGTCCGGGTAGCCGCCGTTCGGCGCGTAGTACTGCTCGTCGTACGGCTTGTCGTACGACTGCTCCTCGAACGGGGCCTGCTGCGGCTCGGCGTACGTCTGCTCCTCGTACGCCTGCTGCGGCTGCTCCTGGTAGGCCTGCTCCTGGTACGACGGCCGCGGCTGCTCCTGGTAGCCCTGCGGGCCGTCGAAGAGCGGGTCGGCGTAGCCGGCGGGGGCCTCCGTGGTCTCCTGCTGCGGCAGGTCCGGCTGCTCGCCGTGCGTCTGCGCCTCCAGGGCCGCCCGGCGCTCCTCGCGCATCAGGGAGCGGCCGACCGGGTCCAGCTCACGGATGTCGTCGGGGACGTCCACGTACCGGCTGTCGTCGAAGCCCAGTTCGGCGGCGGTGCGCATCGGCATCGGCTGCGTCTGGTTGAAGTTCTCACCCCTGAACTGCTGCTCCGGGATGATCTGCGAGACGGTGAACTCCTCGCGGTCCAACGGGACTTCGCCGCCACCGCCGTGCGTGATCGCGTCCGGCAGCATGACCAGCGATGTCGTACCGGCCTGCTCGCCCGAGGGGCGCAGCTGGACGCGGATGCCGTGCCGGTCGGACAGCCGGCCGACCACGAACAGGCCCATGCGCTGGGAGATCGCGGCGTCCACGGTCGGCGGGTTGGCCAGCTTGTGGTTGATGTCCGCGAAGTCCTCGGCCGTCAGGCCGATGCCCTTGTCGTGGATCTCGATCATGATACGGCCGTCGGGCAGACGGGTCGCGGTGACGCGGACCTTGGTCTGCGGGGAGGAGAACGTGGTGGCGTTCTCCAGCAGCTCGGCCAGCAGGTGCACGAGGTCGGTGACCGCACGGCCGTGGATCTCGGCCTCGGGGACACCGGACAGCTCGATGCGCTCGTACTGCTCCACCTCGGAGGAGGCGGCGCGCAGCACGTCGACCAGCGGGACCGGCTGGTCCCAGCGGCGGCCGGGCTCCTCGCCGGCGAGGACCAGGAGGTTCTCGCCGTTGCGGCGCATACGGGTGGCCAGGTGGTCCAGCTTGAAGAGGTTCTCCAGCTGGTCCGGGTCGGCCTCGTTGTTCTCCAGGTCGGTGATCAGGGTCAGCTGGCCCTCGATCAGCGACTGGTTGCGGCGCGAGAGGTTGGTGAAGATCGCGTTGATGTTGCCCCGCAGCAGGGCCTGCTCGGAGGCGAGCCGGACCGCCTCGCGGTGGACCTGGTCGAAGGCGCGGGCGACCTCGCCGATCTCGTCCTTGGTGGTGATCGGGATCGGGGCGACCCGGGTGTCGACCCGGCCGGGGTCGGTGCGGGAGAGCTGGTCGACCAGCATCGGCAGACGCTGCTCGGCGATGCCGAAGGCGGCGTTGCGCAGCTGGCGCATCGACCGGCTCATCTGCCGGGCCACCGCACCGGCCAGGATGAAGGCCAGCAGCAGGGCGACCACGACGACGGCGCCGGTGATGAACGCCGAGGTCTTGGCGTTGTCGGCGATGTCCGAGGCCTCGTTCACCGCCTTGTCGGCCATGTCCGACTCGATCTGGCGGTAGGCGTCGAACTTGAGGGTGTTGACCGCCCACCAGTTCTGCGGGGTGATGCCCTTCAGAGTGAGCTGCTGGAGCGCGGCCGGGGACGGGGAGTCCAGCGTGGCGAGGTCCGTGACCATGTCCTGCGGCTTGGACGGCGGGGCCACGTAGTTCGGGTTCTGGCTCTTGGCCTGCTGGGCCATCGCCGCTGCCTTGGTCTCGATGTCCCTCTTCTCGGCGTCCAGCCTGTCGGCGTCGGCCTGGGTGCCACCGCCGAGGTACTCCTCGACGGCGATGCCCTCCAGGTAGGCGTAGGAGGAGAGGGCGACACGCTGGGTGGCCAGGTTGGGGGCGTCCGGGCCCGGCTTGGCCAGCATGTGCATGCCGATCGAGCGGTCCAGCGAGAGTGCCGCCTTGGTGAGCGACATGGCGTAGACGGTACGGCCGTAGGAGGTGATGTTGCCGGTGCCCAGGCCCAGCTCGTTGGCGAACTCCATCAGGGGGTGGGCGACCTTGACGTAGCCCTCCTCGGTGTCCACACCCTTGAACTTGCTCGTGTACGCGCCCGCACGCAGCGTCTGCAGGAAGGGCTCGACCTGCCGGAACAGCTTCAGCCGGCGCTCCAGGCCGGACTCGTTCGGCATGTTCTGCGCGGCCTGGTCGAAGGCGTCGGCGGCCTGGTCGGTCTCGTTGCGGGCCGCCTTGATGGTCGCCTTGTCCGTGGGGGTCGCCAGCTTGCCCTTCAGCAGCGGGGCCGCGGTGATGTCACGCTCGTTCTCGAGCGCGTTGGCGTACGTCAGGGAGGCACGCACCAGCCGGGCGGTGTTCTCGGCGTCGCGGGCCTGCTGCCAGGTGTCGATCGAGCTCTTCACCTGGAAGCCGCCCATGACGAGACCGACCGTCACGGGTATCAGCAGGATCGCGTTCAGCCTGGTCGGCACGCGCCAGTTGCGCGGGGAGAACCGGCCGCCGCTCGGCGCGGGAGCGGCCGCCGGCTCCGCACCGGTCACAGGGGAGGGCGCCGCAGCGCGCGGCGGCGGGGTGAAGTTGCCCCGCGCCGACGGCTCGGGACCGTTCTTGCTTCGCCTCACTCGACCAACAACCTCTCGGCGGTCGGCACCTACGTCGTGCCGCAGTCTCTCAGAGCCCGGTTCGTCATCGACTACTGAGTACGTCTTTGACTATTGGGCAGTTCAGGCATTCCAGCACGTGGACCAGTGCTCTTCCAAACAGCGGAAACCTGTTCGTGATGCTCTTGTAAGGCCCAGATAAAACGGTCATAAAGAGCGAGCCCCGGCAAAAGGCGGGGCGATTGTGAGCACAGCGGTACGGCGCGACCGCGTCGCGTGGTGATACCGGGGGATTCCTCTGCCGAACTGTTATGAACACCGGAGCCGACCGTGTCAAAGGCCACAGTCGGCTCCGGCTTTCTTTACGACAACTGCCGTATGTGACGACGTACTTGAGTACGTACGCCTGTGCTACTTGAGCCGCGCCATCAGGGCGTGCTCGACCAGCGTGATCAGCGCGCTCTTGGCGTCCGCGCGATGCCGGGCGTCGGTCGTGATGATCGGGGTGTCCGGCCCGATCTGCAGCGCTTCCCGCACTTCCTCGGGGGCGTACGGCTGATGGCCGTCGAAGCCGTTGAGGGCGACGACGAACGGCAGGCCGCTGTTCTCGAAGTAGTCGACCGCCGGGAAGCAGTCGGCGAGGCGCCGGGTGTCCACGAGCACCACCGCGCCGATCGCACCCCGCACCAGGTCGTCCCACATGAACCAGAACCGGTCCTGACCGGGGGTGCCGAACAGGTACAGGATCAGGTCCTGGTCGAGGGTGATACGGCCGAAGTCCATGGCCACCGTGGTGGTGGTCTTGTCCCCGGTGTGGGTGAGGTCGTCGATACCGGCCGAAGCGGACGTCATGACGGCCTCGGTGCGCAGCGGGTTGATCTCGGAGACGGCGCCGACGAAGGTCGTCTTGCCGACGCCGAATCCACCCGCCACCACGATCTTCGCGGAGGTGGTCGCCCGCCCTCCGTCAGAGCTTGCGAAGTCCACTGAGCACCCTTTCGAGCAGCGTCACGTCCGGTGCGCCGCCGTTGTTCTCGTCGCCACCCGGCTGGTGGATGGCGACCAGGCCGGCCTCGGCGAGGTCGGCCACCAGGATCCGGGCCACTCCGAGCGGCATGGTCAGCAGCGCGGAGACCTCCGCGACCGACTTGACCTCACGGCACAGATGGCAGATGCGCTGGTGCTCCGGGAGCAGTCCCATGAGCGCTGCCGGGTCGGCCGTGGTGCTGATCAGCGCCTCGATCGCGAGCTGATACCGCGGCCGGGTCCGGCCACCGGTCATCGCATACGGCCGTACCAGTGGCTGGTCGCCCTCGTCACCGTACGGCTCCGCGTACGGATCGTGATGGGCGGTGGGCGGGGTCATGAATCCTCCGGGCGGGACAGCAAGTCGGTCAGTCGAGCCGTCGGACGAGGCCGGTGGGGGGATTGTGGCGGCCGGACGGTGGTTTGGTGAGGTGGGTGGTGCCGGGGCCGGTCAGTGAAGCAAACTGCCTTGGAGTTCGGCGCGCAGGTCCGGGGTGAGTACCGCCCCTGCGCGGTCGACGAGCAGGGCCATCTCGTAGCCGACGAGACCGATGTCGCACTCGGGGTGGGCCAGGACCGCGAGGGACGACCCGTCCGAGACGGACATCAGGAAGAGGAACCCGCGCTCCATCTCGACGACCGTCTGCGCCACGTCGCCGCCCTCGAAGATCCGGGAGGCCCCGGCCGTGAGGGAGGTCAGCCCGGACGCGACGGCCGCCAGCTGGTCGGCACGGTCCCGCGGGAAGCCTTCGGACATCGCCAGCAGAAGGCCGTCGGCGGAGACCACCACCGTGTGCGACACCCCGGGGGTGTTGTCCACGAAGTTGGTGATCAACCAGTTCAGGTTCTGTGCCGCCTGGCTCATCGGACTCAACTAACGCTCCTGCTGGTGAGTGGGGCTCGGGAAGCTGCCGGTCTGGCCGCTGCCGGCCTGACGGCCCTGAGCGATGCCCCGACGGAGATTGGTCAGCCGTCCGCGTACGTCATCGGGCGCACGCGAGACCTGCGGACCGGCTTGGTGCTGTTGCTGCTGAGCCGTGCCCGGGACGAGGTTCGCCCGGGGCACCCGGCGCGGCAGGCCGGAGGTGGTGACACCGCCCGCCGCGGGCTGCCGGACGCGCTCGGCCTGGCGGACGAACTCGTCGTTCGGCGAGGTGCGCCAGGAGCCGGTGGTGGAGCCGTTGCCGTTCGTGCCCGCGGGACGCTGCGGAGCCGGGGCGGACGCCGGCTGCTGCGGCGCGGGCTCCTGCTGCTGCGAACCGCCGTGGAACCAGTTGGTCTCCAGCGTGTCGTACAGCGGGGTACGGCCGTCGACCGGGCCGCTGGCCGGCGGCAGGGCCTCCGGCTCACGGTGCACCGGACGCTGCTGCTGCGGGGCCTGCGGACGCTGGGCACCGAAGCCGTCCCGGCCGGTCGGCTGCGGGCGCTCGAACTGACCGGTGTGGGCCGGGTTCTGGCGCCCAGGCAGGGCGTGGCGGCCGGTGGAGCTGCCGTCGTAACCGCCGTCGAAGCCCTGCGGAGCCGCGAACTGGCCAGTGTTGTGGCCCGTGTTGCGCGCGGGGTCGTCCTGCCGCGGTGCCGGCGTGCCGAAGACGTCGGAGCGGACGAACTGACCCGAGCCGTCCCCGGCTCCGGGACCGTCGAACCGGCCGGGCAGCTGGGGAGCGTCGGGGCGCGCGAACTGGCCGGTCTGGTACGGGCTTTCGGGGCGCGCGAACTGGCCGGTCTGCTGCGGGTTCTCGGGACGGGCGAACTGGCCGGTGTTCCGGGGGCCGCCCAGACCGTTCAGGTCCGGGCGCGGGAACTCGCCCGTGGCGGCCGGGCCCTGTGCGTCGATCCGGGGCATCTCCGCGGTCGAGCCCGGACCCTGCCGGTCGTCGACGCGCGGCATGCGCGCGGTGTGTGCCGGGTCCTGCTCGTCGTGGCCGCGCGGGGCGTCCAGCGAGGCACGCGACATCGGGGCCTGGCTGTCGGCCCAGTCCGGAGTGCGCGGCTGCTGGTCACCGCCGGGCAGCTCGGCCCGCGGGCCGCCGCGCGGCGGCAGCTGGCGGCCCTGGTCGGGGGCGGCGCCGGGACGCTGCGTGCCACGGCCGCCGAAGGCGTCCTGCTGCGGGCCGCCCGGGTTCGCGGACTGCAGGCCCTGCGGGGCGCCGGGCGCCTGACCGCCGAAGCCGCCCGCACCCGCGCCCGCGGGCGCCGGCCGGCCCAGCGGGCCACCGAGACCGGGACCGCCGGGACCGCCCTGGGGACCGCGGGCACCACCCGGCGCACCGGGACGGCCGCCCTGGCCGCTGCCGGGCAGCGCGGCCCGGGGACCCTGGCCGGCGCCGACCTGGCCGCGCGGAGCGGAACCCGCACCGAGCAGACCGCCACCGGTCGGAGCACCGCCGAGGGCACCGCCGCCCGCGTTGCCCGCCTGGCGCCGGGCCGCGGCCGCACCGGCGGCGGCCTGCGCGGCGGCCGGGCCACCGGTCGCGACGGGCGCGCCCGGCTTGCCCGTAGCGGGCTTCTTGCCGCCCTGGGCCACGTCCACGGGCAGCATGACCAGCGCGGTCGTACCACCGGAGTCGGACGGGCGCAGCTGGATGCGGATGCCGTGCCGCTGCGAGAGTCGGCCGACCACGAAGAGGCCCATGCGGCGGGAGACGGAGACGTCCACGGTGGGCGGCGAGGCGAGCCGCTCGTTGATCGCCGCGAGGTCCTCGGGGGACAGGCCGATACCAGTGTCGTGGATCTCGATCAGCACGCGGCCGTCGGGCAGCGCGTGACCGGTGACCTTGACCTTGGTCTGCGGCGAGGAGAACGAGGTGGCGTTCTCCAGCAGCTCGGCGAGCAGGTGCACGAGGTCGTTGACCACGCGGCCGGCGACCTCGGTGGTCGGCACGGAGGCCAGCTCGATGCGCTCGTACTGCTCCACCTCGGACGCGGCGGCGCGGAGCACGTCGACCAGCGGGACCGGGCGGGTCCAGCGGCGGCCGGGCTCCTCACCCGCGAGGACGAGGAGGTTCTCACCGTTACGGCGCATACGCGTCGCGAGGTGGTCGAGCTTGAACAGCGAGGACAGCTGGTCCGGGTCGGCCTCGCGGGACTCCAGTTCGGAGATCAGCGACAGCTGGCGCTGGATCAGGCCCTGGGAGCGGCGCGAGAGGTTGGTGAACATCGCGTTGACGTTGCCCCGCAGCAGGGCCTGCTCGGCGGCGAGGCGGACCGCCTCGCGGTGCACGTCGTCGAAGGCCGCGGCCACCTGGCCGATCTCGTCCCGGGAGTGCACACCGACCGACTCCACGGAGGTGTCGACGTCCTGCGGGTCGGACTCCGACAGCTGCTTGACCAGCTCGGGCAGACGGTCCTGGGCGACCTTGGTCGCGGTCTCCTGCAGGCGGCGCAGCGAGCGGATCATGGAGCGGGCCACGACGAAGGCGCCGACCAGCGACACACCGAGCACGAGGAGGATCAGCGCACCGGAGATGATGGCGTCACGCTGGGTGGCGCTCTTCAGCTCGCGGGCCTTCTGCTCCATCTCCTCGAGCAGCGTGTGCTCGATCTTCTTCATCTGCTCGATCTTGGTCGAGCTGTCGTCCACCCAGTCCTTGTAGGAGCGGGCGTTCAGGCTCTGGAGGCCGTCGGGGGAGTCGAAGACGCGCTTGGCGTAGGTGTCCGCGGACTCGATCGTCGGGTTGCCCTGGTCGATCGGCTTGAGGAGTTCCTCGGCGTTGTTGTTCGCGTAGATCTTCCGGAAGATCGCGATCTCGGAGTTCTCGCTCTGGTACGCCGACTGGCCGTAGAGGCGGTCGTTCGTCGACAGGTCGCCCTTGGTGGACGTGGTCGCGGGCAGCGCGGCGGCGATCGTGGCGCGCTGCACGGAGGCGTACTCCTTGGCGGTGGAGAAGGCCGCCAGGGCGCGGGTGCGCGAGATCATCTCCGGGTTGCTGGACGCCTGGGCCATGTCCTGGGACAGGTCGACCAGCTGGGTGATCAGCCGGTGGTAGGACTCGATCGTCTGGGTCGAGTTGCCCTTCGTCGAGTAGGCGCCCTTGCGGATCTTGGCCAGCTGGTCGAGCTGGTTGAAGATGCCGACGAGGTTGTCACGAACGCCCTGGAGCTGACCGTCCTTGCTGGCGGCGTCGATCTCCTGGGTGGAGTTCTCGAAGTTCGACAGGGCCCGGTCGGTCTTGTCCCGGTAGCCCTTGACCGTGTAGTCGTTCGCGCTCAGGCCGTGCGCCATGGGACCGGCGGACTGGTCGCGCTCGTCCTGGAGCGCCTGCGCCAGCTCGGTCGCCTGCTTGGTCATGTCCGTCAGCAGCTTCATGTTGTCGAGCTGCTGGATGTCGGTGATGTTCTGGTCGATGCGCAGCGCGCCCAGCGAGGTCGCCGCGACCACCGGGAGCGCGAGCAGCGACACCAGGCGCGTGGAGATGCGCCAGTTGCGCAGCGCCATGCGGGAGCCGGGGCCGGTGGAGCCCTTGGCGGGCTTGATGGCCGGCGCGGGGGCGGCGCCGGAGGTGCCGGTCCCGGTCGCGGCCGACACGCCGGGGCGTCCGCCGCGCTCACCGCCGTCCGCGGACGGGGCCGGGCCCGGGTTCTGGGCGTGCTGGGGCGAGGAGCTGCCCTTCATGGGGCCAGTCCCGTCGTGCGACTCCGGCTCCGCCGAAGCGCTGCCATCCCTCTTGAAACGTCCCTGCACTAGCGTCGCAACCTCTGGACCAGGCGCCCCTCCGCGCGAACGGAGGGACACGGTGTCGGCGTTGTGGGGAGCGCCCTGAAAACGCCCCCCGATGGTCTTGAGTGACCGGCGCTGGTTCCCCCCTGTCTCGCCCGCCACTCGGCGCTGCTTCGCGCCCCTTGTGCGCCGGCTCGATCCCTGCGGCGGTCCGTGGAATTCCAGCACAGTGCCGGATCTCCAACAAGGGCCGTGCCCCGAGCTGTGACCTCCGTGACGGACTGTGAGTGCCGCGTCACCAGCCGTGGAAGCCGATCCCCAACATATCGGGCGTTTCTCTGCGACTCGCCGCTCGGCGTCAGGTGTCTGAGTCGCCATGATCGGGAGCGGAATGATGGCTTCAGGGGGTCAATGTCCGTTTCGCTGGGTCGTGTTGCCTACCAGATTTGACCGAATTGTTCGCGAGCTCGTGAGCAAACTCACACACGCCTCGTGGGCAGTTGGCGCCTTCGGCGGGGAATCGGATGTTTAGCCTGACGCTTTACAAGAGGGACGACTCTGCCAACCCACTCGACCCGAGGGCACAGGATCACAACGGTGAAGACGACGATGATGTTCCACAAGATCGCCAACCCGCGACGCACCACCCTGGCGCATCTGACGGACGCCGACGAACTGCAGACCCCCGAGCTGCTGGAGCACTCCCTCGAGCTCCCGGCCCAGACGGCCAACCCCCGGCGCACGGTGCTGGTGGACGTCCCGGCCGGCGCGACGGCCACCGCCGGAGAGTAGCCGACCGGCCCGGAGAGCAGCCGACCGGCGCTCACCTATTCCGCTGAATTTCCGGGACCCCGTTTTCGTACGAGTCCCGGCCCCTGGGATGACGCGCGCCCCGGAATTCCCCCGGGGACTGCTTTTCCGAGCGCCTCGGCGATCATCCGCAACAAGCCGGTGGCCGTGCTCCCGCGGCCGCCGGCGCACCGTACGGCCCCGGGCGAGGCCCGCCGGGGCGCACGCCGAACACCGCGAACCCGGAATTCCGGCCCGCCCCATTCCCGCACCGGAAAAACGCCGCGGGCCCGTCGCACCGGCCGAACGTCCGGCGGCCCGACCGGTTAACCTTGGGCGTCAGTACGCCGGTTCTCAGTAAGGGGCGCAAGGATCCCGTGCGCATCGCCAGGTTCTCCATCGACGGGAACGTAGCCTTCGGCGCGGTCGAGGGCGACAAGCAGGACGAACTCGTCCTCGACATCATCAAGGGCATCCCGTTCGCGGACTACGAGCTGTCCGGTACGAAGGTGCCGCTGAGCAAGGTCAGGCTGCTGCCGCCGGTACTCCCCAACAAGGTCGTGGCGTTCGGCCGCAACTACGCCGAGCACGCGCGCGAGCTGGGCAACGAGGTGCCGGACGCCCCCTTCGCCTTCTTCAAGCCGTCCACCTCGGTGATCGGCCCCGGCGACGACATCCAGTACCCCTCCTTCTCCGAGGAACTGCACCACGAGGCCGAGCTGGCCGTCGTCATCGGCCGCATGTGCCGGGAGGTCCCGCGCGACCGCGTCAAGGACGTGATCCTCGGCTACACCTGCGCCAACGACGTCACCGCCCGCGATGTGCAGCGCCGCGAGAAGCAGTGGGCCCGGGCCAAGGGCTTCGACACCTCCTGCCCGCTCGGCCCCTGGGTGGAGACCGACCTCGACCTCGGCCGCGCGAACGACCTCACCATCCAGCTCACCGTCAACGGCGAACAGCGCCAGCTGGGCCGTACGAGCGAGATGATCCACCCCATCGAGGACCTGGTCGTCAACATCTCCGAGGCCATGACCCTGCTCCCCGGCGACGTCATCCTCACCGGCACCCCCGCGGGGGTCGGCCCCCTGAACGTCGGCGACGAGGTCGCCGTCTCCATCGAAGGCATCGGCACTCTCACCAACAAGGTTGTCAAGCGTGGCTAGCGCATCCGGCTCACCCGTACGCGTCCGTTTCTGTCCCTCGCCCACCGGTAACCCGCACGTGGGTCTGGTCCGCACCGCCCTGTTCAACTGGGCGTTCGCCCGGCACCACCAGGGCACCCTGGTCTTCCGCATCGAGGACACCGACGCCGCCCGCGACTCCGAGGAGTCCTACAACCAGCTGCTCGACGCGATGCGCTGGCTCGGCTTCGACTGGGACGAGGGCCCCGAGGTCGGCGGCCCGCACACGCCGTACCGCCAGTCGCAGCGCATGGACATCTACGCGGACGTGGCCCGGAAGCTGCTGGACGGCGGCTACGCCTACCACTGCTACTGCTCCCAGGAGGAGCTGGACACCCGCCGTGAGGCGGCCCGCGCCATCGGCAAGCCCTCCGGCTACGACGGCCACTGCCGCGATCTGAGCGCCGAGCAGGTCGAGGAGTACGAGGCGCAGGGCCGTACGCCCATCGTCCGCTTCCGGATGCCGGACGAGACGATCACGTTCACCGACCTGGTGCGCGGCGAGCTGACCTTCACCCCGGAGAACGTGCCGGACTACGGCATCGTCCGCGCGAACGGCGCTCCGCTGTACACGCTGGTGAACCCGGTCGACGACGCCCTGATGGAGATCACCCACGTCCTGCGCGGCGAGGACCTGCTCTCGTCCACCCCCCGCCAGATCGCCCTGTACAAGGCGCTGACGGAGCTGGGCATCGCCAAGCAGACCCCGCAGTTCGGGCACCTGCCGTACGTGATGGGCGAGGGCAACAAGAAGCTCTCCAAGCGCGACCCGCAGTCGTCGCTGAACCTCTACCGCGAGCGGGGCTTCCTGCCCGAGGGCCTGCTCAACTACCTGTCCCTGCTCGGCTGGTCGCTCTCCGCGGACCAGGACATCTTCACGATCGCCGAGATGGTCGCCGCCTTCGACATCTCCGACGTGAACCCCAACCCGGCGCGCTTCGACCTGAAGAAGTGCGAGGCGATCAACGGTGACCACATCCGCATGCTGGATGTGAAGGAGTTCACCGAGCGCTGCCGCCCGTGGCTGAAGGCCCCGTTCGCCCCCTGGGCGCCCGAGGAGTTCGACGAGGCCAAGTGGCAGGCGATCGCCCCGCACGCCCAGACCCGCCTGAAGGTGCTGTCGGAGATCACCGACAACGTCGACTTCCTCTTCCTGCCGGAGCCGGTCGAGGACGAGGCTTCCTGGACCAAGGCGATGAAGGAGGGCTCCGACGCCCTGCTGCGCACGGCCCGGGAGAAGCTGGAGTCGGCCGACTGGACCTCCCCCGAGTCCCTGAAGGAGGCCGTCCTGGCCGCCGGCGAGGTGTACGGCCTCAAGCTCGGCAAGGCTCAGGCCCCGGTCCGCGTCGCCGTCACCGGCCGCACCGTCGGCCTGCCGCTCTTCGAGTCCCTGGAAGTCCTGGGCAGGGAGAAGACGCTGGCCCGGATCGACGCGGCGCTGGTGAAGCTCACCGCGTGACCCACTCGTGCACGAGGGGCGGCACCCGCAACTCCGGGTGCCGCCCCTCAGGCGTTGGTCACTGCGCGTCGGCTTCGTCGATCGAGTAGCCGCTGTCGTCGAAGATCTCCAGCACGACGACGACCATGAGCGCGCCGGCCACCATGTATTCCAGCATTACGCCGGGGGCCACGCCCGACGCTCACCTGGCAGCGCGTCGTACGTGGCGCGGGCCTCGACGGTGAACCGGATGCGGTTCTCGGTCATGGCACCACGCTACGGCACGGGCCGTAAACTCCCGGACGTGATTACGGGTGAACTGAGGAACAAGGTGGGGCGCGTCTGGGACGCGTTCTGGTCGGGCGGTATCTCCAATCCGCTCCAGGTGATGGAACAGATCACGTATCTGCTCTTCATCAAGCGGCTGGACGATCTGCAGATCGCCAAGGACCAGGCCGCCGAGTTCTCGGGCATCCCGGACTCGGAACCCTTCTTCACCGAGGACCAGCAGGACCTGCGGTGGCACAACTTCCGCACCATGCAGCCGCAGGCCATGTACGACGTGGTGAGCCAGGGCGTCTTCCCGTACCTGCGGCGCATGGGCGGCGAGGACTCCACGTACTCGCACCACATGCGAAACGCCCGTTTCGAGATCCCGGATCCGAACCTCCTGGTCAAGGTCGTCGACCTGCTGGACGACATCGCCGAGCACATGGAGGACGGCGACACCAAGGGTGACGTCTACGAGTACCTGCTCGCGAAGATCGCGACCGCCGGGCAGAACGGCCAGTTCCGCACCCCCCGCCACATCATCGACCTCATGGTCGAGATGACCCAGCCGCGCCCCGGCGACACGATCTGCGACCCGGCATGCGGCACGGCCGGCTTCCTCGTCCAGTCGGCGGCCTATCTGAAGCGCGAGCACAGGCGGGACCTGCTCGGCACCGAGGAACGCCGTCACTTCGACGAGGAGATGTTCCACGGCTTCGACTTCGACTCCACCATGCTCCGCATCGGGTCGATGAACATGCTTCTCCACGGCATCGCGAACCCGGACATCCGCTACCGCGACTCGCTTTCCCAGACGGGCGCCGAGTTCGGCGACGAGGAGAAGTACTCCCTGATTCTGGCGAATCCGCCGTTCGCGGGCAGCCTGGACTACGAGTCCACCGCGGCCGACCTGCTCCGCACGGTCAGGACCAAGAAGACGGAACTGCTCTTCCTCGCCCTGTTCCTGCGCCTGCTCAAGCCGGGCGGACGCGCCGCCGTCATCGTGCCCGAGGGTGTCCTCTTCGGTTCCACCAAGGCGCACAGGGACCTGCGCAGGATGCTCGTGGAAGAGCAGAAGCTCGACGCGGTGGTCAAGCTCCCGTCCGGCGTCTTCAAGCCGTACGCCGGAGTCTCCACCGCCATCCTCTTCTTCACCCGCACCGACACGGGCGGCACGGACGAGGTCTGGTTCTACGACGTCCGGGCCGACGGCTTCTCGCTCGACGACAAGCGCACCCCGCTCCTGACCGAGGACAAGCTGGGCGTCCGCCCCGACGCCGGGGTGCTCGCCGACCACGAGCACGAGAAGAACAACCTGCCGGACGCCCTCGCCCGCTGGTTCCATCGCTCCGGCTCGGAACGGGAACGTCCCCGCACCGCCGCCTCCTTCACGGTGCCGAAGTCGGAGATCGTCGAAAACGGCTACGATTTCTCCTTCAGCCGGTACAAGGAGATCGTCCACGATAGCATCGAGACGCGTAAGCCGTCCGAGATCCTGGCCGATCTGAAGCGTCTCGACAAAGAGATCGAAGAAGGTGCCGCGGAGCTCGAAGGGATCCTGGCGTGAGCTCTCGGCATGTGGCCCTGGGTGAGGTGGCGACCTTCACCAACGGCGTGGCCTTCAAGTCCTCGGACTGGGAGGACAACGGCTCCCGGATCATCCGCATTCAGAACCTGACGGACGCGGCCAAGCCGTTCAACCGGACGACGCGGCAGGTGCCGGACAGGTTCCACGTCCATCCGGGGGACCTCTTGGTCTCCTGGTCGGCGACCCTCGGCGTCTTCGAATGGCAGGGGCCCGATGTCGCTCTGCTCAACCAGCACATTTTCCGGGTCCAGCCGAACAGCGACCTGGTGGACAAGCGCTACCTCAGACATGCCATCGGTGCTGTGCTGAGGAAGGCCGAGCGGCATATGCATGGCGCGACCATGCGCCATGTAAACAAGTCCGACCTGCTCGCCGAGAGCTTCTCCTGTCCGCCGCTGGAGGAGCAGGCCAAAGCGGCCGATGTGCTGGACGCGGTGGATGCCCTGCGGGTCAAGCGCCGCCGTGCGCTGGAGCTCTTCGACGAGCTCACCCGGTCCGTCTTCCTCGACATGTTCGGCGACCCCGTCAGGAATCCGCGAGGATGGGAGGTGCGGACGCTCGGAGATCTGCTGTCGGGTATCGACAGCGGCAAGAGCCCTCAATGCCTGGACCGCCCGGCCCGACCGGGGGAGTGGGGCGTCCTGAAGCTCGGCGCGGTGACGCGCTGCGTCTACGACGCCGACGAGAACAAGGCGCTGCCGCTGGATTTCGCCGTCGACCAGCGCTTCGAAGTGCGCGCCGGGGACCTGCTCTTCTCTCGTAAGAACACCCCTGACCTGGTTGCGGCCGTGGCGCTCGTGACCTCTACCCCCGAGCGTCTCCTGCTGCCGGACCTCATTTTCCGGCTCGTGCCTGCGGAGGACTCGGGAGCAACGGCCGAGTACCTTCACGCCGCCATGACCCATCCGGCCATGCGGAAGCGCATTCAGGCTCTCGCGTCGGGCAGTGCCGCTTCCATGGTGAATATTTCCAAGGGCAAATTGATGGGTCTCTCGCTGCCGGTTCCGCCCCTCGAACTGCAGGAGCGGTTCGCCGCTCTGCTGCGTCGTGTGCGCACCCAGCGCGACGTCCAGACGGCTCACCTCGCCACGCTCGACGAACTCTTCACCTCCGTCCAGCAGCGTGCCTTCAACGGCACCCTCTGGGATCATGAACCCGCGTCCCTGTGACGCGTGAGACGAAGGCAGCGGGGGGGCGCCACTTCCCTGCACCTGTCAAGGGGAGGGCGCTCACCACCATGGCCACCGAGCACGGACACCCAGCCGGGAACTTCGCCTTTCTCCGGGACGCCTGGCCCGCCCTCCACGCCGACGCCCGCAAGGCCGAACGACTCGCCCACGCGGACCCGCGTGCCTCCGCCTTCTACTCCCGGTTCGTCCTGGAGCAGGCCGTGCAGTGGCTGTACGAGCACGAGCCCCGCCGCCTGGCCGAGCCGTACAAGAAGGACCTCAACGCGATGATCAAGGAGCCGGCGTTCAAACACCTCGTCGGCCCCGGCCTGGTCGCCAAGATGGACCTCGTCCGTCTCAACGGCAACCGCGCGGTGCACAGGTCGAGCCCCGTGCCGCCCAAACTGGCTCTCGACAGCCTCCGTGAGCTGTTCCACAGCCTGTACTGGTTCGCTCGCCAGTACACCGACAGCACACAGCACACCCTCCCCGCCCCCGAGCTCGCCTTCGACCTGACCCTCGTGCCGCGCCCCGTCTCCCCGCAGGTCCGCCTCGCGAAGCAGCAGGAACTGCTGAAGAAGCAGCAGGAGCAGGAGAAGGCCTTCCAGGAGCGCTGGGAGCGGCTGAAGGCCGCCAACGAGGAACTGAAGCGCCGGCTGGAGGAAGCCCGGCAGCGCATCGCGGAGATCACCCGGCTGAACCAGCGGATCCCCGACACCCACGACTACGACGAGGAGACCACCCGCGACGCCTTCGTCGACGTCCTGCTGCGCGAGGCCGGCTGGGAGGGATTCACCCCCGGCAGGGACATCGAATACGAAGTCGACGGGATGCCGACCAAGACCGGCCGGGGCCGGATCGACTACGTGCTGTGGGGCGACGACGGCAAGCCGCTCGCCGTCGTCGAGGCCAAGCGCACCCGGCGCGACGCCCGCGAGGGCAGGCAGCAGGCCAAGCTGTACGCGGACGCCCTGGAGGCCCGCTTCAGGCGCCGGCCGGTGATCTTCTGCACCAACGGCTACGAGACCCACGTCTGGGACGACGCCCGGGAGATCAACTACCCACCCCGCCAGATCCAGGGCTTCCTCACCAAGAAGGAGCTGCTCTGGCGCATCCAGCAGCGAGCCCGCCGGCTCTCCCTCCCGCACACCCCGCTGAACGAGGACATCGCCGGCCGCCCCTATCAGAAGAGGGCCGTCGCACGGGTCGCCGAGGCGTTCCAGAAGGGCCAGCGCGAGGTCCTGCTCGTCATGGCCACCGGCAGCGGCAAGACCCGCACCACGGCCGCGCTCACCGACGTGCTGCAGCGGGCCGGGTGGGCGCACCGCGTGCTCTTCCTCGCCGACCGCGAGGCGCTGGTCACGCAGGCCAAGCGCGCCTTCGACGCGCACCTGAAGCAGACGCCCACGGTCAACCTCCTGGAGGAGAAGAACCAGGAGGCCCGCGTCTACTTCTCCACGTACCAGACGATGATCAAGCGCATCGGCCAGACCGACGCGGACGGCCGCCGCCGGTACGGACCCGGCTTCTTCGACCTCGTCGTGATCGACGAGGCGCACCGCTCGGTCTACGACAAGTACCGCTGGATCCTGGAGTACTTCGACTCGCTCCTCCTCGGCCTCACCGCCACCCCCAAGGACGAGGTCGACCGGAACACCTACCGCCTCTTCCAGTTGGAGGACGGTGTCCCCACCGACTTCTACGACCTGGACGACGCGGTCCGCGACGGCTACCTCGTCCCGCCGGTCCCGATCAGGGTGCCGCTCAAGTTCATGACCCGGGGCGTCAGTTACGCCGAGCTCTCCCCCGAGCAGCAGGCCGAGTGGGACCGCCTGGAGTGGAGCGAGGACGGTGCCGTACCGGACGTCGTCTCCGCGAACGACGTCAATCGCTACCTCCTCAACGACGACACCGCGGACAAGATCCTCGAGACCCTGATGACGTACGGCATCAAGGTCGAAGGCGGCGACCGCCTCGGCAAGACGATCGTCTTCGCCCGCAACCACGACCACGCGGAGTTCCTGGAGAAGCGCTTCAACGCCAACTACCCGCAGTACGGCGGCAAGAAGGCCCGGGTCATCACCTACAAGGAGAAGTACGCCCAGTCCCTGCTGGACGCGTTCGCCGACCCCCGTCCGAAGAACCCGGACGAGGTCCCCGACATCGCCATCTCCGTCGACATGCTGGACACCGGCGTGGACGTGCCCGAAGTCGTCAACCTCGTCTTCGCCAAACCCGTCTACTCCAAGACGAAGTTCTGGCAGATGATGGGCCGCGGCACCCGCCTGCGCCCGGCCCTCTTCGGACCCGATCCGGACCGTGCGGATCACGCCAAGAAGCACTTCCTGGTCTTCGACTTCTGCGGCAACCTCGACTACTTCGGCGCCGGCCTGCCCACCAGGGAGGGGCGCACCACGCTCTCCCTGGCCGAACGCACCCGGCAGCGCCAGCTCGACCTCGTCCGGGCGCTCGACCGGCGCAACCCCCCGGACCCGGCGCGGGACGCCGGAGCCGAGTCGTACGCCACCGAGGAGCAGTTGCGCTGGTCCCTCGCACACCGGCTGCACCGGTTGGTGGCCGGCATGTCCGCCGAGCACAACGTCCTCGTCCGGCCGCACCGCCGCGAGGTCGAGCGCTTCGGCGGTTTCACGGCCTGGAGCGTGCTCGACGACGAGGCCGACGGCCTGCTCCGGTCCGGCGTGCTCGGCCTGCCCAGTGAGTGGCGGGAGGACGACAAGGACCCGGGCGAGGAGGCCAGGCGCTTCGATCTCAAGGCGTACGAACTCCAGCTCGCGGCGCTGGAGGGCAGCCCGGACTACGTACAGCGGCGTGGCGAGGTCCAGGAGATCGCGCAGAACCTGCTCGGCAAGCTCAACATCCCCGCCGT
The DNA here is from genome assembly GCF_040680215.1 of Streptomyces sp. NPDC052107. Lineage (NCBI taxonomy): Bacteria > Bacillati > Actinomycetota > Actinomycetes > Kitasatosporales > Streptomycetaceae > Streptomyces > Streptomyces sp. NPDC052107. The sequence goes on from NZ_JBFAWG010000004.1 coordinate 149,945, forward strand.
GGCCGAGCAGGCGCCCCTGCTGGAGGCGTGGGCGGTGGAGGAGTGGTGGGAGGACGTGACGCTGCCCATGCTCGAAGAGCAGCGGCGCCGGCTGCGCCCTCTGGTCAAGCTGATCGACCCGCCGGCGAAGCGCAGGATCGTCTTCACGGACTTCCTGGAGGACGAGCGCGGCGAGCCCGTCGAGGTCAGCCTTCCGGGCCTGCCGGTCGGTACGGACATCGATCGCTTCCGCGCCAAGACCCGCGCCTACCTCGACAAGCAGCCGGACAACCCGGCGGTACGCAAGCTCACACAGAACGAGCAGATCACCGCCGCCGACCTCAAGGCGTTGGAGCAGGCGTTCCTGGACGAGCAGGTGGCCTCCACGGAGGACCTGGAGCACGTGGCCCAGCGCGGCCCGGGTCTGGGTCTCTTCGTCCGCTCCGTCGTCGGCCTGGACCGGGCGGCGGTCCAGCGGGCCTTCGAAGGCTTCACCGCCGGCCGCCGGCTCAGCCCTCAGCAATGGGACTTCCTCGACCTGGTCATCGACGCGCTGACCAGACGTGGCTACCTGGAGCTCCCGGACCTGTTCAAAAGCCCGTTCACCGACCGCTCCCCGAACAGCCTGCTCGGCTATTTCACGAAGGAGGAGACCGACGAGCTCAAGGTGATCTTCCTGGACGTCCGCAATCGCGCCCGTCCGACCGGACTGGCCGCGTAGCTGCATTCGGTGTGACGTCCGTCACGGTCCGTGATCGCCGTTGTCCGGACGCACGCCGCGTCCCGGCGTTACCGTCGGTGGCATGACGATCAGAGCCGTTGTCTGGGACGTCGACGACACCCTCTTCGACTACACCTCCGCCGACCGTGAGGGGATGCGGGCGCATCTGGCGGTGGAGGGGCTGCTCGCGGGATACGGCAGCCCCGAGGAGGCGCTCGGCCGGTGGCGGGAGATCACCGACCGGCAGTGGGCGCGGTTCTCGGCGGGGGAGGTCAGTTTCGAGGGGCAGCGGCGCGACCGGGTGCGGGTGTTTCTGGGCGCGGAGCTGACCGATGACGAGTGCGACGCCTGGTTCCAGCGGTACATCGGGCACTACGAGGCCGCCTGGACCCTTTTCCCGGACGTCCTGCCCGCTCTGGACGCCCTCTCGGCCAGCCACCGGCACGCGGTGCTGTCCAACTCCAGCATCACGGTCCAGGAGCACAAGCTGCGCACCCTCGGCCTCCTCGACCGCTTCGAGGTCGTGCTGTGCGCCGCCGAGCTGGGCGTCTCCAAGCCGGAGGCCGGCGCCTTCCTGGCGGCCTGCGAGGCGCTGGGGCTGCCTCCGCACGAGGTGGCGTACGTCGGCGACCACCCGGAGATCGATGGGCGGGGCGCCTCCGAGGCCGGGCTGCTGTCGGTGTGGATCGATCGCGGGACGGGCGCCGCACGGGCCGTCGGGGAGGACGTCTGCCGCCGGATCGCGACCCTCGCCGAACTCCCCGCGCTCGTCCGCTCGGATACCCGTTTTGGAGCCCCGTCCACCTTCAGGTAATGTTCTTCCTGCGCCGAGGGGAGCGGGCCGGAAGGCCGGAGCCCCGAGGCGCAAGCTAGAACGAGGACCCCGCAGGGGCTTGAGTTCCAGTGGCCTATGGTGTAATTGGCAGCACGACTGATTCTGGTTCAGTTAGTCTTGGTTCGAGTCCAGGTAGGCCAGCTCGCAGAGCTTATCTGCAAAGCCCCCGTTGTGTAGCGGCCTAGCACGCTGCCCTCTCAAGGCAGTAGCGCCGGTTCGAATCCGGTCGGGGGTACTGATCCTGATACTGTCGGGATCGCCAGGGCCCCCGTTGTGTAGCGGCCTAGCACGCCGCCCTCTCAAGGCGGTAGCGCCGGTTCGAATCCGGTCGGGGGTACTGACTGGTCTAAACCATCATTGGTCTATGGTGTAATTGGCAGCACGACTGATTCTGGTTCAGTTAGTCTTGGTTCGAGTCCAGGTAGACCAGCTCGGACCTGCGGAAACGCAGAGTCCACGCCCCCGTTGTGTAGCGGCCTAGCACGCCGCCCTCTCAAGGCGGTAGCGCCGGTTCGAATCCGGTCGGGGGTACGCACAGGGAAGGCCCTCCACCTCGGTGGGGGGCCTTCGTCGTACCCGGCTCTACTCGAACCCGTACCGCCGGCCCGACTCCTCCTCCTGGGCCAGTCGGCGCAACGCCTGCAGCATCGGCTCGGTCAGGACGGCGCCGAGCACCGCCGTCTCCACCTTCTCCGCCTCCGAGGGATGCGTCTCCACGAAGTCGAGGTCGAGTTTCGCGACCTCGTGCATCAACTTCCCGTACTCCAGCAGCAGTTCGGCTCCCCAGTCGTAGCCGAGCCGGCGGAACGCGGCCACCGACACCACCAGGGAGCGGTACGCGGGCGAGATGGTCGTCAGCAGCCGGGCGTTGGACCAGCCCAGCGTCTCCAGCAACTCGTCCGCCTCCTGGTGCGCGGCCCGCACGAAGTCGTCCTCCTCGTCCGGCTCCGGCACCTGCGGCAGCGCCCACAGGGCCGCGCCGAGCCGGATCGTGCGGCTCAGGGACTCGTCGTCGACGTTCCGCAGCACCTCCCGGACCGTGGCCACCGGGAGCCCGCCGACCTGGATCATCGCCCGCACCAGCCGCAGCCGGCGCAGGTGCTCCTCGCCGTACTCCGCCGTGGTCGTGTTGAGCTGGCGGCCCGGCGGCAACAGGCCTTCGCGCAGGTAGTACTTGATCGTCGCGGTGGACACACCGCTGCGTCTGCTCAGTTCGGCCAGCCGCATGTCTTGCGCTCCTTCTTGGATAACGGCACTATCCAATCATTGCTACTTGGATAGTGTCGCTCGCCAACGAGGGGGAAAGTGGCCATGGTGTCCCGTACGACCGCCGACGCGAAGGGCGAGGTCGTCGTCCTGCTGATCGGCATGCGCATCAACCGCTTCTGGGCGGTGCACCTGTGGCTGCCGGTGATGCTCGCGATGTTCCGGATGCTGCGGGAGCTGGAGGAGGACCCCGCGCGGGGCCTGTGCAACCGCGTGCTGCTGACGGCTTCGCCGCGCACGTACTACGTCGTGCAGTACTGGGAGTCCAAGGAGAAGCTGTACGCCTACGCGACCGCGCCGGACGCGTTCCACCACCGGGCGTGGGCCACGCTCAACCGCAAGGAGCGCAGCGCAAAGCTGCGCGGGCAGGTCGGGATCTGGCACGAGACGTATGTCGTGCCGGAGGGATCGTACGAGGCGATTTACGGGGACATGCCGGCGTTCGGCCTCGCGGCCGCGCACGGGCAGATCCCGCTGGAGAAGCGGGGCCGGTACGCCAAGGACCGGTTCGCGTACCGCTCGCGGCAGGACCCGGTGGCCGAGAAGGCCGGCTGACCGGGGGGACCGGGGGAGCGAGGAGGGCCTGCCGCGGCGTTGAGGCAGGCCCTCCTCGGCGTTCTTCCCCGTTCCCGGGTGCGGGGCTCAGCCCGAGCGGCGCAGGGCCTCGGAGAGGCGGGCGGCGGCATCGATGACCGCCTGGGCGTGCATGCGGCCCGGATGGCGCGTCAGGCGCTCGATCGGACCGGAGACGGACACCGCGGCCACGACGCGGTTGGAGGGGCCGCGCACCGGCGCGGAGACGGACGCGACGCCCGGCTCGCGCTCGCCGATGGACTGGGCCCAGCCGCGCCGCCGTACGCCCGATAGGGCCGTCGCCGTGAAGCGGGCCCCTTGCAGACCGCGGTGCAGGCGCTCGGGCTCCTCCCAGGCCATCAGGATCTGCGCCGAGGAGCCGGCCTTCATCGTGAGCGTGGAACCGACCGGGACGGTGTCCCGAAGACCGGACAGGCGTTCCGCCGCGGCCACACAGATCCGCATGTCACCCTGGCGCCGGTAGAGCTGCGCACTCTCGCCGGTGACATCACGGAGGTGGGTGAGCACGGGGCCCGCCGTCGCGAGCAGGCGGTCCTCGCCGGCCGCCGCCGCCAGTTCCGCGAGACGCGGGCCGAGAATGAAACGGCCCTGCATGTCGCGTGCCACCATGCGGTGGTGTTCCAAAGCCACGGCCAGGCGGTGAGCCGTGGGTCGTGCCAGTCCGGTCGCGCCGACCAGACCCGCGAGGGTGGCCGGACCGGACTCCAGAGCGCTCAGGACGAGGGCCGCCTTGTCCAGAACGCCGACGCCGCTACTGTTGTCCATGCAACGATACTCGCGTCTCACTCTGTGAAACGCAAGTTCAATTTTCCGTGGAACGCGCCACTCTGGAATCACACAGCGGCCCGCAGACCAACGGGCCCGGTGGTGGACGCCCGGAATCACGACACCTGGGGCGCGGGCGTCTCCTCCTCAAGATCTCTAGTTGGGCCGGTGCACGCTTGCCGGCCGGAGGGAAAGCGATGGGTAGGACACTCGCGGAGAAGGTCTGGGACGACCACGTCGTCCGGCGCGCCGAGGGCGAGCCCGACCTCCTCTTCATCGATCTGCACCTGCTGCACGAGGTGACCAGCCCGCAGGCCTTCGACGGGCTGCGCAGGAACGGCCGACAGGTGCGCCGCCTCGACCTCACCATCGCCACCGAGGACCACAACACCCCGACCCTCGACATCGACAAGCCCATCGCGGACCCGGTCTCTCGGGCCCAGCTGGAGACGCTGCGCAAGAACTGCGCCGAGTTCGGGGTGCGGCTGCACCCGCTGGGCGACGTCGAGCAGGGCGTCGTGCACGTCGTCGGCCCGCAGCTGGGTCTGACCCAGCCCGGTACGACCGTGGTCTGCGGTGACTCCCACACCTCCACGCACGGCGCGTTCGGCGCCCTGGCGTTCGGTATCGGCACCTCCCAGGTCGAGCACGTGCTGGCCACCCAGACGCTGCCGCTGGCCCGCCCCAAGACCATGGCCATCACGGTCGAGGGCGAGCTGCCCGAGGGCGTCACCGCCAAGGACCTGATCCTGGCGATCATCGCGAAGATCGGTACCGGCGGCGGCCAGGGCTACATCCTGGAGTACCGCGGCTCCGCCATCGAGAAGCTCTCGATGGAGGCCCGGATGACCATCTGCAACATGTCGATCGAGGCCGGCGCCCGCGCGGGCATGATCGCCCCCGACGAGACCACCTTCGACTACCTCAAGGGCCGCCCGCACGCCCCCGAGGGCGCCGACTGGGACGCCGCGGTCGCGTACTGGAAGACGCTGCGTACCGACGACGACGCCGAGTTCGACGCCGAGGTCGTGATCAACGCCGACGAGCTGTCGCCGTTCGTCACCTGGGGCACCAACCCCGGCCAGGGCGCGCCGCTTTCGGCGTCCGTCCCCGACCCGGCTTCGTACGAAGACGCTTCGGAGCGCCTCGCCGCCGAAAAGGCCCTGGAGTACATGGGGTTGGAGGCCGGCCAGCCGCTGCGGACCATCAACGTGGACACCGTCTTCGTAGGCTCCTGCACCAACGGCCGCATCGAGGACCTGCGCGCCGCCGCCGCGATCCTGCGGAGCCGCAAAGTCGCCGACGGCGTACGGATGCTGGTCGTCCCGGGCTCCGCGCGCGTGGGTCTGCAGGCCGTCTCCGAGGGCCTGGACGTGGTCTTCAAGGAGGCCGGCGCCGAATGGCGGCACGCGGGCTGTTCGATGTGCCTCGGCATGAACCCCGACCAGCTGGCCCCGGGCGAGCGCTCCGCCTCCACCTCCAACCGCAACTTCGAGGGCCGGCAGGGCAAGGGCGGTCGTACGCACCTGGTGTCGCCGCAGGTCGCGGCCGCGACCGCCGTCCTGGGCCGCCTGGCCTCGCCCGCCGACCTGTCCGACGCCCCTGTGCCCGCTGGAGTCTGAGAAATCATGGAAGCCTTCACCACCCACACCGGCCGGGCCGTCCCGCTGCGCCGCAGCAACGTCGACACCGACCAGATCATCCCTGCTCACTGGCTCAAGAAGGTCACGCGGGACGGGTTCGAGGACGGGCTGTTCGAGGCCTGGCGCAAGGACCCCGAGTTCGTCCTCAACCGCCCCGAGCGGCAGGGCGCCACCGTCCTGGTCGCCGGTCCCGACTTCGGCACCGGCTCCTCCCGCGAGCACGCCGTCTGGGCGCTGCAGAACTACGGCTTCAAGGCCGTGATCTCCTCCCGCTTCGCGGACATCTTCCGGGGCAACTCGCTGAAGAACGGCCTGCTCACGGTCGTCCTGGACCAGAAGATCGTGGACGCGCTGTGGGAGCTCACGGAACAGGACCCCACTGCTGAGGTCACTGTGGACCTTGAGGCTCGTGAGGTTCGTGCGGAGGGCATCACCACCTCTTTCGAGCTGGACGAGAACTCCCGCTGGCGGCTGCTGAACGGCCTGGACGACATCTCCATCACGCTCCGGAACGAGGCCGACATCGCTGCGTACGAGGCCAAGCGGCCGTCGTACAAGCCGCGGACGCTCCAGGGCTGATCCGGACCCCCGACCGGGTCGCGTTTCGGCCACCCAACACACCCTCTGTACCCCCGATCGCCACGATTGGGGGTACAGCCATGTCTGCACCCGAACGGCCCCGTGAGCTTCTTACTTGACGCTCAACTTGCCACGTTACGAAGGCCGTTGCCTGGGTACGTGAGCGCTGGGATCGCGCCCTCCGCAAGTGCCTGGAAGGCCATTCGAGGCGGCAGTTGCCCCCTGAGCAGGCGACAACTCGCCCCAGATGGCACAATCTGTGCATGGGACACGACGGCCAACTCCAGCTCTATACGGCGGTCGCGAACCAACTGAAGGAAGCGCACGCAAGGGTGCGCGCACTGCAAGTCCCGGAGGGCGTACGGATGGCGCTGACCCGGAAGCTGCTGGTCATTACGGCCGCGGCCAAGCACGATCTCGCCGCTGCGGCAAGGCGGCTCGAGCGGTTCAACGCGGACCTCGACGAGGGTCGGATCCCCGGCGAGGACGACTGAACAGCCCGAGACCACCGAGTCCGTTGCGGCACAAGGGTGATTAGCCCGTTTCGTGTTTGATTTGCGGTATATATCTGCCTAACGTGCGAAAAAGCTTGAACACTTTCGTTCTGGCGATGTCTCCGAAGGGGAAGACGTGAACAAGGCGCAGCTCGTAGAAGCGATTGCCGACAAGGTGGGCGGCCGCCAGCAGGCCGCCGAAGCTGTCGATCATGTCCTGGACGCCATCGTCCGCGCGGTCGTCGCGGGCGAGCGGGTCTCGGTCACCGGCTTCGGGTCCTTCGAGAAGGTGGACCGCCCCGCCCGCTACGCCCGCAACCCCCAGACGGGCGAGCGGGTTCGGGTCAAGAAGACCTCCGTGCCGCGCTTCCGCGCCGGTCAGGGCTTCAAGGACCTGGTGAGCGGCTCGAAGAAGCTGCCGCGCGGTGGCGAGGTCTCGGTCAAGAAGGCGCCGAAGGGCAGCCTGACCGGCGGCGCGGCGGCGACGGTCAAGAAGGCCGCCGCGAAGAAGACCACCAAGGCGGCCGCGAAGAAGATCACGGCGAAGAAGGCGGCGCCGGCGAAGAAGGCGCCCGCCGCGAAGAAGACCACGGCGAAGAAGGCGCCCGCCAAGAAGACCACGGCGGCCGCCAAGACCACCGCGGCGAAGAAGACCACCGCCAAGAAGGCGACGGCCAAGAAGGCCCCGGCGAAGAAGGTCACCGCGAAGAAGGCCCCGGCCAAGAAGTCGACGGCCCGCAAGACCACCGCCAAGAAGGCCACCGCCCGCAAGGCGACGTCGTAAGGACGCCAGGCACCCACGCGCCGGGCCGGACTCCCCTGGGGAGCCCGGCCCGCGGCGTGTGTAAGGGCAGTTACAGGGTTTGGAGGGTTACGAGGGTGATGCGCAGGGTGTCACCGGTTCCCTCCGTCTCGATCCGCACGCGCTGTCCTGGTCGCAGGAGCAACAGGCCGCCCGCGTCGAACGCCGGGGCGTCGAAGGGCACCGGGGTGCCGTCGTCGAGGAGCACCTGTCCGCTGCGGGTTTCGGGGTCGTAGGTGTATGCGGTGGCCTGCATGACGGCCAGCCTAGTGTTCGCCGTTGCGGGATGCGCCGTAGGGTCGCAGGCCGTCTCAATATCCTGCCCGGCGCCCGTGCCGGGTGCCCTCAGGACCCCGGGATCAGCAACCCCGCCGAAACCGCAGCCGTATGCGGGCCGACGCCCAAGGCCAGCGCTGCCCGCAGATCGTCCCCGGTGTCCACGTCCCGCCGCACCGAATCCACCCCCGTCAGCTGGATTTCCGCCGCTCCGGACGTGCGATGACGGGAACGGGAATCCACGCCGAACTCCGGCCGCAATTCCCGGTCCGGCCCCGCGGCCAGCAACGTCGTGCCCAGTTGCGCCGCATCCGCGAGAAACGCCCGGGGAAACCCCGCCGCCGTGCCCAGGACGACGGCCAGTTCCGCCGGGCGCAACGCCGGCAGATCGGCGTTCAGGGCCGCAACCGGTGTGCGCGGACGCATGTCCCGTACGACGGCCGCCCCGTGCGCCAGCGCGGCGTTCAGACCGCTCGCCGGCGTGTCCGGGACGATCCGCGCGCCCAGTGCCGCCAGCTCGCGCGCCGCCCGTTCGTCGTCCGTGACGACCGCCACATCCGCCACGGCCGTACAGGACAGCGCCGCGGCCACCGTGTCCTGCGCGAACGCGAGCGCCAGCCCCGGGCGCACCCCGTCGCCCGCGGTGTCCGAGAGCCTGCTCTTGGCCCGCGACAGGGGCTTCAGGGGGATGACCAAGGTCCACTGCACCGGCGTACCGTCCCTCTCTCGTCCCGATCATTGTCCCCCGCGCCATCTGGCGCCGTCGGTGGCGGGGCGTACGGTGTTCTCGACAGACCGGCGGCCTGGAGCGACACTTGTGCGGCCCCCCCCGCCGAGGTGACAGCCCTAGAGGAAGGTGTCCTTGTGCCCCGCCGCAGAATCGGCTTCTGGTACCGCTTCGCCGCGGTGATCTGCAAACCGCCGCTGGTGATTCTGATCAAGCGGGACTGGCGCGGAATGGAGCACATTCCGGCCGAGGGCGGATTTATCACCGTGGTGAACCACAATTCCCACGTGGACCCCTTCGCGTACGCGCACTATCAGTACAACACCGGACGGGTTCCGCGATTCCTGGCGAAGAGCGGACTTTTCAAGAAGGGATTCGTCGGCGCCGCCATGCGCGGCACCGGGCAGATCCCCGTCTACCGCGAGTCCACGGACGCGCTCAGCGCCTTCCGGGCCGCCATCGACGCCGTGGAGCGCGGCGAGTGCGTCGCCTTCTACCCCGAGGGCACCCTCACCCGCGACCCGAACGGCTGGCCCATGACCGGCAAGACCGGTGCCGCCCGCGTCGCCCTGCAGACCAAGTGCCCGGTCGTCCCGATCGCCCAGTGGGGCGCCAACGAACTGCTGCCGCCGTACGCCAAGAAGCCGAACCTCTTCCCGCGCAAGACCCATCACGTGCTCGCGGGTCCGCCCGTGGACCTCTCGCGCTTCTACGACAAGGAGATGACCCCGGAGCTGCTCAAGGAGGCCACCGAGGTCATCATGGCGGCCATCACGCGCCGGCTGGAGGAGATCCGCGGCGAGAAGGCGCCCGAGACGCCCTACGACCCGCGCCGCGAGCGGATCGAACAGCGGCGCCGCACCGAGGCGCAGACGGCTCAGACGGCTCAGACGGCTCAGACCGCGCAGACCAAGGGCAAGGAACCGGAGGGGCAGGGCAAGTGAGCAAGGCGGTTAAGGCGGCGGTCTTCAGCGCCGGTTCGTGGGGCACGGCCTTCGGCATGGTGCTCGCGGACGCCGGCTGCGAGGTCACCCTGTGGGCGCGTCGGGCCGAGGTCGCGCAGGCGATCAACGAGACCCGCACCAACCCCGACTATCTGCCGGGCGTCGAACTCCCCGAGAACATGCGGGCGACCACCGACCCCGCCGAGGCCGCGGCCGACGCCGACTTCACGGTTCTGTCCGTCCCCTCCCAGACCCTGCGCGCCAACCTCGCCGAGTGGACCCCGCTGCTCGCCCCGGACACCGTGCTCGTCTCCCTGATGAAGGGCGTCGAACTCGGCTCCACCATGCGGATGAGCGAGGTCATCGACGACGTCGCCAAGGTCGGCTCCGACCGCATCGCGGTCGTCACCGGACCCAACCTGGCCCGCGAGATCGCCGCCCGCATGCCCGCCGCCGCCGTCGTCGCCTGCACCGACGAGGCCGTCGCCCAGCGCCTCCAGGCCGCCTGCCACACGCCGTACTTCCGGCCGTACACGGAAACCGACGTGGTGGGCTGCGAGCTGGGCGGTGCCGTGAAGAACGTCATCGGGCTCGCCGTCGGCATCGCGGACGGCATGGGGCTCGGCGACAACGCCAAGGGCTCGCTCATCACGCGCGGCCTCGCCGAGACCGCGCGGCTCGGTGTCGTGCTCGGCGCCGACCCGCTGACCTTCTCCGGACTCGCGGGCCTCGGCGACCTGGTGGCGACCTGCTCCTCGCCGCTGTCCCGCAACCACACCTTCGGCACCAACCTCGGCAAGGGCATGACCCTGCAGGAGACCATCGCGGTCACCAAGCAGACCGCCGAGGGCGTCAAGTCCTGCGAGTCCGTGCTGGATCTGGCCCGCAGGCACGGCGTCGACATGCCCATCACCGAGACGGTCGTCGCCATCGTTCATGAAGGCAAGTCCCCGGTGGTCGCCGTCAAGGAGCTGATGTCGCGCAGCGCCAAGTCCGAGAGGCGCTGAAGACGCCTCCCGCGCGACGCTGCGCGACCGCCCGGGGGACACGGAGTCACGGCGGCCAAGTGGGCGCTGACTCGGGGGATACCAACGGGTACCCTCAACGCGATATGAGCACCGAGAACCTTCCCCACAGCCCTGAGCAACCGTCGCGCAAGCCGCGCGTGGCCGTCGTGTTCGGCGGGCGCAGCTCCGAACACGGGATCTCCATGGTCACCGCCGGCGCCGTCCTCAAGGCCATCGACCGGACGAAGTACGACGTGCTGCCGATCGGCATCACGCGGGAGGGCCGTTGGGTGCTCACCGCCGACGAGCCGGAGCGGATGGCCATCGCCGACCGCCGCCTGCCCGCCGTCGAGGAGCTGGCGGAGTCGCACGAGGGCGGCGTGGTGCTCCCCGTCGACCCCGCCAACCGCGAGGTCGTCTACACCGAGCCCGGCTCGGTGCCCAAGGCGCTCGGTGAGGTCGACGTGGTCTTCCCGGTGCTGCACGGCCCGTACGGCGAGGACGGCACCCTGCAGGGCCTCCTGGAGCTGTCCGGGGTCCCGTACGTGGGCGCCGGTGTGCTCGCCTCGGCCGTCGGCCAGGACAAGGAGTACATGAAGCGGATCTTCACCTCCTACGGGCTCAAGGTCGGCCCGTACATGGTGATCCGGCCGCGCGAGTGGGAGCGGGACGAGTCCGCCGCCCGCAAGAAGATCATCGACTTCGCCGGCGAGCACGGCTGGCCGCTGTTCGTGAAGCCCGCCCGCGCGGGCTCGTCCATCGGCATCACCAAGGTCGACGACCTGTCCGGCCTGGACGAGGCGATCGCCACCGCGCAGGCCCACGACCCGAAGATCCTCATCGAGGCCGCCGTGCGGGGCCGGGAGATCGAGTGCGGTGTCCTGGAGTTCGAGGACGGCCCGCGCGCCTCCGTCCCGGCCGAGATCCCGCCGCCGGACGCGCACGCGTACTACGACTTCGAGGCCAAGTACATCGACTCCACGCCCGGCATCGTCCCGGCGCCGCTCACCGAGGAGCAGACCGCCGAGGTGCGGCGGCTCGCGGTCGAGGCGTTCGAGGCGGTCTCCTGCGAGGGCCTGGTCCGCGCGGACTTCTTCCTCACCGAGGACGGCGAGTTCGTGATCAACGAGATCAACACCCTGCCCGGCTTCACGCCGATCTCGATGTACCCGCAGATGTGGCAGGCCAGCGGCGTCGGCTACCCGGAGCTGATCGACCGCCTGGTGCAGGCCGCGCTGCGCCGCTCGACCGGCCTCCGCTGAGCAGCCGACCGGTCACCCGCGCATGGAGGCGATCCCCTTGGGGATCGCCTTCTTCACGGCCGCCGCGAGATCCGTGAGCACGGCCGTGCCCTCCTCCTGCGCGGACATCCCCTTGGGCAGGCCGATCTGCACATAGGCCACGCGGCTCGCGGTGGTGAACCTCCAGGTGCCGTCGCCTTGCTTCTCCATCAGCCAGTCGACGCCGTTCACCCCGCCCGCGATGGCGTCGGGGTCACCGCCTTCGGCCACCTTGGGATCGATCATCTTCGGCGGCCGTACGACACCGCATCGCAGTATGATCGCCGGGTTTCCCCAGCCCGCCGTGTACGCGGACCGGGGTTCGGGGTCGTTGCGGCTTCGCCCGTCGAGCTTCCGCGGCAGCACCCGGTGCAGCTCCCGGCACACCTTCGCCGTCTTCGCGTCGGGGCTGGGAACCGCCACGGTCGCGCCGTCGTCTGCCGAGGAGCAGCCCGCGACCGCGATCAGCAGCGCGGGCGCGAGCAGGCCGAAGGGCCGGTGACCGAAGAACTTCACCGGCCAAGCGTAGACGGGGGCTACAGATGCACGACCGGACAGGTCAGGGTGCGGGTGATGCCGTCCACTTGCTGGACCTTGGCGACCACCATGCGACCGAGGTCGTCGACCGTGTCGGCCTGGGCGCGCACGATGACGTCGTACGGTCCCGTCACGTCCTCGGCCTGGATCACTCCAGGGATCTTGCTGATCGTCTCGGCGACGGTCGACGCCTTGCCGACCTCCGTCTGGATCAGGATGTACGCCTGTACCACGGAACCTCCAGGGCGGCCACGAGGATCATGTGGGGAAAAGGAACGCCACGGTATCGCGTTGCCGCTCCCCGCGGGGAGACCTGCGGGAACCGGGCTTGCGCGCCAGGGTGCAGGCACGACGGAAGTTGACGGTCGCAAGACCGTTCCGACGGTCATCCGGACCGTATCGACAGTCATCTCGACGGTATCGGGGACACTGATGACGCGCGACTGGGCACGGCATGGCAGAGAAGGGGAGCAAGGGCAATGAAGGGCACTGTTGGTGAGCTCGGGGAGTTCGGGCTCATCAGGGAGCTCACCTCCCGTCTCACCACCACCCCGGCGGTCCGGATCGGCCCCGGCGACGACGCCGCGGTGGTCGCCGCGCCCGACCGCCGGGTGGTGGCGAGCACCGACATCCTGCTGGAGGGGCGGCACTTCCGCCGCGACTGGTCCACGGCCTACGACGTCGGCCGCAAGGCGGCGGCGCAGAACCTCGCCGACATCGCCGCGATGGGCGCCGTACCGACCGCCCTGCTGCTCGGCCTGGTCGTCCCGGCCGAACTCCCGGTGACCTGGCCCAGCGAGCTGATGGACGGTCTGCGCGACGAGTGCCAGGTCGCGGGCGCCTCCGTGGTCGGCGGTGACGTCGTACGCGGCGACACGATCATGGTGTCGATCACCGCGCTCGGCGATCTGCGCAACCAGGAGCCCGTCACGCGCGCCGGCGCCCAGCCCGGCGACCTGGTGGCCGTCACGGGCTGGCTGGGCTGGTCCGCGGCCGGTTACGCGGTGCTCTCCCGCGGTTTCCGCTCACCGCGCGCCTTCGTGGAGGCCCACCGCCGCCCCGAGCCGCCCTACCACGCGGGCCCGGCGGCCGTCGCGCTCGGCGCGACGGCGATGTGCGACGTGAGCGACGGGCTGATCGCGGACCTCGGGCACATCGCCGAGGCGAGCAAGGTCCGCATCGACATCCGCTCGGGCGCGATCGACATCCCGAGCCAGATGAACGACATCGGGCAGGCCGTCGGCGTCGACCCGCTGCAGTGGGTGCTGACCGGGGGAGAGGACCACGCGATCGTCGCGACCTTCCCGCCGGACACCAAGCTGCCGGCCCGCTGGAAGGTCATCGGCGAGGTCCTCAACCCCTCCGCGCTGCCCCAGGTGACCGTCGACGGGGCGCCCTGGACCAGCAAGGGCGGCTGGGACCACTTCGGGGACATCGAGTCATGAGCACCCTGAAAACGCCGCCGAGGGTCCTCACCGTGGCCGGTTCCGATTCCGGCGGCGGCGCCGGCATCCAGGCCGACCTGAAGACGATGCTGGCGCTCGGCGTGCACGGGATGAGCGTGATCACGGCGGTGACCGCGCAGAACTCGCTGGGCGTGCAGGGCGCCTGGGAACTGCCCGTGGAGGCGGTCCGGGCCCAGTACCGCAGCGTCGTGGACGACATCGGCGTCCAGGCTGTGAAGACCGGCATGCTGGCCTCGGCGGAACTGGTCGAGGCGGTCGCCGAGTTGATCTCCGGCACAGACGCGCCGGCCGTGGTCGACCCGGTGGCCGTCTCCAAGCACGGCGACCCGCTGCTGGCCGCGTCCGCGCTGGACTCCGTACGGACGAAACTGCTCCCGGTGGCCACCGTGGCGACCCCGAACCTCGACGAGGTGGCACAACTCACCGGGGTGCGGGTCGAGTCGGAGGACGATCTGCGACGGGCCGCGGCGGCCGTGCTGGAGTACGGGCCGCGCTGGGTGCTGATCAAGGGCGGGCACCTGGCGGGTGATGCCGGGCGGGTGGGCGGGAACCAGGCAGTGGATCTGCTCACGGACGGTGTCGACGAGTACCGGCTGCGTGCGCCCCGCCACGACAACCGGCACACGCACGGCACGGGCTGCACCCTGGCGTCCGCCGTCGCGTCGGGGCTGGCGAAGGGGCAGAGCGTGCCGGAGGCGGTCACGGCGGCCAAGGAGTACGTCACGGGCGCGATCGCGGCCGGGTTCGCGCTGGGGGAGGGGATCGGGCCGGTGGATCACGGCTGGCGGCTGCGGGCGTGAGCGGTCCGGGTACGGGGGCCGTCCAGGTATGGCAGCCGTCCGGGTACGGCCGCCCTGGGGTACGGCAAAAAGCCGGCCCACCCTCAGGTGGACCGGCTCAGTGCAGCGAACCAGGCAGTGGCCGCGCGCTCAGCTGTAGCGTCAGCGCGAGACCTTGCCGGCCTTGATGCACGAGGTGCAAGCGTTCACGCGCTTCGGCGTCCCGCCGACCACGGTACGCACACGCTGGATGTTCGGGTTCCAGCGGCGGGACGTACGGCGGTGCGAGTGCGAGATGTTGTTGCCGAAGCCCGGCCCCTTGCCGCAGACGTCGCAGTTGGCAGCCACGGGTCACTCCAAAGACTTCAGATGCACTTACGGTTAATCCCGGCAGGCCGGGATCGAGATCCTAAAACCTGAGATCTTGAGTGGCGTTGCCAGGGGAACGGCCCGATCAGATCGGGCAACCGGAGCAGCATACAACGGCTGCGCCCGTAGAACGAAACTACCATGGCAGCTCAGGGCCCGGCTCGCGGCCCTCTTCCGGTGGACACCGCTTCGGGGTCTACGCTGCGTCCCACGTCCAGCCAGCTCAGGGAGGCGCAGGTGGCGCAGGTGCCGCAGACATTCCTCGATGCTCTCGCGGTGCGCACCTGGTGCGGTCTGGCGCTCGGAGCGCTCGGCCGCGCGCGTGAGGAGATCGACGCGATCAACGTCTATCCGGTGGCCGACGGTGACACCGGGACGAATCTCTACCTCACCCTGGAATCGGCCTCCACGGCCGTGGAGGCGGTGTTCGCCGGGTACGAGACGGGCGCCGGGGAGCCCTCGCTGGCGGACGCCGTGCACGCGATGGCCCACGGGGCGCTCATCGGGGCCCGCGGCAACTCCGGGACGATCCTGGCGCAGCTGCTGCGGGGCATGGCGCAGGTACTGGCGGAGGGCGGCGAGGCGGCACACATCGACGGCGCCGGGCTGCGTCTGGCGCTGCGGCGGGCCGCCGACTCCGCGCGGCAGGCCGTGGCCCACCCCGTCGAGGGCACGGTCCTGACCGTCGCCTCGGCCGCCGCCGAGGCCGCCGAGGAGGCCGACGGCGACTGCGGCACGGTCGCGCGGGCGGCCTACGAGGGCGCGCGGACGGCCTTGGCGGCCACTCCGGGCCAGCTGTCCGTGCTCCGCCGGGCCGGGGTCGTCGACGCGGGCGGACGCGGGCTCGTGGCGGTGCTGGGGGCGCTGGTGGAGGCGTTCACGGGAGAGGCGGTACGGGAGGCTCCGGCGGCACGGGAGAGCCTGGCGGCAGTGGGGGAGAGCGCGCAGGCGCCGGACGCGGCTTCCGGCGGGCACGTGCGCGTGGAGAGCATGCGCGCCGCGGACCTCTGCGCCGAGGGATCCGACAGCGGTGGGCCCGCCTACGAGGTGATCTATCTCCTGGAGGCCGGCGACACGGCCGTGGCCCGGCTGAGGGAACGCCTCGACGCGCTCGGCGACTCCCTGGTCGTGGTCGGCGGCGACGGGCTGTGGAACGTCCATGTGCACGTCGACGACGCCGGCGCCGCCGTGGAGGCGGGCGTGGAGGCCGGGCGGCCGTACCGGATCCGGATCACCCACTTCGGGCTCGGGGACGTCCACACCGGCGGCGAGCGGCCCCCACGCGAGCGTGCCCAGCGGGCCGTCGTCGCCGTCGTACCGGGCGAGGGACTGGCCGCGCTGTACACCGAGGCGGGCGCCACGACCGTCCTCGCGCGCCCCGGGGAGCCGCCCGCCAGCGGGGAGCTGGTGCAGGCCGTACGGCGGGCCCACGCGCGCGAGGTCGTGCTGCTGCCCAACGACGCCGAGCTGCGCCACACGGCCGCGGCGGCCGCCGAGCAGGCCCGCGCCGAGGGCATCCGGGTGGCCCTGATCCCGACCCGCTCGGCGGTCCAGGGCATCGCCGCGCTCGCCGTGCACGCGCCGGAACGCCGGTTCGACGAGGACGTGGTCCAGATGACCGCGGCGGCGGGCGCCACCCGGTACGCCGAGGTCGTCGTCGCCGAGCGCCAGTCCTGGACGACGGCCGGCATCTGCCAGGCCGGGGACGTGCTCGGGCTGATCGACGGCGACGTGGCGGTGATCGGCCCCGACGTCACCGCCACCGCCCGGACCCTCCTGGACCGCATGCTCCAGGCGGGCGGCGAGCTGGTCACCCTCGTCGTCGGCGACGGGGCCCCCGAGACCGTGGCCGAGCAGCTGGAGGCCCGCGTACGGGAGTCCTACCTCGCCGTGGACACGGTCGTGTACCGGGGTGGCCGGCAGGGGACCCTGCTGCTCATCGGCGTGGAGTGAGCACGCGCGGGACTCACTGGTCCGGTTCGAGCAGCCGGCCGGCCTCCACCCGCCGCGCCCGGGCACTCTCGTCCCCGTCGTCGGCACCCTCGTAGGCCGCGAGTACGGCACGCGCGCGTGCCGCCGCCCGAGCGGGCCGGCCGAGGTCTGCCTCCAGCCATCCGGCGGCGAGTTCGGCACCGGTACGGTCGTGCAGCCCGTCCGCACCCAGCGTGCCGAACAGCGCGGCCGCCCGGTCCATCTGGACCAGCGCCGCCTCGAACACGGCCTGGATCGCGCTGTCTTCGGCCTCTTCGGCGACCTCGGCCCCCTCGGTCGCCGTGCGGGCCAGCAGGTCGCCGAACTGCCGGTGCGTCTGGGCGAGTTCTACCGTGAGCTGTTCGCGGGACACCGGATCGGCCGCGGCCTCCCGTGCCCGTTCGCACGCGCGTACCGCCTCCGTCATCAGCTCCTGGGCGCCCTCGGCTCCGCCGTCCACGCCCAGCGCCAGCCAGCCGCGGGCGCGCAGCGAGCGGACGAGGAAGGCCGGGTTGCCCAGCGCCCGCCACAGTTCACCCGCACGCGCGTAGGCCTGATCGGCCTCCTCCAGCAGACCGGCCTTGCTCAGGGACTCGGCGGCGAGGTGGGCGAGCGTGGCGTGGTCCTGCTGCTCGGGCCAGCGCCGGGCGATCTCGGCCGCCCGCAGCCGGTGTTCGGCCGCCGCGCGGTGGTCGTCCAGCTCGCTCAGGCAGTCACCGAGCCACCACTGCGCCTGCACGACGGCCCCGTCCCCGTGCGTCCCGGCGGACAGGTCGGTCAGCGCCGACTCCAGCACCTCGGCGGCCTCCGCCCAGCGGCCCTGGCGCAGCAGAAGCCCACCCAGCGCCTGTCGCGCCCAGGCGCCCAGCGTGCCGCTCTCGCCCGCCTCGTCGGCCCAGTGCGCGGCCTGAAGCGCGTGCTCGGCGGCCTCGACGACCTCGCCCCGGGCGCCGACGGCCTCGGCGAGCTGCAGATGCAGCTGGGCCCGTCCGACCGGCTCCACGTACGGCCCGCCGTGCTCCAGCGCGGCCCGCAGCGCCTGCTCGGCCCCGGCCTGGTCACCGGCCTGATGGGCCAGTGCGGCGACCTGCACCTCGTACTCCACGGCGAACCACGGCAGCCCGGCGCTCACGTACGCGTCGGCCGCCCGCCGGAACAGCTCCGCGGCCCTCCCGGCGTCCCCGCGCAGCCCGGCCAGTTCGGCGAGCATGGCCCGCGCCTCCGCGGCCCGCGCGGCCAGCCGCACATCATCGCCGGTCCGCCCGCCCACGAGCGCCAGCACCTCACGTACGGCCTGCTCGGCCTGGGCGGACGCATCCCGCGCCCGCCCAGACACCGACCCACCGCGGGCCGCCCCGCCCGGCACCAGCCCCTCGCTCTTCGGCTGGTCCGCGCCCGGTGCGTCGGGGGCCGGTCCGTCCGGCAGCGCGTCCTGGGGCGCGAGACTGCCCGCGTCCGGCCCGTCCGGCTGGTCCGGTTCCGGGAGTTCGGGCCCCGGCTGGTTCGTGGCGGGCGATTTGGGGGCTGGTCCGTCGGCCAACGCGCCCTCGGGCACGGGACCGTCCGGCGCTGGTGTGCCCGGCACCGGGTCCTCCAGCACCGGTGCCCCTTCGTGTACCCGCCGCATCAGAATGCGCGCACGGCTCATCACCACCGACGCCGTCTGCCGTACTCCGGTGGCCTCCTCGGCGTACAACGCCAAGGCCTCGTCGTAGAGGGCGGTGACCGTCTCCAGGGCCGCGTCCACCTCGCCCGTCAGAGCGCGGACGTACGCTCCACGCGCGCGTGCCGCCAGGGCCTCGCCGGGGTCGCCCGCCTCCGCGTAGCCGGCCGCCGCCTGCTCGAACAGCTCGATGCCCTCGGGGCCGCGGGCCATCGCCTCGTGGTCGACGAGCTCCGCGTGGTCGCGCGGCTCCAGCTCCGTACCGCGCGCGGCCCGCCGGACCGCCGCCCAGGCCTCCAGGGCATGCGGCTGCAGGGTGTCCGACAGCCGCCGTGCCTCGGCGAGCAGGGCCGGCAGGTCGGGTCCGTCGTCCGTCTCCAGCGGCGGGAGCGCGGCCGCCGGGCCCGGCGCGGGGCGCACCGTGCGCACGCCCAGCGGCAGGCGGTCCACCAGTGGCCGCTGGGCCATACGCGCGCGTGCCCGGTCGCCGACGCGCGAGGTGCCATTGCGCCGGTCGAACCGCTCGGCCAGCTCCAGTGTCTCCACGCGCGCGTGGGCGGCGAGTTCCTGCGCCGTCCAGGCCCGCCCGGCCGGCCCGGGCACCCGCTGTCCGGCGAGCCCCAGCTCGGTCAGCCGGTCCATCAGCAGCGTCACCACGGCCATGAAGTCCAGCCGGCTGCGCGGATGCCCGGCGTCCGTGAAGTAGGCGGGCCGCTCGGCGAGCAGCTCCAGCGCGCGTGCCTCGTTCCCGGTCAGCGCGCAGAACTCCACATGGTCGGCGTACGCGCCGCGCATCGACTCCATCGGCCGTACGAGCCGGAAACCGCGCAGATGGTTCGCGCGGGCCTCGTCGAGCCGGCCCAGGCGCAGCAGCGGGGCCAGCGAGGAGGCCAGCACGGTGTGCGGTTCGTGCGCGCAGGCGAACTCGCCGTCCAGCACCGGCCGCCACAGCTCCAGTGCCTCCGCGTCCCGCCCGCGCTCGGCCTGCCAGACGCCCTGCCCGTGCAGCTCGCAGGCGTGACAGTCGGCCATCCGGTCGCGGTCCGCGGCGAGCCACGCGGCGTACGCCCGCTCCGCGCGTACCAGATCACCGATGTGCGCCGCCACGCTGAACTCGGCGCTGCGCACCGCCCGTTCGGAGTGCCCGGCGAGCCGGTAGCGGTGCTCCATCTCGCCGAGCCACTTCTCGATCGAGGCGAGCGGGATGTGCGGCTGGTCCAGCATGCCCGCCGACATCCACTTGAAGACCCAGTGCAGCGAGTGCGCCTCGTACTCGTCGAAGTCCCCGGGCCGTTCGTCCCACATCCGCAGCAGCCGCGCGAACGGGACGAACATCTTGTCCTTCTCGGAGCTGTAGTTGTAGACCTTCAGCTGGTGCCCGAGCGCCTCGATGACGCCGAGCGGGATGCCGAGGCCCTCCGCCGCGGCCAGCAGCTGCTCCGCGCGCGCGTTGCGGGCCGGGCCCTCCGGCTGCTCGGAGTTGTCCGCCATCGCCCGGCGCAGCGCGTCGAAGTCCGCGATCTCACTCATCTCCCGTCACCCTCCCCATGGGTCGCCCACTCCAGCAGGCCGATGAACGCCCGGTTGAGCAGCGCCGAGTCGGCCGGCCTGAGCGGGCGCTGCGCCATCAGCAGGGCCTGCCCGTACAGCGACTCGGTGGTGGTGCCGATCAGTTCCGGGTCCTTCAGTGAACCGATGCGCCGCACCAGCGGGTTGAGATGGTTGAGCACCAGACGCGCGCGTGGTGCGCTGCCGCGCAGCGAGCCGAGGATGCCCGCCCACAGGTCGTCGGCCTGCTCCTCGGCCGCCGCGCGGGCCTGCTCGTGCCGGGCGGCCCGGTCGTCCAGGTGCAGCGCGGGCACGGACAGGGGGTGGAAGGCCCGCAGGACGACGTCACAGCCCAGGGGGTCCAGTTTCGCCCGCGCCGCCGCCAGGAAGCCGGACAGGGCCAGCTCCTCGCCCGGGTCGACCGCGTCCAGGTGCGCGGTCACCGTGTCCGCGTCCAGCTCGGCGACCACCGTCCCCGGCCGCACCGACGGCAGCGCCTCGACCAGGTCGCCGTCGTACGTGTAGCCGCCGTTGACCACCCCGACGCCCTGCGCGGAGGCGATCGGCGCGACCTGCCGGTACTCCTCGACGGTCCGGGTGAAGTGCACCACCGGGTGCCGCTGCGCGAACTCCTCCAGGGACAGCTGCCCGTCGGTCGTCTCGAACGGCAGCCACGGCAGCATCGTGCGCAGCATGTCGCGGTCGTGCCGGGCGAGGGACTTCACCCCCAGGTGGTGTACGGCGAGAAACGCCGTCAGCCGTTCGGGATCACCGGCGGCGAGGCCCGTGAGCCACGAGCGGATCCTTTCCCCGAGCGCCTCCCGCACCGCGGCGAGCGTCTCGTCCTCGTACAGCGACTCGCGCGAGGCCGTCGGCCGCAGACTGTCGGTGTCCAGCACACAGCGCACGAAGAACGCCCAGTCGGGCAGCAGCTGTTCGGCCCGCTCGGTCAGCAGCATGCCCTTCAGATGCACCCGGTGGGTCGCCCGCTGGGCGGGACTCACGGCCGCCGGCAGCACGTACGCCACCCCGCGGATCCCGGCCAGCGGCACCGCCAGGTCGATCGAGTCCAGCGGTGTGAACCCGAACAACTCGTGACAGTGCCGGGCCAGCGCCACCCTTCTGCTCGAAGGGCTCGGAAACGGCCGGTCCCAGGGCGCGGGCAGATCGGTGACCGGCTCCTCTCCCACCCGGATGTCGTACGGCAGCAGCGCGCCGAAGTCCCGGGCCAGGGTCAGGACCCGCTCCGGCGCCAGCCACTCGGCCGCCCCGGGGCGCGCGGTCAGGTGGACGGTCGTACCTGGCTCCGGCCGCGCGGAGCCGGGCAGGGCCCGCACGGTGTACGAGCCGTCGTCGCGCGCCGTCCACTCCACCGGCGGCGCGCCGGGCGTACGGGCGCTGCGGCTGACCACCCGGATCCGCTCGGCGACCACGAAGCAGGCGAGCAGACCGATGCCGAACTGGCCGAGGAAGTCCGAGCGGGCCTCCTGCAGGCCCTCGGCCCGCTTGGAGCTGCGCCCGATGGTGGCGAGCAGGCTGTGCACGTCCGACTCGGTGAGCCCGACACCGGTGTCCTCCACCCGCAGGCCCCCGCCATCGGCGTAGAGCCGCACCCGGGCCGGGGCGCCGGGCTCCTCGTCCCGCCGTGCCGTGATGGCGTCGACGGCGTTCTGCAGCAGCTCGCGCAGATAGACCTTGGGGCTGGAATAGAGGTGATGGGAGAGCAGGTCAACCAGACCGCGCAGGTCGACCTGGAACGTATGAGGTGAGAGGGAACCCTGGGATGACTGTGAGCTCTGGTAGTCCATCGTCGCAGCGCCGGAGGGGGGAGGAGCATCGGCGCGGGGTCGGGCGGTCCCGGGGGGCGGTGACCGCGAAGGATGGCCGGAGCGCGCCATCCTAGAGCCCGAACAGCCCGTCCGACCAGGACTTTCCCAGGACGTATACGGCATTGTCAGTGCCGTGGTGTGCAATGGATCTCGTGCACGGACTGGAAGAACCACTGAAACAGCCACTGAAGTCGGTGCTCGGCCCCGCCACCGCGAAGGTGATGGCCGAGCACCTCGGCCTGCACACCGTCGGCGACCTCCTCCACCACTACCCGCGCAGATACGAGGAGCGCGGCCAGCTCACCCAACTCGCCGACCTGCCCATGGACGAGCACGTCACGGTGGTCGCCCAGGTCGCCGACGCCCGCCTGCACACCTTCGCCTCCGCCAAGGCCCCCCGCGGCAAGGGCCAGCGCCTGGAGGTCACGATCACCGACGGCAGTGGCCGTCTCCAGCTGGTCTTCTTCGGCAACGGCGTCCACAAGCCGCACAAGGAGCTGCTGCCCGGCACCCACGCGATGTTCGCCGGCAAGGTCTCGGTCTTCAACCGCCGCCTCCAACTCGCCCA
This sequence comes from Streptomyces sp. NPDC052107, assembly GCF_040680215.1. Taxonomy (NCBI): domain Bacteria; kingdom Bacillati; phylum Actinomycetota; class Actinomycetes; order Kitasatosporales; family Streptomycetaceae; genus Streptomyces; species Streptomyces sp. NPDC052107. The sequence continues at coordinate 172,587 of NZ_JBFAWG010000004.1, forward strand.
CCCGGCCTACGAGTTGCTGCGCGGCGACAGCGGGGAGACGGTGGAGAGCTGGGCCGGCGCCCTGATCCCCATCTACCCGGCCACGGCCAAACTGGAGTCCTGGAAGATCGGCAAGGCGGTCCAGACGGTGCTGCCCACCGCCCAGGAAGCCCTGGACCCCCTCCCGCCGTCCCTGCGCGAAGGGCGTGGCCTGCTCCCGCTCCCCGAAGCCCTCCTCAAGATCCACCGCCCGCACACCAAGGCGGACATCGCCGACGCCCGCGCCCGCCTGAAGTGGGACGAGGCCTTCGTCCTCCAGGTCGCCCTGGCCCGCCGCCGCCACGCGGACACCCAGCTCCCGGCCGTCCCCCGCCGGCCGGAGTCCGACGGCCTCCTCGCGGCCTTCGACGACCGCCTGCCCTTCACCCTCACCGAAGGCCAGCAGAAGGTCTCCAAGGAGATCTTCGACGACCTCGGCACGGAACACCCGATGCACCGTCTGCTGCAAGGTGAGGTCGGTTCGGGGAAGGCCCAGCCGCTCGACTCGCTCGTGCTCACACCATCCGGATTCCGTCGTATGGGGGACCTGGCGGTCGGAGACGAAGTTGTCGTTCCGGACGGGGAGATCGCGCTGGTCGACGGTGTTTTCCCGCAGGGAGCGCGCGATGTCTGGCGGCTGGTCCTCTCTGATGGAAGTTCTGTGGAGTGCGACGACGAGCATCTCTGGATCGTCGGCACGAGCTGTGCATGGCACCGTGGACAGGCCCCCGAGGTCATGACGACTCGGGAGATCCGTCTCGACACGTTCAAGGCCAACGGATCTTCGAAGTGGTACCTCCCAGCGGTGACCCCGGTCGACCTGGGGGGCGATTCGCAGCTTCCGCTCGACCCCTACCTCTTCGGTCTGCTGCTGGGCGACGGCTCGTTCCGAGACAACTTGAGGCTGTCCACCGTCGACGCCGAGATCCGCGATGCCGTGGCGTCGGCTGTCGCTCCCGACTGCCGTCTCGTTCCGGTCACGGGCTCTCGATGCAACTACACGCTTGAGCTCGCCCGTCGCACGGGCGGCGTGCGTAACCCCATCATCCAGACCCTCCGTGATCTGGGATTGTGGGAGCTGAGCTCGCACGGCAAGTTCATCCCCACCGAGTTCAAGAACACCTCGATCAAGAACCGTCTCGCTCTGCTGCAAGGGCTCCTGGACACCGACGGCACCGTTCAGGCGAACGGCCTCAGCATCTCGTTCTGTTCGGCCTCACGCCGGCTCGCAGATGATGTCGCCTGGCTCGTGCGTTCGCTGGGAGGCCGAGCACGGGTCCTGCCGAAGCGAGCCGCCTTCGAGGTCTCCGTCGCACTGCCCGACGAATACGCTCCGTTCCGCCTGCACCGCAAAGCCGCCCGGGTCCGGCCCCGGCCGAAATACAACACCTTCCGCCGCGGGATCCGTGCCGTCGAATATGTGGGACGCAAACCGGTCCAGTGCATCAGCGTCGCTCACCCCAGCCATGCCTACGTCACCGACAACTTCACGGTGACCCACAACACCATGGTGGCCCTGCGCGCGATGCTCGCCGTGGTCGACGCGGGCGGCCAGGCGGCCATGCTCGCGCCCACCGAGGTCCTCGCCCAGCAGCACCACCGGTCGATCACCGAGATGATGGGCGAGCTGGCCGAGGGCGGCATGCTGGGCGGCGCCGAGCACGCCACCAAGGTCGTCCTGCTCACCGGCTCCATGGGTGCCGCCGCCCGCCGCCAGGCCCTGCTCGATCTGGTCACCGGCGAGGCCGGCATCGTCATCGGCACGCACGCCCTGATCGAGGACAAGGTCCAGTTCCACGACCTCGGCCTGGTCGTGGTCGACGAGCAGCACCGCTTCGGTGTCGAGCAGCGCGACGCCCTGCGCGGCAAGGGCAAACAGCCCCCGCACCTGCTGGTCATGACGGCCACCCCGATCCCGCGCACCGTCGCCATGACGGTCTTCGGCGACCTGGAGACCTCCGTCCTCGACCAGCTCCCCGCCGGCCGCTCCCCGATCGCCAGCCATGTGGTCCCGGCCGCCGACAAGCCCCACTTCCTCGCCCGCGCCTGGGAGCGGGTCCGCGAGGAGGTGGCGAACGGCCACCAGGCGTACGTCGTCTGCCCCCGCATCGGCGACGACATCGACGAGGCGGCCGACCCGAAGAAGGCCGAGCAGAAGTCCCCCGAGGACGAGGCGGAGAAGCGCCCGCCGCTCGCGGTCCTGGACGTCGCCGACCAGCTGGGCCGCGGCCCCCTCCAGGGCCTGAAGGTGGAGGTCCTCCACGGCCGTATGAACCCGGACGACAAGGACGCGGTGATGCGTCGCTTCGCGGCCGGTGAGACGGACGTCCTGGTCGCCACCACGGTCATCGAGGTCGGCGTGAACGTCCCCAACGCGACGGTGATGGTCATCATGGACGCCGACCGCTTCGGCGTCTCCCAGCTCCACCAGCTCCGCGGCCGCGTCGGCCGGGGCTCGGCCCCCGGCCTGTGTCTCCTGGTCAGCGAGATGCCCGAGGCCAGCGCGGCCCGCCAGCGCCTGAACGCCGTCGCCGCCACCCTCGACGGCTTCGAGCTCTCCCGCATCGACCTCGAACAACGCCGCGAGGGCGACGTCCTCGGCCAGGCCCAGTCCGGCGCCCGCTCCTCCTTGCGCGTCCTCGCGGTCATCGAGGACGAGGAGGTCATCGCGGAGGCGAGGGAGGAGGCGACGGCGGTGGTGGCGGCGGACCCGGAGCTACAGCGGCTTCCGGGGCTCCGTACGGCGTTGGATGCCTTGCTGGACGAGGAAAGGGAGCAGTACCTGGAAAAGGGCTGAGGCGCAGCGTCCCGACAGGGGTGCGGGGCTGTGCCGATATGCGGCTGCGCCGCGCGGGCGCGAGCGACCACGACGGACCGCCTGCCAAACTGAATCCGTAACCACCCCCGAACAAGGACCGAAGATGACCCGCGTGATCGCCGGCAGGGCAGGCGGACGGCGCCTCTCAGTACCGCCCGGCACCGGAACCCGGCCGACATCGGATCGCGCCCGCGAAGGTCTCTTCTCCACCTGGCAGTCCCTCCTGGGCGGCCCCCTGGACGGCGAACGAGTCCTCGACCTCTACGCCGGCTCGGGCGCCGTGGGCCTCGAAGCCCTCTCCCGGGGCGCGAGCCACACGCTCCTCGTCGAAGCCGACGTCCGCGCAGCCAGAGTCGTCCGCGAAAACGTCAGGCGCCTCGGCCTCCCCGGCGCCGAAGTGCGAGCGGGCAAAGCGGAACAAGTAATCAAGACCGCACCCCCCGCCGAGCCGTACGACCTCGTCTTCCTCGACCCCCCGTACGTTGTCACAGATCACGATCTTCGCGAGATTCTCCTCACACTCCGCTCGGGAGGCTGGCTCACGAAGGACGCCCTCGTCACCGTGGAGCGCAGCACCAGAGGCGGCGCGTTCCAGTGGCCGGACGGCTTCGAGGCGATCAGGTCCCGTCGCTACGGCGAGGGAACGTTTTGGTACGGTCGCGCCGCCTCTACGTGCGAAGACGCACGATGACCGGACCGGAGAGCGAGGGATCACAAGTGCGCCGCGCCGTCTGTCCCGGGTCGTTCGACCCGATCACCAACGGACACCTCGACATCATTGCCCGCGCCTCCCGTCTGTACGACGAGGTCTATGTCGCGGTGATGATCAACAAGTCCAAGAAGGGCCTGTTCGAGATCGACGAGCGGATCGAGCTGATCCGCGAGGTCACCGCCGACTACGACAACGTCCGGGTCGAGGCCTTCCACGGCCTCCTCGTCGACTTCTGCAAGCAGCGCGACATCCCCGCCATCGTCAAGGGCCTGCGCGCCGTCAGCGACTTCGACTACGAGCTGCAGATGGCGCAGATGAACATCGGCCTCACCGGCGTCGAAACGCTGTTCGTGCCCACCAACCCCACCTACAGCTTCCTCTCCTCCTCGCTGGTCAAGGAGGTCGCGGCCTGGGGCGGCGACGTCTCCCACCTGGTGCCCGCCCCGGTGCTGGAGGCCCTGAACAAGCGCCTGCGCAAGGACTGATGGGGCTACAGTCGTCCCGTCCGTCTCCAACCCGGCTGTAGAGAGTGGCGAGCACAGGTGGACGTGCAGAAGAAGCTCGACGAGATCGTCTCCACGGTCTCCGGCGCCCGTTCCATGCCCATGTCGGCGTCGTGCGTGGTCAACCGCGCCGAGCTGCTCGCGATGCTCGAAGAGGTGCGCCAGGCGCTGCCCGGCTCCCTCGCGCAGGCGCAGGAGCTGATCGGCGACCGTGAGCAGATGGTCGAGCAGGCCCGCATGGAGGCCGAGCGGATCATCTCGAACGCGCACGCCGAGCGTGGCTCGCTGATCTCCGACACCGAGATCGCCCGCCGCTCCCAGGCCGAGGCCGACCGGATCCTCGCCGAGGCCAGCAAGGAGGCCGAGGAGATCCGCGCCGAGGCCGACGACTACGTCGACTCCAAGCTCGCCAACTTCGAGGTCGTCCTCACCAAGACCCTCGGCTCGGTCGGCCGCGGCCGCGAGAAGCTCCTCGGCACCGGCCCCGGCCTGGACGAGAACGGCTACGAGGACGAGGACGCCCCCGAGCGCAGCCACGACCCGGAGACCCTGCGCCACAACGCCGACCAGTACGTCGACGTCAAGCTGGGCGCCTTCGAGGCGGTGCTCGCCAAGACCCTGGAGGCCGTCGGCCGCGGCCGGCAGAAGCTGCACGGGCGGATCGCCACGGACGACCTCGGCGCCCTCGCCGACGACACCACGACCTTCCAGCACTCCAGCGACGCCGACTACCTCGCCGATCTCGCCGCGCTCGCCGACCAGGACGCCCTGGCCGAGCGCCCGGCCCAGCCCGTGCAGCAGCCGCAGCAGCAGCCGTCGTACGAGCCGCAGCCGGCGTACGCGTACGACCAGCAGCAGCCGGACCCCTACGGCGGCTTCCCGCAGCAGCCCGCCTACGGCCAGCAGGACCCGTACGGCTACCAGCAGGCCGACCCGTACTCCCCCACCTCCGGCTACGCTCCGGCGGGCGGTGCCCCCTTCCAGGGCTATGACCAGCAGCAGGCCGCCTACGACCCCCAGCAGGCGCACCAGCAACAGCAGCCCCAGCATCAGCAGCAGGGCTACGCTCTCGACGAGACCAGCCTCTTCGACACCAGCATGATCAGCGCGGAACAGCTGAGGGCGTACGAGCAGGGCCGGGGCCTGTAGCGGGCGGGAGGCCGCCGCGAGCGCCCGCCGACCTCCGGATTGGGCCCTGAGCGAAAGGTCCAGTATCCTGGCTCTTCGGTCGCGCGTACGTCCGCGATCTCCGCTGCCCGCGACACCGAGGGGCGGCGGCCCTCCGAGCTCGAAGATCGAAAGCAGGAATGGCTTCCAACGCCCGCCTCGACCACCGCAACCCCCTCGTGTTCGACACGCACGAGCTGGGTCGGCGTCCTGGCGCGCTGCAGCGCCTGACCCGCACGATCGACGCTCCCGCCGATCTCGGCATCCAGGGGGTCATCGGAGTGCCGGAAGGCGCCCCGGTGGAGCTCGAACTCCGCCTCGAGTCGGTCATGGAAGGGGTGCTCGTCACAGGCACCGCCCGTGCACAGGCCGAGGGGGAATGCGTAAGGTGTCTGGAGCCGGTCGGGCTGGAGCTCGAAGCGGACTTCCAGGAACTGTTCTCGTACCCTGACGCCGACGACCGGGGCCGCGTGATCGCGGAACCGGGCGACGACGCCGAGGACGACGAGGACAGGTTCTTCCTCGAGGACGGACTGTTCGACCTCGAACCTCTGCTGCGCGATGCGGTGGTGCTCGCACTGCCGATGCAGCCGGTGTGCCGGGAGGACTGCCCCGGTCTGTGCTCCGAGTGCGGAGCGCGGCTCGCGGTCGACCCGGACCACCACCACGACGCCGTCGACATCCGTTGGGCGGCTTTGCAGGGACTCGCCGGTTCACTCGAAGACGGCGAGAAGGACGAGATGAGCGGCGGCGCGCCTCAGTCAGCACGCGCCGACGAGAAGCAGGAGAAGTAGCCGTGGCTGTTCCGAAGCGGAAGATGTCGCGCAGCAACACGCGCCACCGCCGGTCGCAGTGGAAGGCTGCGGTCCCCACCCTGGTTGCGTGCGAGCGCTGCCACGAGCCCAAGCAGCAGCACATCGCGTGCCCGTCTTGCGGCACCTACAACAAGCGCCAGGTCCTCGAAGTCTGAGCGGGCTGGTGAGAGGCACTGTGTCCAGTCCCAAGAAGGCGGAAGACGCCATGGCGGACGCACCCGCCAAGAAGAAGGCGGACAACCAGGCCTCGTCCCACACGCTTCTGGAAGGGCGGCTCGGCTACAAGGTCGAGTCCGCCCTTCTGGTGCGCGCGCTGACCCACCGTTCGTACGCGTACGAGAACGGCGGTCTGCCGACGAACGAGCGGCTGGAGTTCCTCGGTGACTCCGTCCTCGGCCTCGTCGTCACGGACACGCTGTACCGCACCCACCCCGACCTGCCCGAGGGCCAGCTGGCCAAGCTGCGGGCCGCGGTGGTCAACTCGCGTGCGCTGGCGGAGGTCGGGCGCGGCCTCGACCTGGGTTCCTTCATCCGGCTCGGCCGCGGTGAAGAGGGCACGGGCGGCCGGGACAAGGCGTCCATCCTCGCCGACACCCTGGAAGCGGTGATCGGCGCGGTCTATCTCGATCAGGGCCTCGACTCGGCGTCCGAGCTGGTGCACCGGCTCTTCGACCCGCTGATCGAGAAGTCCTCGAACCTCGGTGCCGGCCTGGACTGGAAGACCAGCCTCCAGGAGCTGACCGCGACCGAAGGACTCGGCGTGCCCGAGTACCTGGTCACGGAGACCGGCCCCGACCACGAGAAGACCTTCACTGCTGCCGCCCGCGTCGGAGGCGTCTCGTACGGCACCGGCACCGGCCGCAGCAAGAAGGAGGCGGAGCAGCAGGCCGCCGAGTCCGCCTGGCGGTCCATCCGGGCCGCGGCGGACGAGCGCGCCAAGGCCGCCAAGGAAGCGGCCGCCGCGGACGCCGAGGCGGTCAAGGCGGCCAAGGAGGCCGCCGCCAAGGACGGCGATCCGGCTACCGGGGAAGCCGCCGCCAAGGACGGCGACCCGTCGTCCGCTACCGCCTGACCCACAGCAGTACCGAGCGCCCGCCCCACCGTTCCCGAGGGGGCGGGCGCTCCGCTCGTCCACCGCTTCGTACGGGGGTCCCGATGCCTGAGTTGCCCGAGGTCGAGGTCGTCCGGCGCGGCCTCGCGCGCTGGGTCGCCCACCGCACCGTCGCCGAGACCGAGGTGCTGCACCCGCGCGCCGTACGCCGGCACCTGGCGGGGCCCGACGACTTCACGCACCGGCTCAAGGGCCACCACATCGGCACCCCCAGCCGCCGCGGCAAGTACCTGTGGCTGCCGCTGGAGGAGACCAACCAGTCCGTCCTCGCCCACCTCGGCATGAGCGGTCAGCTGCTGGTGCAGCAGCACGAGGCGCCGGACGAGAAGCACCTGCGCATCCGGATCCGGTTCGCCGACTCCCTCGGCACGGAACTCCGGTTCGTCGACCAACGCACCTTCGGCGGGCTGTCGTTGCACGACAACACCCCCGACGGCCTGCCCGACGTCATCGCGCACATCGGCCGCGACCCCCTCGACGAGCTGTTCGACGACGAGGCCTTCCACCTGGCGCTGCGCCGCAAGCGGACCACCATCAAGCGGGCCCTGCTGGACCAGTCGCTGATCAGCGGTGTGGGCAACATCTACGCGGACGAGGCGCTGTGGCGCGCCCGCATCCACTACGAGCGCCCGACGGCGAACTTCACCCGCCCGGTCACGACCGAACTCCTCGGTCACATCCGGGACGTGATGAACGCCGCCCTCGCCGTGGGCGGCACCAGCTTCGACAGCCTGTACGTCAACGTCAACGGCGAGTCGGGTTACTTCGACCGGTCCCTGGACGCGTACGGCCGCGAGGGCCTGCCCTGCAAGCGGTGCGGCACGCCGATGCGCCGCCGCCCCTGGATGAACCGCTCCAGCTACTTCTGCCCGAAGTGTCAGAGGGTGCCGCGCGTCTCGTCGTAACGCGCGCGTGACGCGAGGACGTCGTCCATGGCGCCCTCCACGCAGTGGATGAGCGCCAGCAGCCGCTCGGCCACCTGACGGCCCAGGGGGGTCAGTTCATAGTCCACGCGCGGAGGGTTGGTCGGCTGCGCGTCGCGGTGCACCAGGCCGTCGCGCTCCAGCGCGTGCAGCGTCTGGGACAGCATCTTCTCGCTCACCCCGTCCACGCGGCGGCGCAGCTCGTTGAAGCGCAGCGAGCCCTCGTACAGCGCGCCGAGCGTGAGACCGCCCCAGCGGCCGGTGACGTGCTCCAGCGTGCCGCGTGACGGGCAGGCCTTGGCGAAGACGTTGTAGGCGAGGTCGTCGTGGTCCTGGGCGGTTGGGCTCATACCGGCGGTCATGGCACGAGGGTACGCGTGCACAGCGCTAACCGCCAGGTTGCACTAACCGCGAGTTAGTGCTTTCCTGAAGTCACTGCTTCTGAGCTGCCGTGCAGTCGATGCAGTCCAAGCTGCCCATGCGGCCCATTCAAGGAGTCTCTGTGACCACCCCTGTCGTTTCCATCGCCTACCACTCCGGCTACGGCCACACCGCCGTCCTCGCCGAGGCCGTCCGTGCCGGCGCCACCGACGCGGGTGCCGAGGTGCACCTGATCAAGGTCGACGAGATCACCGACGAGCAGTGGGAGACGCTGGACCGCTCCGACGCGATCGTCTTCGGCTCGCCCACCTACATGGGTACCGCCTCCGGCGCCTTCCACGTCTTCGCCGAGGCCACCTCCAAGCGCTGGTTCGGCCAGGACTGGAAGGACAAGCTGGCCGCCGGCTTCACCAACTCCGGCTCCAAGAGCGGCGACAAGCTGCACACCCTGCAGTTCTTCCAGATCCTCGCCGCGCAGCACGGGATGAACTGGATCAACCTCGGCCTGCACCCCGGCTGGAACAACAGCGCGGGCTCCGAGAACGACCTCAACCGCCTCGGCGTCTTCGCGGGCGCGGCGGCGCAGACCAACGTGGACGAGGGCCCGGACGCCGTGCACAAGTCCGACCTCGCCACGGCCGAGCACCTGGGGCGCCGCGTCACCGAGACGGCGCGGGTGTTCACGCGGGGGCGCGCGGCCTGAGAGCTCAGCGACGGTTCAGGGTACGCCAGGCGTCCGTCACCGACAGGGTGACGGCGCCGTACCAGTGGGGATGCTCCGGATCGTCCCAGGTCGCCGGGGACCGGAGGATCGCCGGCAGGTCGGCGCGGGGGAGGGGCTCGCCGTACGCGGCGCCCTCCTCGCCGTCCGGCGCGGTCCACGGCTCGATGCGGTGCACCTGCACCCAGCCGCGGTCCACCAGGCACAGCACGGCTTCGGCGAGGCCGACGGGATCACCGTCGGCGGCATACGCGAGGATGCCCCAGGACTCCATGGCGGAGACCATCAGGTCCTCCTCCACCGGCGTGAGGGCCACCGGCCGGTAGGCGCTGGTCACCGGGGACCGCCTCAGTACCCGAAGTCCTGTGTCCACCAAGGCCCGCCCGGGCCGTAGTGGACGCCGACGCCCAGGGTCTTGAAGTCGCAGTTCAGGATGTTGGCGCGGTGGGCGGGGCTGTTCATCCAGGCCTGCATCACGGTCGCCGCGTCGGCCTGGCCACGGGCTATGTTCTCGCCGCCGAGGTCGGTGATCCCCGCCACCGCGGCCCGGTCCCACGGGGTCTTGCCGTCCGGGTCGGTGTGGTCGAAGAAGTCCCGCGCCGCCATGTCGTCGCTGAACGACTCGGCCAGCTTGGTCAGCGAGGAGTTCGCCGCCAGCGGGCTGCACCCGACCGTCGCCCGCTCCTGGTTGACGAGCTTCAGCACCTCCGCCTCGGCGGCGTTCGCCGTGGAGACCGCCACCGGTGCGGCACTTGTCTTCGGGGCCTTCGGTGTCTTGGACGCCGTACGCGACGGGGTGGTCTTGGGCTTGCCGGCCGGCGTCGCCCGCAGCGTCGGCTTCCCGGTCGCCGTCTTCGACGGGGTGGGCGTAGGAGAGGCCGGCGCCGACGCCGAGGCGGACGCCGACTCCGACGCGGAGGCGGACGGGCTCGGGGACGCCGAGCCCCCGGAGTTCAGGCCGGCGCCACCCCCGGGGTTGTCGGCGCTGCCCGAGGTGCCGCCCTGCTCGGCGGCCGTGTTGCTCGGCGTGTCCACCGCCTGCACCCGCTCGCTGCCGGTGGTGTGCGTGGCGCCGCCGAGCCTGTAGTTCTGCAGACCCGGCACGACGCCGGTGGCCACCGCGGCCGTACCGAGGGCCACGGCCACGGACACCCCGAGCAGACCCGCAGGCACCGGCCGCCTCGCGGCCTTCTTCCGCCGCCGGTGGCCGGAGGAGGGGCAGCCGGCGGGGTTGAAGTCACCGCCCTGGGAGCCGCCCGGGCCGTCGCCCTCCGCCGCGAACAGATAGGCGTGCGCCCTGGCGGTCGCGTCGGCGTACTCCAGCGGCCGCAGACCGGTCGCCGGGGTGTAGGCCTCCGGGTTCAGGTACGGCGCGATGCCCCGGGGCGCCGGTTCGCGCCGGATGACCTCACCAGGGACGATCTCGCCCGGGTACGAGTCCTGCCAGGCCTCACCCACGTACGACCCCTGCCGGACGCCACCCGCGTACGAGCCCTGCCACGGCTGACCGGTGAACGAGTCCTGCCAGGGCTCACCGGTGAACGAGTCCTGCCAGGGCTCAACCGTGAAGGAGTCCCGCGGGGCGCCGCTCCCGGTGGTGGACCGCCGAGCGTGTGTGCCCCCCGTTGCGTGGTTCGTGGCGGCGCGGCCAGCGGCGGAGCGGCGATGGCGTCCCATGTCCTTGCCCTCTTCCTCGTCCTCGCGGTCGACCGGCGCCTGCGTGGCGAGTCACTCCTCATGGCCAACCCGACTCACTCGAACGAGTGAGTTTCATATGAGATTCATCGGGCGGGACGCTACCGCATGCCGCCGACGGGCGATGTGTCCCGAGCGACATCGGCCGGTTAGGTTGCACCCATGAGTGAGGATGTACGACTGGTGGCCTGGGTGCGTGGACGCGTGCAGGGTGTGGGTTTTCGCTGGTTCACGCGGGCCAAGGCGCTGGAGATCGGCGGCCTGAGTGGTTTTGCTCTCAATTTGGCCGACGGCCGCGTCCAAGTCGTCGCGGAGGGCTCGCGCGACGGGTGCAAGGGGCTGCTCGACTGGCTCCAGGGCGACGACACGCCCGGGCACGTGGACGGAGTCACCGAGATCTGGGACACACCCCGCGGCGGCTACGACGGCTTCGCCATCCGCTGAACCGATTCTGTAAAGGCGCGCAGGCGGGCGCACGGGGAGCTGCCGGGGGCACATGCGCCCAGCAGAAACGACCTGGTGGTTGCCAAGAACGGCCCGGCATGGCAGGCTCCGCAGGAACAGCTGATCGTCACGTCCTGAGGGCCCCGGATGACTCGCTGCGCCGCCGTTTTTCCGGCCGCGCGCCCCGGTTTGCCCGCCAATACAGGGCGTGATCGTGTTGACCGTCAAACTTTTTGGTGAGACGCTGAAAGCCCCGCGCACCTTAGCTGTTTGGCATGGAGCAACAGCAGAGCAACACCCGGATGTGCCAAGCACCGCGGGTGCAATCCCTCACGACCCACACCGCATCGGTCGGTCACTCATTGTGGAGGACCATCCATCATGGCAAAGGCGCTTCTCGGTTACGTCGGCGGCTCCGACCCTCGACTCCTCGCCGAGATGCGACGGCTGCAGCAGCGCGTCCAGGACCTGGAGTCCGAGCTCGTCCGGATTCAGGCGGAGAACGAAGCGCTGACGGCTGCCGCCTCTCAGGACAGGATCATGGAGAGCATCGACGCACACCAGGCGGAGCCTGCGCTCACCTGATCACTGCATCGCTCCACGACAGCAGTCGCAGCGATCTGGCTGCCGTATCAACCGCTCAGTTGATCGGACGACCGAAACCCGGCCGTCAGAGTTGCAAGGGACGCTTCGGCGTCCCTTCTTTCTTGCCCCGCGCATCCTTTCACCGTCTTTAACGTACGGTGTGCCCTGCATGTTCAATGGCGAAACCGTGGGGTTGCGAGTGTTCGTGGAGTGAGATAGCGGCGCCAGGTAGAGTCCAGCGGCGTGCACCTCAAGGCCCTGACCCTCCGCGGGTTCAAGTCGTTCGCCTCGGCGACCACGCTCCGGTTCGAGCCGGGGATCACGTGTGTCGTCGGCCCGAACGGCTCGGGCAAGTCCAATGTCGTGGACGCGCTCAGCTGGGTCATGGGCGAACAGGGCGCCAAGTCGCTACGCGGCGGCAAGATGGAGGACGTCATCTTCGCCGGCACCACCGGCCGCCCCCCGCTGGGCCGCGCCGAGGTGTCCCTGACCATCGACAACTCCGACGGCGCGCTGCCCATCGAGTACGCCGAGGTCACCATCACGCGGATCATGTTCCGCAACGGCGGCAGCGAGTACCAGATCAACGGCGACACGTGTCGCCTCCTGGACATCCAGGAACTCCTCTCCGACTCGGGCATCGGCCGCGAGATGCACGTCATCGTCGGCCAGGGCCAGCTCGACTCCGTCCTGCACGCCGATCCGATGGGCCGCCGCGCCTTCATCGAAGAGGCGGCCGGCGTCCTCAAGCACCGCAAGCGCAAGGAGAAGGCCCTGCGCAAGCTGGACGCCATGCAGGCCAACCTCGCGCGCGTGCAGGACCTGACGGACGAACTGCGCCGCCAGCTCAAGCCCCTGGGCCGGCAGGCGGCGGTGGCGAGACGGGCCGCCGTGATCCAGGCGGATCTGCGTGACGCACGCCTGCGCCTGTTGGCCGACGACCTGGTACGCCTACGGGAAGCCCTCAAGGCCGAGATCGCCGACGAGGCCGCCCTGAAGGAGCGCAAGGAGTCGGCAGAGCAGGAGCTGAAGAGGGCCCTGCACCGCGAGGGCCTCCTGGAGGACGAGGTACGGCAGCTCACGCCCCGCCTCCAGCGCGCCCAGCAGACCTGGTACGAGCTGTCCCAGCTGGCCGAGCGTGTCCGGGGCACGATCTCGCTGGCCGACGCGCGCGTGAAGAGCGCGACGTCCGCGCCCCCCGACGAGCGGCGCGGCCGCGACCCCGAGGACCTGGAGCGCGAGGCCGCCCGCATCCGTGAGCAGGAGGCCGAGCTGGAGGCGGCCCTGGAGGCGGCCCAGCACGCACTCGACGACACGGTCGCCCACCGCGCCGAACTGGAGCGGGAGCTGGCCGTCGAGGAACGCCGGCTGAAGGATGTCGCCCGCGCCATCGCCGACCGCCGCGAAGGCCTGGCCCGCCTGTCCGGCCAGGTCAACGCGGCCCGCTCCCGCGCGGCCTCCGCCCAGGCCGAGATCGACCGCCTGGCCACGGCCCGCGACGAGGCACAGGAACGCGCGGTGCGCGCCCAGGAGGAGTACGAGGCGCTGAAGGCCGAGGTGGACGGCCTGGACGCCGACGACGCGGACCTGGCCGAACAGCACGAGGCGGCCAAGCGCCGGCTCACCGAGGCCGACGCCGCCCTGAGCGCGGCCCGCGAGGCCCTCACCACCACCGAGCGCACCCGCGCCGCGACCCAGGCCCGCCACGAGGCGTTGGCACTGGGCCTGCGCCGCAAGGACGGCACCGGCATACTCCTCGGCGCCCGCGACCGCCTCACCGGAGTGTTGGGCCCAGCGGCGGAACTCCTGACGGTCACCCCCGGCTACGAGGTCCCCCTGGCCGCAGCCTTCGGCGCGGCAGCGGACGCGATCGCCGTGACGACCCCGGCAGCAGCAGCCGAGGCAATCCGCCTGCTCCGCAAACAGGACGGGGGCAGGGCAGCACTCCTGCTGGCGGCGGAAGCGCCCCAAAGGCGCGCGGGGAACGGCGCGCTCAACCACGACGACGCAGCACACGACGACGGCGGACCAGCGCCCCAGAGGGGCGCGGGGAACGGCGCGCCCAGACACAATGCACCGGCAGACGACCGATTGCCCACGACGGCACTCCCCGCGGAGCGCCCGGCGGGGAACTCCGCGACCAGCCACAACGCACCCGCAGACGCCCCACCACCAGGCGGCCCCCTCTCCGCCGCCGACCTGGTCCGCGGCCCCGTCGACCTCATGCCCGCCGTCCACCGCCTCCTGCGAGGAATCGTCGTCGTAGGCACCCTGGAGGACGCCGAGGACCTCGTCTACGCGCACCCGGAACTCACCGCCGTGACCGCCGAAGGCGACCTCCTCGGCGCCCACTTCGCACACGGCGGATCGGCGGGAGTGCCGAGCCTGCTGGAGGTGCAGGCCTCCGTCGACGAGGCCGCGGCCGAGCTGGCCGAGCTGGCGGTGCGGTGTGAGGAGCTGGCCCAGGAGCAGCGGGCGGCAGCGGAACGGCGTACCGAGGCCGCCACCCTCGTGGAGGAACTCGCGGAGCGGCGTCGCGCTGCGGACCGGGAGAAGTCGGCCGTCGCCCAGCAGCTCGGCCGGCTCTCCGGGCAGGCCCGGGGCGCCGCAGGCGAGGCCGAGCGGTCGGCCGCGGCCGCCGCACGCGCGCAGGAGGCGCTGGAGAAGGCCGTACAGGAGGCCGAGGAGCTGGCCGAGCGGCTGGCGGTCGCCGAGGAGATGCCGGTCGAGGAGGAACCGGACACCTCGGTACGCGACCGGCTCGCCGCCGACGGTGCCAACGCCCGGCAGACCGAGATGGAGGCCCGCCTCCAGGTCCGTACCCACGAGGAGCGGGTCAAGGGGCTGGCCGGGCGGGCCGACTCGCTCGACCGGGCCGCCCGCGCGGAACGCGAGGCACGCGTGCGTGCCGAGCAGCGCCGCGCCCGGCTGCGGCACGAGGCGGCCGTGGCCGAGGCCGTCGCCTCCGGCGCCCGGCAGCTGCTCGCGCACATCGAGGTGTCCCTCGCCCGCGCCGAGCAGGAACGCACCGCCGCCGAGGCCGCGAAGGCTCGACGGGAACAGGAGCTGACCACCGCACGCACCCAGGGCCGCGACCTCAAGGCCGAACTCGACAAGCTCACCGACTCCGTCCACCGCGGTGAGGTGCTCGGCGCCGAGAAGCGGCTGCGCATAGAGCAGCTGGAGACCAAGGCGCTGGAGGAGCTGGGTGTCGAACCGGAGGGGCTGGTGGCCGAGTACGGCCCGCACCAGCTCGTGCCGCCCTCGCCCCCCGCCGAGGGCGAGGTGCTGCCGGACGACCCCGAGCATCCCCGCAACCAGCCCAGGACCTTCCACCGCGCCGAACAGGAGCGGCGGCTCAAGGCCGCCGAGCGGGCGTACCAGCAGCTGGGGAAGGTCAACCCGCTGGCTCTGGAGGAGTTCGCGGCGCTGGAGGAGCGGCACAAGTTCCTCAGCGAGCAGCTGGAGGACCTGAAGAAGACCCGCGCCGATCTGCTCCAGGTGGTGAAGGAGGTCGACGAGCGCGTCGAGCAGGTCTTCACCGAGGCCTACCGGGACACCGCCCGCGAGTTCGAGGGCGTCTTCAGCCGTCTCTTCCCGGGCGGCGACGGGCGTCTGGTCCTGACCGATCCCGAGAACATGCTCACCACGGGCGTGGATGTGGAGGCCCGTCCGCCCGGCAAGAAGGTCAAGCGCCTCAGCCTCCTCTCCGGCGGCGAGCGCTCGCTGACCGCCGTGGCGCTGCTGGTGTCGATCTTCAAGGCCCGGCCGAGCCCGTTCTACGTCATGGACGAGGTCGAGGCGGCGCTGGACGACACCAACCTCCAGCGGCTGATCCGGATCATGCAGGAGCTGCAGGAGACCTCGCAGCTCATCGTGATCACGCACCAGAAGCGCACGATGGAGGTCGCCGACGCGCTCTACGGCGTGTCGATGCAGGGGGATGGCGTCTCCAAGGTCATCTCCCAGCGCCTTCGTTAGCGTCGCCATTCAAGATCAACTCACTCCGTGTTCAATAAGTGAACATGGAGACCTCGAACACATCGAAAAACTCATAGCTGCTGGACTATTGACTTCGAAACTTGAAGGCATAGTCTCTGCAACGTTGCTTTTACCTTCAGGTATCACTACCAAAGAGGGCTCACCCCACCCCGGCAGCGTTGCCGTGGCCCGAGGAGTTTTTCGTGACCAGCACAGCGCAGGCACCTCAGCAAGGAGCCAGGACGGCTCAACCCGAGCATCTCGGGCACGTCATCTTCATCGCGGCGGCCGCCGCCATGGGCGGCTTCCTGTTCGGTTACGACAGCTCCGTGATCAACGGCGCGGTCGAGGCCATCCGCGATCGCTACGACATCGGCTCCGCGGCCCTCGCCCAGGTCATCGCGATCGCCCTGATCGGCTGTGCCATCGGCGCCGCGACCGCCGGCCGCATAGCCGACCGGATCGGCCGCATCCGTGTCATGCAGATCGCCGCGCTCCTCTTCGTCGTCAGCGCTGTCGGCTCCGCACTGCCCTTCTCCCTCTGGGACTTCGCCCTCTGGCGCGTCGTCGGCGGCTTCGCCATCGGCATGGCCTCCGTGATCGGCCCGGCCTACATCGCCGAGGTCGCCCCGCCCGCCTACCGTGGCCGGCTCGGCTCCTTCCAGCAGGCCGCGATCGTCGTCGGCATCGCCATCTCCCAGCTGGTCAACTGGGGCCTGCTGAACGCCGCCGGCGGCAACCAGCGCGGTCACCTGATGGGCCTGGAGGCCTGGCAGGTCATGCTCGGCGTCATGGTCGTCCCGGCCGTCCTCTACGGCATGCTGTCCTTCGCGATCCCCGAGTCCCCGCGCTTCCTGCTCTCCGTCGGCAAGCGTGAGCGTGCCAAGGAGATCCTCGCCGAGGTCGAGGGCAAGGACGTCGACCTGGAAGCCCGCGTCGCCGAGATCGAGCACGCGATGACGAGCGAGCACAAGTCCACCTTCAAGGACCTGCTCGGCGGCGGCTTCTTCTTCAAGCCGATCGTCTGGGTCGGTATCGGTCTGTCGGTCTTCCAGCAGTTCGTCGGCATCAACGTCGCGTTCTACTACTCCTCGACGCTGTGGCAGTCGGTCGGTGTCGACCCGGCGGACTCGTTCTTCTACTCCTTCACGACGTCGATCATCAACATCATCGGCACCGTGATCGCGATGATCTTCGTGGACCGCGTCGGCCGCAAGCCGCTCGCCCTCATCGGCTCGGTCGGCATGGCCGTCGGTCTGGCGCTGGAGGCCTGGGCGTTCTCGTACCACCTCGTCGACGGCAGACTCCCGAGCACCCAGGGCTGGGTCGCCCTGATCGCCGCCCACGTGTTCGTCCTCTTCTTCGCCCTGTCGTGGGGTGTGGTGGTCTGGGTCATGCTCGGCGAGATGTTCCCGAACAAGATCCGCGCCGCCGCCCTGGGCGTGGCCGCCGCAGCGCAGTGGATCGCCAACTGGGCCATCACCGCGAGCTTCCCGTCGCTGGCCGACTGGAACCTGTCCGGCACCTACATCGTCTACACGGTCTTCGCCGCGCTCTCGATCCCGTTCGTCCTGAAGTTCGTCAAGGAGACGAAGGGCAAGGCGCTGGAGGAGATGGGCTGACCTTCCCGAAGGAGGCCCTCCGAGACCGAGGAGCAGGGCCAAGTCCCCGCTGCCCTCTCCTCGCACCATCCGCCGCCCCCGCTCCGGCCACTGCCCGGACCGGGGGCGGCGGTGTCGTACGGCCCGTCGTTCCGGAGCACCCCCGTTGTCAGTGGCGCCGTGCATAGTGATCCACATGTTCGACGGACTTCACGACATCGACTGGGCGTCGATGGACCACGCGTACGGCTCGGCCGAGGAGGTCCCGGCGCTGCTGACGGCGCTGCGCTCCGAAGACGCGGAGGAACGCCGCAAGGCCCTCGACCGGTTCTACGGCGCGGTGCACCACCAGGGCAGTGTGTACCCGCCGACGGCGGCGAGCCTGCCGTTCCTGTTCGAGCTGGCCACCGACGACACCACGCCCGACCGGGACGCCGTCGTCGCGCTGATGGCCGGCATCGGCCGGGAGTCCCTCGACCGTGGCTTCGAGGACGACGGCACCGAGATCGAGTACTACCCCACCATGGGCTATGCGCGGGCCGTGTCCTTCCTGCGCGACCGTGGTGTGGCGTTCGCCGGGCTCGCCCGCGACCCCGACCCGTGCGTGCGCCTGGCCGCGATCCCCGGGGTGGGGCTCTTCCTCGACGACGCCGACCGGGCCGCCGAAGTGCTCCGCGACCGGCTGTCCGCCGAGTCCGGGATCGCGGCGCGGCTGCTGATCGAGGCGGCGGCGACCCTGGCGCTGCGCCTGCCGGCCGCCGCGGAGCAGGTGACGGCCTGGCTCGCCGGGATCGCCGCCGACCCGGCCATGGACCCGGCGACCCGGCTCGCGGCCCTGGTCCAGCGGGCCCGCTGTGCCCCGGACCGGATCGGCGAGGACGTCGTACCGGCCGCCGTCGGCCTGCTGCGCGAGACGGCGCGCGCCACGGCCGTGCCGCGGCTCCGGCAGGCTCCGCCCCGCCCGGCCGCCCCGGCCGGGGGAGTGCCGCCCCAGATAGTCGCCGCCTTCGAAGATCTCGACCGGCACACGCGCGTACACGCGCCGACGACCGATCTGCTGCGCACCTTCCACGAGGTGCTGGGGGCACGGGTGCCCGAGCGCTCGGCGCTGCTCGCGGAACAGCTGAGCAGCCCGGATCCCGGCGCCCGCCTGGACGCCATCCGCATGAGCGGCGAGCTGATGCGCGCCTGGCGCGGAGACCACACTCAGCTCGTCCTGCTGGTCGCCGACCGACTCAGCGCGGCCGAGCACGAGATCGCCGCCGAGGCCGCGGCCGTCCTGGAGACCTGCCACCCGATCGCCGGGCCGGCCCGGGAGGCCCTCGCCGCGCACGTCGCCGCCCAGCGGGCCGTGCACGGACCCGATGTGTGGGCCGCCTCCGAGCCGCAGCTGCGCAAGGCCCACCAGGAGGCCGTCCGGGCGCTGGCCCGGCTCGGTGACGCACGGGCGCTGCCGAGTCTGCTGACCGCGCTGGACAGCGACGTCGACGCCTGGCGCGCGATCCAGGTCGCCCGGGATCTGCCGCAGGCGGCGGACGAGTTGGTGCCCAGGCTCTGCGACCATCTGCGCCGGCTCGACGTCGCCGAGCAGTGGACCGAGATGAGCGTCAACGCGCTCCTGTCCGCCCTGGCCGCGCCGGCAGACCCGGCGGCGCTGCCCGTCGTCGTGGACACGCTCGGTGCCGCGGTGCGTCATGAGCGGACCGGTGTCATCTGCTCGGCCCTGAAGACGCTCCGGGCGTTCGGCCCGGCGGCAGCGGAGGCACTGGATGCGATCCGGTCACTGACCGCCGCGACCCACGTGCACGTACGGCCCGCCGCCGTCGCCGCGCTGTGGGCCGTCGGCGGCGATCCGGCCGAGGTCATGCCGCTGCTGTTCGGCCTCCTCGACGACAGCATCGTTTCCGAGGCGGCCGATGTGCTCGGCGAGATCGGCCCGCCCGCCGCGGCCGCACTGCCCCGGCTGCGCGAGCTGCTGACGGACGCCTACGAATGGGTCCGGGTGCACTGCGCGGCAGCGCTCTGGGAGATCGGCGGTGAGGCCGAGGCACCGGCCGTCCTGGACACCCTGCTCCAGGCCTGGGCACAGAACCCCTCGACGGCCAACCACGTCGTGGCGTGCCTGGACCGGATGGACGCCCGCGTGGCCCGGCCCGCCCTGCCCCTGCTCCGCGAGCAACTGTCCCTGCCCCGGCGCGGCGGCCGGTTCCGCAGCGTCGACCACGACGAGGACCTCCAGCGGCTCGGCCGCGCGCTCATCGCGCGGCTCGATCCTCCAGCACCGGAAGCACCCGCTCCGCGAAGAGCCTGAGGCTGCGCCACCCCTCCTGCACCGGCATCCCGCCCGCCAGCGGATGCAGTACGAGACTGTCGGCATCCAGCGCCACGCACTCCTCCGGAGTGAGGATGCGGTACACGCCCTCCGCGCGCAGGTCCTCCACCGTCGTGGCCGCCGACTTCACCGCCGAGCGGATCCGGTCCGACTGCCAGGAGGCGTACGTCCGCGCCTCGTGCAGGAAGTGCTCGCCGTACTCCGCCCACGCCCGGTCCGGGTCCTCGGCGATGTGCAGCAGCGGAGTCTCGGCCGCGGGCATCATGACCCAGCCCTCGGTGCCGTACTCGGCGAGCTTCTCCTTGTAGTACGACTCCAGCTCCGGCAGATGCGCGCTCGGGAAGAACGGCAGGCCGAGCCGGGCGGCCCGGCGGGCGGCGGCCCTGGAGGAGCCGCCGACCAGGAGGAGGGGGTGCGGATCGGTGAAGGGGCGCGGGGTGAGCCGTACCGGACGGCCCCGGTAGGTGAACTCCTCGCCGGACCACGCCTTGAGCAGGGTCTCCAGCAGCTCGTCCTGGAGCCGGCCCCGGCGATTGAAGTCGACGTCGAACAGGGCGTACTCCTCGGGCCGGTAGCCGATTCCGGCCACCGTCACCAGCCGCCCGCCGCTCAGCAGGTCCAGTACGGCGATCTCCTCGGCCAGCCGCAGCGGATCGTGCAGCGGGCCGATCACCGCCGACACGGTCACCGCGATCCGGCGGGTCGCCCCGAACACCGCGCCCGCGAAGGCGAACGGCGACGGCAGCCAGTTGTTGTCGGCGCCGTGGTGCTCCTCGGTCTGCACGGTGCTGATCCCGTGCTCGTCCGCGTACGCGGCCATCTCCAGGGCGGCCCGGTAGCGGGCGGAGAGGGCGGCGGGGGTGGCGCCGGGAGCGACGAGGTTGAAACGGACGACCGTGACAGGCATGGGAAGTCCCCCTCCGGTGCGATGCGGTGGAGGGGGACGGTAGCTGACGCAGCGTCAGATAGCCATGGAGGGGCGGGAGGTAGGGTCGCGGGATGACCGACGCCGCACCCACCGATCCGCGGGCGGAGGCCGGGCGGGGCCGGGTCGCACTCTGGCTCGACCCCGACGACCTGCGGTGGCTCGCCCGGCACTGCTGCTGTCCGGACGATGCCGACCAGGAGACGAGGGACCGCTGCTCCCGCCTCCGCTTTCGCGCGAGCGCGGCCCTGCACAACAGCGGCCCGGCCGGCTGACGCCCGTCAGGCGTCGACGGTCGCGCGCTCCTCGGCCCGCTCGACGACCTCCGCCGGCCGCGTCACCGCCGGCTTCGGCAGCGCCAGGTACAGCAGGCCCGAGATCACGATCGTGGCGACCCAGCCGAGGCCGTACTCGCCGATGACGTTGTTCTTCGCGAGCGGGCCGGTGAACCAGTCCGAGGTGGTGAACATCAGGCCCGACACCAGGCCGATCGCCCAGGCGGCCACGGCCGCGGGGGAGAAGCCGCCCTTGTACCAGTAGGCGCTGGTGCGGGTGGTGTCCGTCATGGCGCGGCCGTCGTACTCGGTGCGGCGCAGCATGTCCGCGCCGAAGACGCCGACCCAGGCGGAGAAGGCGACCGCCAGCAGCGACAGGAAGGCGATGAACGAGCCCATGAAGCTCGTCGCCACCAGCATCAGCACACCGCCGAGGACCAGCGAGATCACTGCGTTCACTGAGACCGCCCAGTGGCGCGGCACCTTGAAGCCGAGGGTCTGGGCGGTGAAGCCCGCCGAGTACATCGACATCGAGTTGATCAGCAGCATGCCGATCAGCGCGATGAACAGGTACGGCACCGCGATCCACGTCGGCAGGATCTCGCCGAGGAAGGACACCGGGTCGGTGGCCGAGGCCAGGTCCGGCGTGGCGACCGCCATCACCGCGCCCATCAGGACCATGGGGAGCACGACGACGCCGGCGCCACCGACCGCCGTGCCGACGATCGCCTTCGAGGACGCCGTGCGCGGCAGATAGCGGGTGAAGTCCGGCGCGGACGGGATCCAGCTGACACCGCCGGCCGCGATCATGCCGATCCCGGTGATCACCGCGGCCGTCGAACCGGCGCTGTGGTGCATGACCTTCGACCAGTCGGTGTTCGCCACCAGGTAGACCAGGACCAGCACCGAGAAGACAGCGAAGAGGTACGTGGCGTACTTGTTGCACCTCTGTACGGCGTTGATGCCGAGACCGGAGATCGCGAAGGTCGCGACCACGAACACGAGCAGCGTCACCATGTCCAGCACGCTGTTGGCCTTCAGCCCGAACAGGATGTCCAGGATGGTGAGCATCGCGTAGGCGCCGGTGACCGCGTTGATCGTCTCCCAGCCCCAGCGTGCGACCCAGATCAGCGAACCGGGCAGCAGGTTGCCGCGCTGGCCGAAGACCGCGCGCGAGAGCGCCATGCCTGGCGCGCCACCGCGCTTGCCCGCGATACCGATCAGACCGACCAGGCCGTACGACACGATCGGCGCCGCCACCGCGACGACGAGCGCCTGCCAGATGTTCAGGTGGTACGCCACGACGAGGCTCGCGCCCATCGTCAGCAGCAGCACGCTGATGTTGGCGCCGACCCAGGTGGGGAACAGATCACGGGTCTTCGCGGTGCGCTCGTGATCGGGGACCTGTTCGATACCTCGGGTCTCGAGAGCGCCTTCGGTCTCGACGGTTTTGCTCATGAAAAAGGGGCACCAGACGTGGGGGGACGGGGACGGTCGGGACTCTACGCGCGTCAATAGAGTCGCCGCCATCGTACTTTGCTCTGAGTCGTCGCATTAAGTGGCGTTTGTCTCTCAGAGGAAGCCACAAACGCCTTCTCTGCGGCGAGGGCGTGTCACAGCCCACCGCGCGCGTCCTCTCGTCCTGATACTGGACGCGTTGTGACTCCGCCCATGGGGTCTTCCCGCCAGGACGAACGGGCGGCGGGCCAGCCCGGCCCGAGGGCACGCGGCCCTGATCAGGGAACGACTGACCGCGCAGGAGGTCACGCATACTGGAGCCGTTATGGAAACCGTCATCCTTGCTGTAGTCATCGCCGTGGTCGTGCTCGTGGCGCTCGGCGGGCTGGTGGTGGGCACCCGGCGCAAGAAGCCGCTGCCTCCGCCGCCTCCGAAGACGCCCGACATCACCGCGCCCCCGGCCGAGCCGCACATCGGCGAAGAGGCCGAGACGCCGCGCGAAGAACCGCGCCGCACCATCGAGGAGGTGGATCTCCCCGGCGGCCCCGCACCGGTCGTCGTGGAGGAGCCCCCTGCTGCCGTCGAGGCTCCCGAGATCGAGATCCCGGAGCCCACCGCGGGCCGGCTGGTCCGGCTGCGCGCCCGCCTGTCCCGCTCCCAGACCGCCCTCGGCAAGGGCCTGCTCACGCTGCTCTCGCGGGAGCACCTGGACGACGAGACCTGGGAGGAGATCGAGGACACACTGCTCACCGCCGACGTCGGTGTGCAGCCCACCCAGGAGCTGGTCGAGAGCCTGCGCGAGCGCGTGAAGGTACTCGGCACCCGCACCCCCGAGCAGCTGCGCGGCCTGCTGCGCGAGGAGCTGCTCAAGGTCGTCGGCACGGACTTCGACCGCACGGTCAAGACCGAGCCCGCGGACCGCAAGCCCGGCATCGTGATGGTCGTCGGCGTCAACGGCACCGGCAAGACCACCACCACCGGCAAGCTCGCGCGCGTGCTCGTGGCCGACGGCCGCACCGTCGTCCTGGGCGCCGCCGACACCTTCCGCGCCGCCGCCGCCGACCAGCTGCAGACCTGGGGCGAGCGGGTCGGTGCCTACACCGTGCGCGGGCCGGAGGCCGGCGACCCCGCCTCCGTCGCCTTCGACGCGGTCAAGGAAGGCAAGGAGATGGGGGTCGACGTCGTCCTCATCGACACCGCCGGCCGCCTGCACACCAAGACCGGCCTCATGGACGAGCTCGGCAAGGTCAAGCGGGTCGTGGAGAAGCACGCGCCGCTCGACGAGGTGCTGCTCGTCCTGGACGCCACCACCGGCCAGAACGGCCTGGTGCAGGCCCGCGTCTTCGCGGAGGTCGTGGACATCACCGGCATCGTGCTGACCAAGCTGGACGGCACCGCCAAGGGTGGCATCGTCGTCGCGGTCCAGCGCGAGCTGGGCGTCCCGGTCAAGCTGGTCGGCCTCGGCGAGGGCGCGGACGACCTCGCGCCGTTCGAGCCGGACGCGTTCGTGGACGCCCTGATCGGTGACTGACTGGTTATCGACCGCGACGGCTGACAAGAAGCGCCCGCCCCAAGGTGCAGTTGGGGACGGGCGCTTCGTCTTGCCGGGCGCGCGTGCGGCTGATCAGGCCCCCGCTCGCGACCGGTGGGCCACATAGGCCAGCGTGCCCAGCAGCAGTCGCGCGGCCGGAGGCCGGGTCGCCGAGTCCAGTGCGGGTGGGCGCAGCCAGCGCACCGGCCCCAGGCCGCCCCGGTCGGAGGGCGGCGCGGTGATGTGCGTACCGGGGCCGAGGCCGCGCAGGTCCAGGGCCGAGGGGTCGTCCCAGCCCATGCGGTAGAGCAGCCGGGGGAGCTCCGCGGCGGCGCCGGTCGCGACGAAGAAGTGGGCGCGGCCCTCCGGGGTGGCCGTCACCGGACCGAGGGGGAGACCCATCCGCTCCAGGCGGGCCAGGGCGCGGCGGCCGGCGGCCTCGGAGACCTCGACGACGTCGAACGCCCGGCCCACCGGCAGCATCACCGCGGCGCCCGGCACCTCCGACCAGGCCCTGCTCACTTCGTCCAGCGTGGCCCCGGCAGGCACCTGGGCCGCGAACTCCAGCGGATGCGCGCCCGGCGCCGCGCAGTCGGCGCGTCCGCACGAGCAGACGCCCGCCGCGGCCCGGGCTCCCGCCACCACGTCCCAGCCCCACAGTCCGGTGAACTCGGCGACGGCGGTGCACTCCGACGAACGGCCGCGCCGACGCGTGCCGGAGCGGATCTCGCGAATGCCGCCGATCGTGAAGCCCATGCCCCCTCCAACGGGTCCAGCGCGCCGGTGGTTACGCCACGGAACGAGACGGAAGCGGAACGTAACACTACGGCTCCGCCTTCCCCGGTCGCCGCGAGGCTAAGGCGGCGCCTTGAGGTGCAACGGGTGGCGCATTGGGGTATTCGCGCCCTCGTGTGCATCACTCCGCCCACTTCCGGCCGTCCTATGTCAAGTGAATCGCGTGCTGCCGACTGTGAGTTCATTCGAAGGGGTGGCGAATGGTGGCGTTTCCGGGATCCCGGTGGTTGGGCGGGTGATCGTAGGATTACTGTGAGTGCGCGAGTCCGGTCGGCATATGCATGGATGGGTATGCCGGAGGCGAGGCGCCAGCTCGTTCGAAGGGTGAGAACCGGCGGACAAGAGGCCGTATTTACCGGCATTCTGATAAGGCTTGGCGCACTCGACGACAAGTGGTCTCAGGGATGGGGGCGTTCCAGTGAGCGGCAACGGCGGTAGTGGAGCGAACGCTGACAGGCGCCCCAATGACCTGCTCGGCTCGTGGTTCGTGCGGAGCGGCTGGTCCAAGGGCGAGCTGGCCCGCCAAGTGAACCGCCGGGCACGCCAGTTGGGTGCCAACCACATCTCCACCGACACCTCGCGCGTGCGCCGCTGGCTGGACGGGGAGAACCCGCGCGAGCCGATCCCGCGCATCCTCTCGGAGCTGTTCTCCGAGCGCTTCGGCTGTGTGGTCTCCATCGAGGACCTCGGCCTGCGCGCCGCCCGCCAGTCACCCTCCGCGTCCGGTGTCGACCTGCCCTGGACGGCCCCGCAGACGGTCGCCCTGCTCAGTGAGTTCTCGCGCAGCGACCTGATGCTGGCCCGGCGCGGCTTCCTCGGCACCTCGCTGGCACTGTCCGCCGGTCCCTCCCTCATCGAGCCCATGCAGCGCTGGCTCGTCCCGAGCCCCACCTCCGCGGCCCCCGCCGAGCCGGAGCCCGTCCTCGACCCCCGCAGGCCCGGCCGGCTGTCCAAGCCCGAGCTGGACCTGCTGGAGTCCACCACGCGGATGTTCCGCCAGTGGGACGCCCAGTGCGGTGGCGGCCTGCGCCGCAAGGCGGTCGTCGGCCAGTTGCACGAGGTCACCGACCTGCTCCAGGAACCCCAGCCCGAGGCCACCGCCCGAAAGCTCTTCAAGGTCGCCGCCGAACTCGCCGAACTGGCGGGCTGGATGTCGTACGACGTGGGCCTCCAGCCCACCGCGCAGAAGTACTTCGTCCTCGCCCTGCACGCGGCCAAGGAGGCCGGTGACAAGCCCCTCGGCTCGTACATCCTCTCCAGCATGAGCCGCCAGATGATCCATCTCGGCCGGCCCGACGACGCCCTGGAGTTGATCCACCTCGCCCAGTACGGCAGCCGCGACTGCGCGAGCCCGCGCACCCAGTCCATGCTGTATGCGATGGAGGCCCGTGCCTACGCCAACATGGGCCAGCCCGGCAAGACCAAGCGCGCGGTCCGCATGGCCGAGGACACCTTCGCCGACGCCGACGAGTGGGACGAGCCGGACCCCGACTGGATCCGCTTCTTCTCCGAGGCCGAGCTGTACGGCGAGAACTCCCACTCCTTCCGCGACCTCGCCTACGTCGCCGGACGCAGCCCCGCCTACGCCTCCCTCGCCGAGCCACTGATGCGCAAGGCGGTGGAGAAGTTCGCGGAGGACAGCGAGCACCAGCGGTCGTACGCGCTGAACCTGATCGGCATGGCCACCGTGCACCTGCTCCAGCGCGAGCCCGAGCGGAGCACGGCCTATGCCTCCCAGGCCATGGAGATCGCCAGGAAAGTCCGCTCCGAGCGTGTGAACACTCGTATTCGAAAGACGGTCGACACGGCCGTCCGGGACTACGGCGATCTCGCCGCCGTCGTCGACCTCACCGATCAGCTCGCCGTCGACCTGCCGGAGACCGCCGAAGCGGTCTGACGCACCCGGCTCCCCCGCCCCGGCCGCGGCCGGTCCTCCCGAACTGCCCGACTCGGCTCCCCCACGCCAGGTCATCGGAGAGGGCCGCCGCGGCCGGCCCGTTTCTCCGTACGTGCCGCCACGTGTCGCCACGTGCCGACTGGAGCAGGTTGCGTCACGATAACGATCGGCAGGGTCGAGATCCGGCAGTTCATGGACGCGTAACACGCCAGGCGCCTTCGTCACCCCGGCGAAACAACGAGGGGCTTCCACCGAAACCGCGCTGCGCCAATCTCATGGCGCATAACCGGCCCACACCCCACGACCCGCCGGACCGCTCAGGCACCGCCCGCACGGGGCCGTACCAACCGACGAGGAGACGCCGATGGCACCAGCCATCACGCTTGCCGCGGAGGCACCCAAGCTGTCTGCCGCGAACACAGGCTTCATGCTCATAGCTTCTGCCCTGGTGCTGATCATGACGCCGGGTCTCGCCTTCTTCTACGGGGGCATGGTCCGCGTCAAAAGCACCCTGAACATGCTGATGATGAGCTTCATCAGCATGGGCATCGTCACCATTCTGTGGGTGCTCTACGGCTTCTCCCTCGCCTTCGGCACGAACAACAGCCTCATCGGCTGGGACTCCGACTGGTTCGGCCTGCGCAAGATCGGTCTGACGGAGCTCTGGCCCGGCTACACCATCCCGATCTTCGTGTTCATGGTCTTCCAGATGATGTTCGCGATCATCACGCCGGCCCTGATCAGCGGCGCCCTCGCAGACCGCGTCAAGTTCTCGGCCTGGTCGCTGTTCATCGCCCTGTGGCTGACGCTCGTCTACGTCCCCATCGCCCACTGGGTGTGGGGCGCGGACGGCTGGGCCTACAAGCTCGGCGTGATCGACTTCGCGGGTGGTACGGCGGTCCACATCAACGCGGGTGCGGCGGCGCTCGGCGTCATCCTCGTCATCGGCAAGCGCGTCGGCTTCAAGAAGGACCCGATGCGTCCCCACAGCCTGCCGCTGGTCATGCTCGGTGCCGGTCTGCTGTGGTTCGGCTGGTTCGGCTTCAACGCGGGCTCCTGGCTCGGCAACGACGACGGCGTCGGCGCACTGATGTTCGTCAACACGCAGGTCGCGACCGCCGCCGCCATGCTGGCCTGGCTCGCCTACGAGAAGATCCGGCACGGCGCGTTCACCACGCTGGGCGCCGCCTCCGGCGCGGTCGCCGGTCTGGTCGCGATCACCCCGTCCGGCGGCGCGGTCTCCCCGCTCGGCGCGATCGCCGTCGGCGCCATCGCCGGTGTCGCCTGCGCCGCGGCCGTGGGCCTGAAGTTCAAGTTCGGCTACGACGACTCCCTCGACGTCGTCGGCGTCCACATGGTCGGCGGCATCATCGGCTCCCTGCTGATCGGCTTCTTCGCCACCGGCAAGGGCCAGTCCACCGCGACCGGTGTGTTTTACGGCGACCACACCTTCACCCAGCTGTGGAAGCAGTTCGCCGGTGTCGGCGCGGTCCTCGCCTACTCGCTGATCGTCTCCGCGGTCCTCGCCTTCCTGCTCGACAAGACGATCGGAATGCGGGTCACCGAGGACGAGGAGATCTCCGGCATCGACCAGGCCGAGCACGCCGAGACCGCCTACGACTTCAGCGGCGCCGGAGGCGGTGTCATCGGCTCCACCGCCCACGCCCCGGCCCTGGCCGCCACGCAGACCAAGAAGGTGGACGCATGAAGCTCATCACCGCCGTCGTCAAGCCCCACCGGCTGGACGAGATCAAGGAGGCCCTGCAGGCCTTCGGCGTCCACGGCCTGACGGTCACCGAGGCCAGCGGTTACGGTCGTCAGCGGGGCCA
Organism: Streptomyces sp. NPDC052107; assembly: GCF_040680215.1. Classification (NCBI taxonomy): domain Bacteria; kingdom Bacillati; phylum Actinomycetota; class Actinomycetes; order Kitasatosporales; family Streptomycetaceae; genus Streptomyces; species Streptomyces sp. NPDC052107. The sequence continues at coordinate 201,104 of NZ_JBFAWG010000004.1, forward strand.
CACCGAGGTCTACCGCGGTGCCGAGTACACCGTCGACCTGGTCCCGAAGATCCGCATAGAGGTCCTGGCCGAGGACGACGACGCAGAGCAGCTGATCGAGGTCATCGTCAAGGCGGCCCGCACCGGCAAGATCGGTGACGGCAAGGTCTGGTCCCTGCCGGTCGAGACGGCCGTACGGGTCCGCACCGGCGAGCGCGGCCCGGACGCGCTCTGACCACAACTTTCGAGAACGGGAGTCGCTGGGTGACGGGAACGGACGAGCGGATGGCAGAGGACTCGGGACCCAGCGGCTACGCGGCGGCCCGGCTGCGCCTCCTCACCGAGGGGGCGCGGTCCGGGCCGTCGCGCCGTGCCGCCCTCGCGGAACTGACCGACGACTGGCTCGCCTGGCTGTTCACGGCGGCCGCCGAGGGATTCCCGGGCGCCTCCCTGGTCGCCGTCGGCGGCTACGGCCGTGGCGAGCTGTCCCCGCGTAGCGACCTGGACCTGCTCCTGCTGCACGACGGCAGTGACACCAAGGCCGTCGCCGCCCTGGCCGACCGCCTCTGGTACCCGGTCTGGGACCTCGGCGTCGCCCTCGACCACTCCGTGCGCACCCCGGCGGAGGCCCGCAAGACCGCCGGGGAGGATGTGAAGGTCCAACTCGGCCTCCTGGACGCCCGTCACCTCGCCGGCGACCCCGGCCTCACCGCCGGCCTGCGCACCGCCGTCCTCGCCGACTGGCGCAACCAGGCCCCCAAACGCCTTCCCGAACTCCAGGAACTCTGCACCGAGCGCGCCGAGCGCCACGGCGAGCTGCAGTACCTGCTGGAACCCGACCTCAAGGAGGCCCGCGGCGGTCTGAGGGACGCCACCGCCCTGCGCGCCGTCGCCGCCTCCTGGCTCGCCGACGCCCCGCGCGAGGGTCTCGCGGACGCCCGCCGGCGGCTGCTCGACGTACGGGACGCGCTGCACCTGGCCACCGGCCGTGCCACCGACCGGCTCGCGCTTCAGGAGCAGGACCAGGTGGCGGCCGAGCTGGGGCTGCTGGACGCGGACACCCTGCTGCGGCAGGTCTACGAGGCGGCGAGGGTCATCTCGTACGCCAGTGACGTCACCTGGCGTGAGGTGGGGCGCGTGCTGCGGTCGCGCGCCGTCCGTCCCCGGCTGCGCGCCATGCTGGGCGGCGGCAAGCCCGTCGCAGAACGGTCGCCGCTGGCCGAGGGCGTGGTGGAACAGGACGGCGAGGTGGTGCTCGCCCGCGCCGCACGCCCCGAGCGCGACCCCGTGCTCCCCCTGCGCGCCGCGGCCGCCGCCGCACAGGCAGGCCTCCCGCTCTCCCTGCACGCCGTACGGCGCATGGCCGCCACCGCGCGCCCGCTGCCCACGCCCTGGCCCGCCGAGGCCCGTGAGCAACTGGTGACGCTGCTCGGCTCCGGCCGCCCGACCGTCGACGTCTGGGAGGCACTGGAGGCGGAAGGCCTGATCAGCCGCCTGCTGCCGGACTGGGAACGGGTCCGCTGCCGCCCGCAGCGCAACGCCGTCCACATCTGGACTGTCGACCGGCACCTCATCGAGACGGCCGTCCGTGCCTCAGAACTCACCCGCCGCGTCAGCCGCCCGGACCTGCTTCTGGTCGCCGCCCTGCTGCACGACATCGGCAAGGGCTGGCCCGGCGACCACTCGGTGGCCGGCGAGATCATCGCCAAGGACGTGGCGGCCCGGATCGGCTTCGACCGCGCGGACGTGGACGTGCTGTCCGTCCTGGTCCGCCACCACCTGCTGCTGATCGAGACGGCCACCCGCCGCGACCTCGACGACCCGGCCACGGTCCGCTCGGTCGCCGAGGCGGTCGGCAGCCAGAGCACCCTGGAGCTGCTGCACGCCCTGACCGAGGCCGATGCCCTCGCCACCGGCCCCGCGGCCTGGTCCTCCTGGCGCGGCTCCCTCGTCGCAGAGCTGGTGCGGCGGGTCTCCGCCGTGCTCGCCGGCGACGCCCCCGCCGAGCCGGAGCCCGCCGCGCCCACGGCCGAGCACGAGCGGCTGGCGATCGAGGCCTACCGCACGGGCGGCCCGGTCCTCGCGCTGCGCGCCCAGACGGAACCGGTCCCCGAGCAGGAGTCCGTCCAGGAACCCCTCGGCGTCGAGCTGATCATCGCCGTACCCGACCAGCCCGCCGTCCTCCCCGCCGTCGCCGGTGTCCTCGCCGTGCACCGGCTCACCGTCCGCACGGCCGAGCTGCGCACCCTGCGCCTGCCCGACGACGTCGACGACGGCTCGGTGCTGCTGCTCAACTGGCGGGTGGCCGCCGAGTACGGCTCCCTGCCGCAGGCCACCCGGCTGCGTGCCGATCTCGTCCGCGCCCTCGACGGCACCCTGGACATCGCCGGCCGCCTCGCCGAACGGGACGCCGCCTACCCCCGCCGGCGCGGCTGGGTGGCCCCGCCGCCGAGGGTGACCGTCGCTCCGGCGGCCTCCCACCACGCCACGGTGATCGAGGTCCGTGCCCAGGACGCCCCGGGCCTGCTGTACCGGATCGGGATGGCCCTGGAGAAGGCAGGGGTGCGGGTGCGGAGCATGCACGTGTCGACGCTGGGTTCCAACGCGGTGGATGCGTTTTACGTCACGACCGGCGCGGGGGAACCGCTGCCGGGAGAGGATGCCGGGTCGCTGGCACGGGTCCTGGAGGAGACGCTGCGGGCGTGACCCCGGCGGCCGCGTGGTGTGTTCCCGGTCGCTGACCAGAGCAGGCGGGGACGATTTGCTTGCGGGGCCGGATACCCTGGAGGGCAGCCCGAACCGTCTCCGACTTCCGAGGACCGACGCCACCGTGTTCGATACCCTCTCCGACCGCCTCAGCGCGACTTTCAAGAATCTCCGCGGGAAGGGGCGCCTCAGCGAGGCGGACATCGACGCCACGGCGCGCGAGATCCGTATCGCGCTCCTGGAAGCGGACGTCGCCCTCCCGGTCGTCCGGACCTTCATCAAGAACGTCAAGGAGAGGGCGCTCGGCGCCGAGGTCTCCAGGGCGCTGAACCCGGCCCAGCAGGTCCTGAAGATCGTCAACGACGAGCTCGTCACCATTCTCGGTGGCGAGACCCGGCGCCTCCGCTTCGCCAAGCAGCCGCCCACCGTGATCATGCTGGCGGGTCTGCAGGGTGCCGGTAAGACCACCCTCGCGGGCAAGCTCGCCAAGTGGCTCAAGGAGCAGGGCCACTCCCCGCTGCTGGTCGCCGCCGACCTCCAGCGCCCGAACGCCGTCAACCAGCTGAGCGTCGTCGCCGAGCGCGCCGGTGTCGCGGTGTACGCGCCGGAGCCGGGCAACGGCGTCGGCGACCCGGTGAAGGTCGCCAAGGACTCCATCGACTTCGCCAAGTCCAAGGTCCACGACATCGTGATCGTGGACACCGCCGGCCGCCTCGGTATCGACGCCGAGATGATGCAGCAGGCCGCGGACATCCGTGACGCCGTCTCCCCGGACGAGATCCTGTTCGTCGTCGACGCGATGATCGGTCAGGACGCCGTCAACACGGCCGAGGCCTTTCGTGACGGCGTCGGCTTCGACGGCGTGGTGCTCTCCAAGCTCGACGGTGACGCCCGCGGTGGTGCCGCCCTGTCGATCCGGCAGATCACCGGCAAGCCGATCATGTTCGCGTCGAACGGCGAGAAGCTGGACGACTTCGACGCCTTCCACCCGGACCGGATGGCCTCCCGCATCCTCGACCTGGGTGACCTGCTCACCCTGATCGAGCAGGCGGAGAAGACCTTCAGCCAGGAAGAGGCCGCCAAGATGGCCTCGAAGCTGGCGTCCAAGAAGGGCCAGGACTTCACCCTGGACGACTTCCTGGCCCAGATGGAGCAGGTCAGGAAGATGGGCAGCATCAGCAAGCTGCTCGGCATGCTCCCGGGCATGGGCCAGATCAAGGACCAGATCCAGAACATCGACGAGCGGGACGTCGACCGTACCGCCGCGATCATCAAGTCGATGACCCCGGGCGAGCGCCAGGACCCGACGATCATCAACGGCTCCCGCCGCGCCCGTATCGCCAGGGGTTCCGGTGTCGAGGTCAGCGCGGTGAAGAACCTGGTCGAGCGGTTCTTCGAGGCCCGCAAGATGATGTCCCGCATGGCCCAGGGCGGCGGTATGCCGGGCATGCCGGGGATCCCGGGCATGGGCGGCGGCCCCGGCCGGCAGAAGAAGCAGCAGAAGAAGGCCAAGGGCAAGCAGCGCTCCGGCAACCCGATGAAGCGCAAGCAGCAGGAGCTGGAGGAGGCCCAGCGCCGCGAGGCCGCCGCGCAGGGCGGCGCCTTCGGGCTCCCCCAGCAGGGTGGTCAGGACTTCGAGCTGCCGGACGAGTTCAAGAAGTTCATGGGCTGAGTCCCGCGCGTACGTCCCTGAGGGCGCCCCCTGGCCGAGGGGGCGCCCTCAGCGCATGCCGACGTCCGCCATATGCCTTAACGTCCAGATATGAGCGATGCGGCGCCACCACGCAAGACTCCTGATCAGCCGTGGCGCACCGAGGGCACCCCCGACGAATCGCCCCGGCGGCCCGGCGGCGGAAGGATCCGCGGCGGCAAGTGGTGGGGACTGCTCGTCACCGCGGTGATCGTCTTCCTGCTGGCCTATGTCGGACTGAACTATCTCGGCCAGGGCAACCAGCCGACGATCTCGTACACGGAGTTCAGCAGGCAGGTCACGGCCGGCAACGTCTCCAAGATCTACTCCAAGGGTGACGCGATCCAGGGCCAGCTCAAGAGTGCGCGGGCCAACCCCGAGGGCGGCGGCTCGTACACCCGGTTCAAGACACAGCGCCCGGCCTTCGCGGCCGACCGGTTGTGGCAGAACCTGAGCAGCCACGGGGTGACGGTGACCGCGCGGCCCGTCGTGCAGGAGCGCAGCCTGCTGTCCAACGTGCTGATCTCCCTGATCCCCATCGCGGTCCTGGCCGTGGTGTGGATCTTCTTCGCACGGCGGATCGGCGGGGCCCTGCCCGGCGCGGGTGGCCTGTTCGGCCGCCGGGCGCCGCCCAAACCGGTCGGGCTGCGGCCGGGCACCGAGCGCACGACCTTCGCGGACGTGGCCGGCATCGACGAGGTCAAGGGCGAACTGGACGACGTCGTCGACTTCCTGGAGCACCCCGACGTCTACCGCAGGATGGGTGCGAAGCTGCCCCGTGGTGTGCTGCTCTCGGGTCCGCCAGGCACCGGCAAGACCCTGCTCGCCCGCGCGGTCGCGGGCGAGGCCGGCGTGCCGTTCTTCTCCGCCTCGGCGTCCGAGTTCATCGAGATGATCGTCGGCGTCGGCGCCTCCCGTGTCCGCGAACTGTTCGCCGAGGCCCGGAAAGTGGCGCCATCGATCATCTTCATCGACGAGATCGACACCATCGGCCGGGCGCGCGCCGGCGGTTCCTCGATGAGCGGACACGACGAGCGCGAGCAGACGCTGAACCAGATCCTCACGGAGATGGACGGCTTCTCCGGCGCGGAGGGCGTGATCGTCATCGCGGCGACCAACCGCGCGGACATCCTGGACCCGGCCCTGACCCGTCCCGGCCGCTTCGACCGGGTGGTCAGCGTGGCGCCGCCGGACCGCTCCGGGCGCGAGTCGATCCTGCGCATCCACACCCGGGACATCCCGCTCGCGCCCGACGTCGACCTGACCCAGCTGGCCCGGGTCACCCCGGGCATGACGGGCGCGGATCTGGCCAATCTCGCCAACGAGGCCGCTCTGCTCGCGGTGAAGCGCAAGCAGGAGCAGGTGACCGCCTCGCACATGTCGGAGGCGCTGGAGAAGGTCCAGCTGGGGGCCGAGCGCACCCTGGTGATGCCCGAGGAGGACCGCCGGCGCACCGCGTACCACGAGAGCGGACACGCCCTCCTGGGCATGCTGCAGCCCGGCGCCGATCCGGTCCGCAAGATCACCATCGTGCCGCGCGGCCGGGCACTCGGGGTGACCATGTCCACGCCCGAGGTGGAGCGGTACGCCCACTCGGAGGACTACCTGCGCGGTCGCATCATCGGCGCCCTGGGCGGGATGGCGGCGGAGGACGTCGTCTACGGAGTGGTCACCACGGGTGCGGAGAACGACCTCGAACAGGTCACCAACATCGCGCGCGGGATGGTGGCCCGCTGGGGCATGAGCGAGCGGGTCGGCCGCCTGTCCGCCCTCCCGAGCGACGCCCAGCAGGCCTACGGCCTCTCCGCCGCCCCGCAGACGCTCGACGTGATCGACGTCGAGATGCGGCGGATCGTGGACGAGTGCTACGAGGAGGCGTGCCGCAAACTCCGTGATCACCGAGGCCAGTTGGACGCCCTGGCGCAGGCGCTGCTGGAGAACGAGACGCTGGAGGAGGTGGAGGCGTACCGGATCGCCGGGATCACGCGCCTGACCAAGGAAGGTGACTCCTAAGGCACGCGGGCGACGAGGTAACGGAAGACGTTCGGCATCCACACGGGCCCGTCCGGGCGCCGGTACGGGTGCAGGGCCTCCGTCAGCTCCTTGTCGACCTGCTTGGCGTCCGTCGCCGCGATCGCCGCGTCGAACAGGCCGGTCGACAGCAGCCCCCGTACGGCGCTGTCGATGTCGGCGTACCCGAACGGACAGGCCACCCGCCCCGAGCCGTCCGGCTTCAGCCCCGCCCGCTGGGCGACCTCCTCCAGGTCGTCCCGCCGGGCGGGCCGCCAGCTGCGCGCGCTGCGCAGGGGATCGGCCAGTTTCGTCGCCACCCGCAGCACCGAGGAGGTGGCGCAGCGCTCCGGCGGACCCCAGCCGGCCAGCACCACGGCGGCCCCGCGCGTGGCCAGCGGCAGCGCGTCGGCAAGCAGCTCGCCGAGCCCCTCGGAGTCGCCTGCGAGACACCCGATCGGCTCGAAGACAGTCACCAGGGTGTAGGCGGCGGCCTCCGCGCCGGAGGCGTCGCCGGGCGAGCCGGCGACGAGTTCCACGGCGGCACGCGCGCGTGTACGGCCGCTTCGGCTGCGCCCGCTGTCGCCGTGCGGGTTGGGAGCGCCGGACGGGTCGGGAGCGCCGTCCGGGTCGGGAGCACCGGATGGGCCGCCCTCTTCGGCGCGCGCAGCGCGCCCGCCGCGGACACCACGCCCGTCGCGGCCTCCGCCGTGTGTACCGGTCCCGCCGAAGATCCCTCCGTTCGCGCCGCGCCGGGCGTCCGGCAGCAGGCGTTCCCGGGCGAGGGCGAGCCGTTCGGGGGAGGCGGCGTCGACACCGGTCACCTCGGCACCTTTGCCGGCCGCCAGCAGCAGCGCGAGCCCGGCGCCGCAGCGCAGGCCCAGCAGTCGGGTGGCGGGGCCCACTTCGAGTCGCTCGTAGACGGCTTCGTAGAGCGGCACCAGCATCCGCTCCTGGATCTCGGACCAGTCACGCGCGCGTGCGCACAGGTCCACGCGGGGTGCGGAACCCGCGTGAGGCACGTGCTGCCGCACGAGCGTAGGTGTCATAGGTAAGCGCCCCAATCCGCCGACAGTTCGCCGCTGTGCCCGGTTGCGTGGTCCCCGTACCGTGCGCGCGCACTTCCCACCTATGTCAGGTAACTCCCGGCTCGCTGCCCCGTCCAGGGGTCGTGGGGCCCGGCTTGGGGTCCCGGCGCGGGTGTGGCGAGATTTCACATCCCGGCAATCTGGATGGCCGTACGGTGACCGCTCCGGGCAAACGGGCCGGTGCCGGGGGGCCGGACAGCGCGGGGTAACGTCACGCGCGTCCCGGACGCTGACCGGAGTGAGGCTTCACGGCCAGAGCGGCCGAAACGTCTCTTGCGCAACCGCCGACCACACTCGCACCGGGGTCTACATGCCGGGTCGTACGGCGGCCTACGCACCACCTTGGTACGAGCTGCGCGGCTTCTCCGCAGATCAGCGCACCCGCCCTCGTCCGGACGCATCAGCGGCAACTGACGGGTACGTGCAAATTATTTGGGATGCCCCGGAATAGGAACACATTCGAGCTCCCGCTCGTTGTCATTACGTGAGCACGACACAGACACCACCTGTTCTCGCCGCAGAGCTGGCGCAGGCGTGGGCCGACATTCAGCGGTACCACCCCGAGCTGCCGGACCTCGCCGCGCCAGAATCCCTGATCGGAGAGTCGTCGTCCGCGTGCGGACACGAGCTCTCCTTCGAGCGACTGCTCCATGAGGCAGTCCACGGCATCGCCGCCGCCCGTGGGATCCGCGACACCTCCCGCGCCGGCCGGTACCACAACCGCCGTTTCCTCGCGATCGCCGAGGAGCTGGGCCTCGACCACCCGGAGGAGCCGCACCCGAGCAGCGGTTTCTCGCTGGTCACACTCAACCCCGAGGCCAAGCGGCGCTACCGCCCGACCATCGAGCGGCTGCAGCGCGCACTGAAGGCCCACACGGCGGCGACCTCCTCGGACACCACCCGCAGCTTCCGCGGCCCGGCCGCCCGGCACGGCTCCTCCGGCGGCGGCGTCCGGGTCAAGGCGGTCTGCGACTGCGGCCGCAACGTCCGCGTGGTCCCCTCGGTCCTCGCCCAGGCCCCCATCGTCTGCGGCGGCTGCGGCAAGCCCTTCAGAATCCCGGAGGTCGCGGGAGCGGCGTGACACGGGCCGCGGGAACCGGCATCTCGTGGGTGCCGGTGGCGGGCCTTCGGCCGGCAATTTCACAGCACCGGGCAGCGCACCCGACGTGACCTCACCTCCACGCCGGGTGCCTCCCAGGCATGCCCGAGGCCGACCGTCTCACGCTCGGCCAAAAGCGACCCGCAGGGTATGGCACAATGGCTAGCTGTACTCGACAGCCGCACAGGACCCCTCTCTCCTCCGGCTGACGCGTCCATCGGGCACTCGGGTACCGCAACCCCACGCGGCAGCTCGCCGTGCCCAACCACGTCAAATCCAGGAGAACCCACTCCCGTGGCAGTCAAGATCAAGCTGAAGCGTCTGGGCAAGATCCGTTCGCCTCACTACCGCATCGTCGTCGCCGACTCCCGTACCCGCCGTGACGGCCGGGCCATCGAGGAGATCGGCAAGTACCACCCGACCTACAACCCGTCGGTCATCGAGGTGGACGCCGAGCGCGTGGCGTACTGGCTGGGTGTCGGCGCGCAGCCGACCGAGCCCGTTCTCGCCATCCTGAAGAAGACCGGCGACTGGCAGAAGTTCAAGGGCGAGCCGGCCCCCGCGCCGCTGCTCACCGCCGAGCCGAAGCCGGCCCGTCCGTCGTTCGAGGCGCTCGGCGGCGACGACGAGGGCAAGGGTGAGGCGATCACCCAGAAGAAGAAGGCTGAGAAGAAGGACGAGGCGGCTGCCGAGTCCGAGTCGACCGAGGCCTGAGCAGCATGCTCGAAGAGGCGCTTGAGCACCTCGTGAAGGGCATCGTCGACAACCCTGACGATGTGCAGGTCGCCTCGCGCGACCTGCGCCGCGGACGCGTGCTCGAGGTCCGGGTCCACCCGGACGACCTCGGCAAGGTGATCGGCCGCAACGGCCGCACCGCGCGTGCCCTGCGCACCGTCGTGGGCGCCATCGGCGGCCGCGGTGTCCGCGTCGACCTCGTCGACGTGGACCACGTCCGCTGACGCTTCATCGCAACCGGCTCGGGCCGGGGAAGGCCACTGGCCGTCCCCGGCCCGCAGTCGTATGAGCAGGACGCCGACCAGGAGATGACAGGAGAATTGGACACGTGCAGCTGGTAGTCGCACGGATCGGCCGTGCCCATGGCATCAAGGGCGAGGTCACCGTCGAGGTGCGTACCGACGAGCCGGAAGTCAGGCTCGCCCCCGGCGCCGTACTCGGCACGGACCCCGCCTCCGCGGGACCGCTGACCATCGAGACGGGGCGCGTCCACAGCGGCCGCCTCCTGCTGCGCTTCGAGGGCGTCACCGACCGCAACGCGGCCGAGGCCCTGCGCAACACCCTCCTGATCGCCGAGGTCGACCCGGAGGAGCTGCCCGAGGGCGAGGACGAGTACTACGACCACCAGCTCATCGACCTCGACGTGGTCACCGAGGACGGGGCGGAGGTCGGCCGGATCACCGAGATCTCGCACCTGCCCTCCCAGGACCTGTTCATCGTGGAGCGCCCGGACGGGACCGAGGTGATGATCCCGTTCGTCGAGGAGATCGTCACCGAGATCGACCTGGAGGAGCAGAAGGCGGTCATCGCCCCGCCGCCGGGTCTGATCGACGACCGCGCGGTGATCGACTCGAACCGGGACGAGCCCTGATGCGCCTCGACGTCGTCACGATCTTCCCCGAGTACCTGGAGCCGCTGAACGTCTCCCTGGTCGGCAAGGCACGCGCGCGTGGACAGCTCAACGTGCACGTGCACGACCTGCGGTCCTGGACGTACGACCGGCACAACACCGTCGACGACACCCCGTACGGCGGCGGCCCCGGCATGGTCATGAAGACCGAGCCCTGGGGCGACGCCCTGGACACGATCCTCGCCGACGGCTACGAGACCGGCGCCACGGCCCCCGCGCTGATCGTGCCCACCCCCAGCGGCCGCCCCTTCACCCAGGAGCTGGCCGTGGAGCTCTCCGAGCGCCCCTGGCTGATCTTCACGCCCGCCCGCTACGAGGGCATCGACCGGCGCGTCATGGACGAATACGCCACGCGCGTGCCCGTCCACGAGGTCTCCATCGGCGACTACGTGCTGGCCGGCGGCGAGGCTGCTGTACTGGTCATCACGGAGGCCGTCGCCCGGCTGCTGCCCGGCGTCCTCGGCAACGCCGAGTCCCACCGCGACGACTCCTTCGCGCCCGGTGCGATGGCGAGCCTCCTGGAAGGCCCCGTCTACACCAAGCCGCCCGTCTGGCGCGGCCGGGACATCCCGGACGTGCTGCTCAGCGGCCATCACGGCAAGATCGCCCGCTGGCGCCGCGACGAGGCGCTCAGGCGGACGACCGCCAACCGGCCCGACCTGATCGAGCGCTGCGACCCCAAGGCCTTCGACAAGAAGGACCGCGAGATGCTCTCCGTCCTGGGCTGGGAGCCCGACCCGACGGGCGAGTCGTACGGCCGATTTTGGCGGCGGGCCGACGGCGTGGAAGAATAGGCCGCTGTTGTGCGCCCGTCCGGTGTGCGCCCCTGCCACAGGGGGACACGACGCCCGCCCCGACCCGCACACGGCTTCGTGCAAACACCTAGTTTCCGTTGATGACCTGTGGCATCAGCGAAGAAAGCAGACGAAATGTCTCACCTGCTCGACTCCGTCGACGTCGCGTCGCTGCGCAGCGACATCCCGGCCTTCCGCCCGGGTGACACCGTCAACGTCCACGTCCGCGTCATCGAGGGCAACCGCTCCCGTGTGCAGCAGTTCAAGGGCGTTGTGATCCGCCGTCAGGGCTCCGGTGTCCGCGAGACCTTCACGGTCCGCAAGGTCTCGTTCTCCGTCGGCGTCGAGCGCACCTTCCCGGTGCACACCCCGATCGTCGAGAAGATCGAGCTGGTCACCCGCGGTGACGTGCGTCGCGCCAAGCTGTACTACCTCCGTGACCTGCGCGGCAAGGCCGCGAAGATCAAGGAGAAGCGCGAGAGCTGAGCACTCGCCGGAGCCCATAGCGGGGCGGGATAGCATCTCGCCCCGATGGACACCGAAGCACAGCCGACGGAACGCGACCGCTCCTCCCACCGGGATTCCCCGGGCCCGGAGGGACGGTCGCGTTTCGCGTTGGCTGCGCGGATCGTCGACTGGCTGCCGGGCGGCCGGATCACCCTCACACTCTTCCTCTGCCTGGCGTTTTTGCTCGTCCTCAACGCTTTCGTGGTGCAACCGTTCCAGATTCCGAGCGGATCCATGGAACAGGGCTTGAGGATCGGGGACCGCGTTCTCGTAAATAAGTTGGCGTACCGTTTTGGTGCCGCGCCGCGCCGCGGCGAGGTGATCGTGTTCGACGGCACGGGGTATTTCGGGGATGCCGACTACATCAAGCGCGTTGTCGGTGTGGGGGGAGACCATGTGGTCTGCTGCGACAAGCAGGGGAGGATCGAGGTGAACGGCCGCGCCGTCGACGAGTCGGCGTTCCTCTATCCCGGGGACAGCGCCTCCAGCGTGCCCTTCGACGTCGTCGTACCCGCCGGCCGCCTGTTCGTCCTCGGCGACCACCGCAGCGACTCCAGTGACTCCCGCGACCATCTCGGTTCGCCCGGCGGCGGCATGATCCCGGTCGGCGAGGTCATCGGCCGCGCCGACTGGATCCTGTGGCCGTCCGACCACGCGACGCACCTGACGCGGCCCTCCGCCTACGCGCGCGTGCCCGCCCCGGAGGGCGCGCATGGGTAACCGCGGCAAACCGCGCGGAGTGCCCAGCAACCCCGCCGACAATCTGCTGCCCACCGGATCGCGCCGCACCTCCGCGCCCGGCGGCGGCCGCACGCGCGCGGAGCGGCGGAAACTCCAGCGCAAGGTCAAGCGCAAGCGCCGGCGTTCAGCCGTTCGGGAGATCCCTCTTCTGGTCGGTGTCGCCGTCCTCATAGCACTCGTCCTGAAGACCTTCCTCGTCCAGGCGTTCGTGATCCCGTCCGGCTCGATGGAGCAGACGATCCGCATCGGCGACCGCGTCCTGGTCGACAAGCTCACCCCGTGGTTCGGCTCCAAGCCGCAGCGCGGGGACGTCGTCGTCTTCCACGACCCGGGCGGCTGGCTGGCCGACGAACAGACGGCCAAGAAGCACGACCCGGTCGTCGTCAAGCAGCTCAAGGAAGGCCTCACCTTCATCGGCCTGCTGCCCTCCGACAACGAGAAGGACCTGATCAAGCGGGTCGTCGGGGTCGGCGGCGACCACGTCAAGTGCTGTGACCAGCAGGGCCGGGTAACCGTCAACGGCGTACCGCTCACCGAAGGGGATTACATCTATCCGGGTGACGCGCCGTCCGCCCAGCCCTTCGACATCACCGTCCCCAAGGGCCGGCTGTGGGTCATGGGCGACCACCGGGGCAACTCCGCGGACTCCCGTTTCCACCAGAACACGCCGTACGGCGGAACGGTGTCCGAGAAATCCGTGGTCGGCCGTGCCGTCGCCATCGGCTGGCCGATCGGCCACTGGACACGCCTCGAGGAACCTAAAACCTTCGCAAGCGTCGCCGACTCAGCGGCGGGTGCGACCGCCGGTACCCCGCTGTCGCATAGGGTTGCCTCCGAGAATCCGAATGGAACGACCCAGCTCCCGACCCCTGCGGAACTCCCGCTCGTTATGGGAGTGGTGGGCCTGCGTCGTATGTGGGGCAGGCGGCGGCACGGAGTAAGGAGTTGGTGTGGGGGATGTGGCGGTTGGCGCACGGTCGGGGCACGACGGCGAGGAGCACCGCGGGCGCCCCGTGGAAGCGAACGCCCCCGTGCCGGACGGCGCCATGATCTCCGGGAATGACGCGGCGCGCGACGAGGGCACGCCGGACGACGGGCAGCGGCCGAGGACCGAGGGCTCGGGTGCGGGCGAGGCCGCGGACCGGCCGAGGAAGCCGCGCTCCTTCTGGAAGGAGCTGCCGATCCTCGTCGTCATCGCGCTGGTCCTGGCGCTGCTGATCAAGACGTTCCTGGTGCAGGCGTTCTCGATCCCGTCCGCCTCGATGCAGGACACCCTCCAGGTGGGTGACCGTGTCCTGGTCGACAAGCTCACCCCGTGGTTCGGCTCCCAGCCCGAGCGCGGCGAGGTCGTCGTCTTCCACGACCCGGACGACTGGCTGGCGGGCGAACCGGCGGCGAGCCCGAACGCCGTGCAGAAGGTCCTCAGCTGGATCGGCCTGATGCCGTCCGCCAACGAGAAGGACCTCATCAAGCGCGTGATCGGCGTCGGCGGCGACACGGTCGAGTGCAAGGGCACCGGCCCGCTGCTGGTCAACGGCAGGGCGCTGAACGAGCCGTACGTCTACCCCGGCAACACGCCGTGCACCGATGACGAGCTGGGCGGCCAGTTCAAGGTGACGGTCCCCAAGGGCTACATCTGGGTGATGGGCGACCACCGCCAGAACTCCCGCGACTCGCGCTACAACCAGTCCGACAAGAACCACGGCATGGTCCCCGTCAACGACGTCGTGGGCCGTGCGATCGTCAAGGCCTGGCCGATCAACCGCTGGGGCACCCTGCCGATCCCGGACACCTTCGACCAGCCGGGCATCAACCAGCAGCCCGCGGAGTCCGCCGCCCTGACGGTGGCCCCGCAGGGCGTGGCCGTCGCCGCGGTGCTGCCGGTGGCGGTGTGGCGACGCCGTCGCGCGGACCGGCTGGAGTCCAAGACCGAGCGGAAGACGGCCGCGGGCAGCCGGTGACCGGAAGAGGTCCCGGCGCTCCCCGACGGATGGACGGTGGACCGCCTGCGCGCCCACTCCGGCGACGCGCGTGCGGTCCCGCTCTCCCCGGACCGGCACGTCTACGTCGAGGACGGCAGCGGCGGCGATCCCGAGCCGCTGCGCCCCTCGTACGTGCTGGCCTTCGGCGAACTCTGCCTCGTCGACCACGACGGTGAGTGGTACATGGGGTCCCTCCACGACGACGGCTCGGTGGGCTGTTGGGCCGCGTACGGGGCCGATCTGGCCGAGGCGATCCGGAATCTGTGAGTCCGACGCCTGCCAGGTCGTTGCCCCCGGTCCGGCAGCGGTCGTGAAACAGGGGCTGCCCCTGCCCGGTACTGCCGGGTAGGGTGCGGGTCCATGGGTGGCGAGAGCACGACGCGTACGGCCCCGCACAGTGGCGGGACAGGCACGGCACAGCCCGGCGGCAGCCGGCTCGGAGAGCGGCTGTCCTCGGTGGCCGTGGCACTGGGTCTGGTGCTGTTCCTCGGCGGATTCGCCTGGGCGGCGGTGAGCTACCGGCCGTACACCGTACCCACCACCTCCATGACGCCCACGATCGACGCCGGTGACCGGGTGCTGGCGCAGAAGGTCGACGGCAGTGAGCTGAAGCGCGGTGACGTCGTCGTCTTCGAGGACAAGAGCTGGGTCACGGGCGCCAAGGTGGTCAAGCGCGTGGTCGCGGTCGGCGGCGACACCGTCTCCTGCTGCACGAACGGCAAGCTGACCGTCAACGGCAAGCAGATCGACGAGCCCTATCTGCCCAAGGGCAGCCTGGCCGAGATCAAGAACTTCCCGACGGTGACCGTTCCCCAGGGCCGTCTGTTCCTCCTCGGTGACGAGCGCCAGGGTTCCCTGGACTCCACGGCCCACCTCACCGACGCGGCCAAGGGCACGGTCTCCCGCGACGCCGTGACCGCCCGCGTGGACGCGGTCATCTGGCCCTGGAAGGGCCCGCTGAAGCGCCCCACCGGCTTCGAAACCCTCGGCGCGCTCTCCCAGCCCGGTCCCCTGTCCACGATCGAGCTGCTGATCGTCGCCGGCGCCGTCCTGGTGCTGGCCGGCGGCGCCTACGGCCCGATCGCCAAGCGCATGGGCCGCAGGCGTGCCGGCGGCGCCCGCCCGGAGGCGGCCGGTGTCCGCTGAGACCACGCGGACCGGCGACGACTCGTACGAGGGCGGGCTGCGCAAGGTGGCCCGGGTGGTCCTCCTCGACCCGGAGGACCGCATCCTGCTCCTGCACGGCCATGAGCCGGACGATCCGGCCGACGACTGGTGGTTCACCCCCGGCGGCGGTCTGGAGGGCGCCGAGACGCGCGAGGAGGCCGCGCTCAGGGAACTCGCCGAGGAGACCGGCATCACCGACGTCGAGCTCGGCCCGGTGCTGTGGCGCCGTGTGTGCTCCTTCCCGTTCGCGGGCCGCCGCTGGGACCAGGACGAGTGGTACTACCTGGCCCGTACGACGCAGACGGCCACCGCGGCGCAGGGGCTGACGGAGCTGGAGCGGCGCAGTGTCGCCGGGGCGCGTTGGTGGACGTGTCAGGAACTGACCCGGGCACATGAGACGGTGTATCCGACCAGACTCGCCGAGCTGCTGCGCAGGCTGCTCGACGAAGGTCCCCCGGCCAGTCCCGTGACCCTCGATGCGGAAATCGTCTGAGGGGCCGTCGGACTGGCGCACAATGGGGGGATCGCACGGCTGAAGGGGAACATTGCCATGAGCGCCGAGGACCTCGAGAAGTACGAGACCGAGATGGAGCTGAAGCTCTACCGGGAGTACCGAGATGTCGTCGGTCTGTTCAAATACGTGATCGAGACCGAGCGGCGTTTCTACCTCACCAACGACTACGAGATGCAGGTGCACTCGGTACAGGGCGAGGTGTTCTTCGAGGTGTCGATGGCCGATGCCTGGGTGTGGGACATGTACCGGCCGGCGCGCTTCGTGAAGCAGGTACGGGTGCTCACGTTCAAGGACGTGAACATCGAGGAGTTGAACAAGAGCGACCTGGAGCTGCCGGGCGGGTGACGGGGTTTTCCACAACCGCCGAGTTGTCCACCAAGATCAACATCTTGGGGCAGGATGCGTGACGGTTGGCGCCGGAGGTGGTGCCGACATGAACGCACGAGAAGCACTCGGCAAGTACGGCGAGGACCTGGCCGCCCGGCGGCTCGCCGAGGCCGGAATGACGATCCTGGAGCGCAATTGGCGCTGCGGCCGTTCCGGCGAGATCGACATCATCGCGCGTGAGGGTGACGCGCTCGTCGTCTGCGAGGTGAAGACCCGCAGGGGCGGCGACTACGAACACCCCATGGCCGCGGTGACCCCCGAGAAGGCGGCCCGGCTGCGCGAGCTGGCCGAGCACTGGATCCAGGCCCACGGAGGCGCACCACCGGGCGGCGTCCGCATCGACCTGATCGGCGTCCTGCTGCCCCACCGCGGCGCCCCGTCCGTCGAGCACGCACGGGGGGTGGCCTGAATGGGATTCGCCCGCACCTGCTCGGTGGCCCTGGTCGGCGTCGAGGGAGTGGTCGTCGAGGTCCAGGCCGACCTGGAACCAGGCGTCGCCGCCTTCACTCTGGTCGGCCTCCCGGACAAGAGTCTGACGGAGAGCAGGGACCGGGTCAGGGCGGCGGTGGTGAACTCGGGCGGCGAGTGGCCGCAGAAGAAGCTCACCGTCGGACTCAGCCCGGCCTCGGTGCCCAAAGCCGGCTCCGGCTTCGACCTGGCCGTCGCCTGTGCGGTGCTCGGCGCCGCCGAGCGGATCGATCCGCGTGTCCTCGCGGACATCGTCATGATCGGGGAGCTGGGCCTGGACGGCCGGGTCCGACCGGTCCGCGGCATTCTGCCGGCCGTGCTCGCCGCGGCCGACGCCGGCTACGAGCAGGTGGTCGTACCCGAGTGCGCGGCCGCCGAGGCCTCGCTGGTCCCCGGTGTCTCCGTGCTCGGCGTCCGCAGTCTGCGCCAGCTCATC
Source organism: Streptomyces sp. NPDC052107 (assembly GCF_040680215.1). Classification (NCBI taxonomy): domain Bacteria; kingdom Bacillati; phylum Actinomycetota; class Actinomycetes; order Kitasatosporales; family Streptomycetaceae; genus Streptomyces; species Streptomyces sp. NPDC052107. The sequence continues at coordinate 218,317 of NZ_JBFAWG010000004.1, forward strand.
GCGGTGCTCACCGAGGAGCCCGTCCCCGAGGAGGAACCTGACGAGCAGGGCCGTCCCGACCCCCTCCTGGCCGGTCTGCGCGTGCCGGGCACGGGCGCGGCCACCGGCATGCACAGTGTCGGCGCCGCGCAGCACGAACACGATCACGATCTGGCGGACGTCGTGGGCCAGACCTCGGCCCGTACGGCCTTGGAAGTGGCCGCCGCCGGTGGGCACCACCTGTTCCTCGAGGGTCCGCCCGGCGCGGGCAAGACCATGCTCGCCGAGCGGCTGCCCGCCGTCCTGCCCCGGCTCACCAGGGAGGAGTCGCTGGAGGTCACGGCGGTGCACTCGGTGGCCGGGCTGCTGCCGCCGGGCAAGCCGCTCATCGACGTGGCTCCCTACTGCGCCCCGCACCACTCGGCCACGATGCAGTCCCTCGTCGGCGGAGGCCCCGGCATCGCACGGCCCGGGGCGGTCTCCCTCGCCCATCGCGGCGTGCTGTTCCTGGACGAGGCACCCGAGTTCCACAGCCAGCCCCTGGACGCCCTGCGCCAGCCCCGGTTCTCCAGACTTAGGTGTGTCTCATGAGACAGCCGTGGCCCCCGAAGTGGGTCATCTGAGTGAGGCACTCAAAGTTCGCTCATCGTGTGCAACTGGGCGAACTCGTCTGCGAGCATGCCCATCATGACGAGATCATGGTGCCGACCAGCGAAGAACACGTGATCGCGGAGCCGACCCTCCTCGACGAAACCGAGCCGACGATGAAGTGCCAGCGATGCCTCGTTGTGTGCGAAGAGCCGTGCTACGCACTTGTGATAGCGCCGCTCGGCGAACATGTAGCGCAGTAGCGTCACCACGGCTTCTGCCGCGTAGCCCTTGCGCCGATGTTCAGCGCCCATCGTGACGCCGTACTCGAACCAGCCCGCATGTGGATCAGCTTGGTGCGAGCCGACAGCACCGACTATTTCCCCCGTGTCGATTGCTTCGATTGCCAACCCGAAGCGGTCGCCATCGGTTTTGGCAGAAGACTGCTCCTTCGCCCAGGTGCGGAAGCCCTCTGCGGAACGAGGTGGGTGCAGCAGGTCTCCTAACCGCTCCTCGTCCACGGCGAAGCGCATGAACGCGGTCCAGTCGTCGGGCTCGATACCTCGCAGGCGTATCCGTTGGCCAGTCCAGAAAGATGCCATCCCCTATTCGATCACGCCGCAGTGTGCGATGGATAGGCCTTTTGCCACCTCGGAACGGCCCGTGAACTGGCACTTCGAGGGAATCGGCCGTGGCGGTTCGCAGGGCTGCCGCTTCGGCGAGGAGCGTGGTGGTCACGGCGGCGGCGTCCAGATGGTCGGTCGCTGTGTCTCATGAGACATGTTGATCACTCCTGGGTGGCTTGCGCTCGGCCGAGGGGGAGCGGAACGACGGCGGCTGAGCGGCTGTCTGCGTGCTCGCGAAGTGCGGCGTTCTCTGAGAGGAGGGTCATGATGACGGTTGCGGCGGCGTCGACCTGGTCCTGGAGTTGGCGGTATTGATCGCGGCTCTTGCGGAGTTTGCTGCGAAGCTCGGTGAGTTCGGCGTCGCGCTCTTGCTCCCGGAGGTCGGCGGGGCTGGTCCCGACGCGGCTGTCCCACTCCGCTAGGACGTCGGCAGCCCGGTTCATCGTTGCGCGGCTGACCTGGGCCTCGCGGCAGAGGTTGTTTTTGGTCAGCTTGCCGTCGGTGCGCTCGGGGGCGCCGGCGAGGAGTCGTTCCATCGCGTCGCGAAGGGCCCGTTCAGTCTTGGGTGAAACGGTCACTGCTCGGCCTTCTTGATCATGAGGTTGACCTCGTGGAGCTGTGCGTCGATGTGAGTCCGGCGGTTCCTGGGCAGGGACGTGTCGGCCCGCAGACGGTTCAGGGACGATCGCTCGGCCTTCCAGATCGGCAGGTGTTCAGGGCCGAGGATGCTGTTTGCGCATCGGGAGGGCTGGCAGCGGTCCAGCAGAGGGCCTCGATGTCCTTCGGGGACGATGGCGTCCTCGATGCACTTGGCGCCGGAGGGATCGTCGTCGTTCATGGTGCAGTGATTGAGCATGCCGAAGCGGATCGAGAAGCGGGTGCGGCGGAGCAGGCTGTGCTCGACGCGGATGTCGCCGCGCTGGGCTTGGCCGGTGGCTCGGAGTTCCTCCGCCTTCTGGCGGACCGCGGCGAAGGCCTCGCGCATCCGGTCGGCGCCGGGGCCGAAGCCGATGGTCTCGCCGCGGCTGTCCGCGGCGAAGAGTTCCTTGAGCCGGTCGAAGCGGCGTTCAGCGATGGCGTCGTCGAGGTGTTTGGCCCAGGCCGGGTCCTTGACCATGTAACCGGCGGTGGTCCGGTTGGCCAGGGCCCGGGTGGCGACGTGCTTGAGCTGCATGCCGACAGCGATCTCGGAGCCCGGGAAGTCGCGGGTGAGCATGGCCATGGTCCTGCGGAACATATGTGGAGCGACGTGCTGCGGCGGGATCTCGTCAAGCCCGGTGACATGGCGGAATTCGTTGACGCGTCGGATAAAGTCCAGGAGCGCGTCGCCGCTGTCGAAGAGCGTCTCGGGCCCGTAGCCGGGAACGGAGCCGAAGGCGAGTTCAGGGTGCGGGGACAGCTGCTCGACCGTCTCGATGGCGCGGGCGACCTGGCCGACGATCCACCAGTGCTTGGTGGGCAGGTCCGGATCGAGTTTCTGCTTGGTCGACTTCACCGCCGTGGTGCCGAAATATTCGACAACGGACCCCTTGAAGATCTCCCGGATCTCGGAGTCGCGCATCATCGACAAGGCGACGACCAGGCAGTAGCAGGCATTGCGCAAGGCCAGGGCCTCGAAGTGCAGCTGCTGCGGCTGGAGCGATTCGTGCCAGGGACCACGTGTCCCGTCGGTCCGCTCGACCACGGCCAGCCGGGGCAGCAGGCCGACCTGGACCCGGCCGGTCTCGGCGAGTTCCTCGACTGTGCGGCGGCGGGCCCGGCCGGACTTGGTGTCGGTGGGGAAGAAGTTGAACCTGCGGGGATGACGCCCGAGGAGCGCATTCAGCAGTGACCAGTTGACCACCCATCGCCCGTTCTGGGCGGAGTGGACGGGAACGCGGCTGGCGGGATCGTCCAGCCAGGCCGCGAAACGGCGGTGAATCTCATCGATGGGACCGTCGTAGAAGCCGGCCTGGATGGCCTGCCAGCGGTTAAGGGCCTTGAGAATGTCGGGGCCGAAGGTGTCGACGTAGGTCCAGGCGGCCCGGACCAGAGGGAACCAGGTCTCCGGCTTGACCACGGGTGTCTTCAGCGGGGCGTCGCGCGAGATGTTGAGGATGTCGCGCGTGCTCATCCCCGGCCAGGGGTCCGTCTCGCGGCCACCGCAGGCCAGAACGGTGCGGAACCGGTGCAGAGCCCGGATGACCGTGATGGGCTCCATCTGGGTCGTCGTGCCGGGAGTGTGATGCTGATCAACGTATCGGTGGAAGTCCTCGTCGCTCCAGAGGGTGATGTTGTCGGGGAGTTGCTGGTCGACGCCGAACGCGGCCAGCGTGCGTAGATGCAGCATCCTGAGCCTGACCGTATTGACGTCGTAAGGTGTGGCCCGTAGGTGGATGCCGCGGGCCAGCAGGGCGGGATGCTGCGGGTTGAACCAGATCATGGACAGCTCGCGGCCCAGAAGGTGCCAATCCGGGGCGAGCCCGCGCAGCCAGACCCGCCGGCTGGCCCGGTCCTGGTTCGCGGGCCGGCGGACGACATCGTTGAAGTCCCAGCAGTCGGTGATGTCCCCGAACCGGGGCGACGTGGCGCCGGGCAGCAGGGGCTGCGACTGGATCACCGGTTCGTCGTCCCGGAACACGGAGCGGGCTGCGGGCAGTGGGAGGCGGGTCATGCGTCGAACTCCACGTGTGCGGCGAGAGGAAGCTGCAAGGACAGGCCTTCATCGGCGATCTGCCGCCGGGCCTCGGCGATCTCGGCATCCGTGCGGGCCTTGATCGCCTCGTTGACGTTGACCCGGCTCTGTCCCCAGAGCGCGTGGAAGTGCTGCGGGGACAAGCGGAGCTGGAGCCGGGCCAGGTGGTCGGCGAACAGCAGTAGCTGCGGCAGGTTCGAGGGCAGCACGAACGCGTTTCGGCATTCCAGGCAGCGGGCCGGGGCGACCGGGCAGAGCTGCCCGGGGCGGCCGAACGGTGAGGTGAAGGGGTCCTTGCAGCTGGAGACACCCATGTCGAGCTGGCCCGAGCGAAGGTCCTCGATCTCTTCGCGGGTCAGGCCGAGTACGTCGCCCGATCCCGGCTCGGAAAGAGACTGTTCGGCGTCCTCGCTGAGCACGATGGGGCCTTCGAGGGCCTTGTTGAGCCAGCGGCGCTGGGCGGCAGTGATCACGTTCCCGGAGATCACCCGCAAGGTGGTGCCGTGTGCGTAGTGGCCGCGGAAGACCTCCTCGCTGTGGTCGTCGGCGATGTCGCTGACACGGCCCTTGAACGCGATGGCCTTCTCGACCTTCCCGGACTTGCGCAGGCGACGGATGTCAGCCGGTCCATCGACGCGAACGTCGTGGGCCTGGAGCCAGCTGGCGAGGTTCCCGCCGTCCTGGGCGCCGTCGAACGGCGCGATCCGTAACGAGTGGACGTGCAAGGAGGCCTTCAGGAATAGCGGGACCGGGTCGGCCCCGGCCCGCTCGGCCAACGGCCGGCTCAGCTCAAGGAGTGTTCGGACCAGTTCGGCGGCGTCCAGCCGCGGCGTGCTGGGGTGCAGTGCCGCTGCAGGCTCGCCGCCGGTGCTGAAGGCCTGCCGCATCTGTGCGTGAGCCCGCCCCTTGGTGAAATCGATCAACACGCTGCGAGGGCCGAACTCGACTGAGTCCTCGGTCAGGGTGACGACTTCCTCCGCGGACCGGCCCGTTGCCGCCATCAGCAAGATCCGATAACTCTGCAGGTCGAGGTTGTGCAGGTAGAGCTGCCGGACCAGAAACCGCACCAGCATCCGTTGCCCGGAACGGGCATCGACTCGCGAGGGCACAAGATCACGCAGAGACGCGGGCATGTCCCGCCAGCGGGGCAGATGCCGGATGATCTCCTCGCAGGCCCCCTCCTGGTGAGCGATGGCCCAGAGCAGGTTCGCCGGCTCGTGCCAGCCGCCCTTGGCGGGGTCCGTGCCGCTTCGGGCAAGTTCCCACCCCCGTCTGATCCTCGTCCTGATCGTCAGATGGTCGGCCCAGGCCGCCCGGACCAGGGCCTTCTTGTCGGCCCGGGTGAACTCGTCCAGCTCGGTGTAGTGCCCGCGGCGCAGGCCCAAGGCGCCGTTCACCCACCCGGGAAGGTGCCCGGCGACGGGCCGGTCGGGATGCTCGATCCGCCTCGCGATCAGTGTCCGGAGCCGCCCCGCGTGCCAGGCCGGCATGCGCGAGCCGGGCGGGAAGGTTGCCGGCAGGAGCCGGATCCACTCGGTCACTGCGAAGTGGAGATCGGGGTCGGTCTGGCCCAGGGAGGCCGAACGCGCGTGCGGGACGGAGGCGTCGACGTGGTCGCAGAACAAGACGATGGCCGAGCGGTAGCCTCGGACAGTCGCAGCGGACCACATCTCGGCGGCAGCCAACTCGACCCATTCATCGGCGAGTTGGTTGACCAGCGTCTTGCAGGTGTAGTCGGCCGGGTCGAGTATGAAGCCGGCCTTGTCGCCGTTCGCCTCGCAAGCGGTCACGGACCGCAGCCCGATCCGGGGCGGCTCAGGTTCCGCGGACCGAGGCGCGAGAACCGGGAAGTTTCGGGTGTACTCACCTCTTTTAGGCATGAGCGTGCTCTTCCAGGTTCAACATGTGCCGGGCGATGGTGATGTAGGAGGCGCCGCCGGCCGCGGTCCACTGGCGGAAGGCGTCATCGACCTCCCGCATCGGGTCCTTCAGGTAGCGGACGTAGCGGTAGGTGGTCGAGGGCCGCAGATGGCCGAGCCTGTGCTGGACGGTCAGCAGGGGGTTGCCGGTCATGTGATCCAGCAGCGTCGCCATGGGCAGTTCCTGGGTCTCGGCGTCACCGAGGGCTTCCCTGGTGAGGAAGATCAAGAGCCGCAGAGCGAAGGTGTGCCGCAGGTCGTGGTAGCACCAGCAGAGGCGGGGCATCAGTGGGGTGTCCTGGTGCGTCGCCCAGGTAGTCATTCGGTCCCAGGCCCGCCAGCGGACCCGGTCCCAGCCCGAGGCGCTGAGCATCTTCCCGCCCCTGCCGACAAAGAGCGCGAGGGGCTCCAGGCCGTCGCCCGTCTCCAGCACGGTGATCCGTCGCAGGTCCGTGTCCATGTCCTTGACCACCCGGGTGACCGTGCGGCCCTCCAGGACGCCGCGGAGCCTTCGGCCCTCCGCCTCGATCCCCGTCACCACGAACAGATCCCGGTGCTGGCGCCGCAGCGTGCGCTGTGCCGCCGCGACGATCTCCGGACGCTCGATCGTGAGATAGGGGTCCAGCAGTTCCATCGCGTCGACCGGGACATAGACCGAGCGGCGTTGCTTCCTTTTCGCGCAGGCCGCCAGATCGACGTCCGCGGTGCGGGGCCTGATGCCGGGCATCAGGCCGAGCTCGGGCAGCAGCAGCGTCGACCACTCCTGGATTCTCATCCCGGTCAGCAGAGCCAGTTCGCAGGCCGCCCGGTTGCGGTGCGGACGCCAGCCGCGGAACGACGCGTCCAGGCCGGCATCCGGCGTCAAGCCGCCGAAGCCGACGTCCCGGAGGTAGATGTACTGATCGATCTCCATGTGCCGGACACGGACGTCAGTGCTCTTGCCACTGGCCAGCGACGTGCCCCGTGAAGTCGACCGCCAAGGGCGGGCCGTGACATAGCCGATGTCGATCAGGAAGTCGTAGAGCTGCCCGATCGCGGCCGCGTCCTTGTCCCAGGTCGGCTCCTCGACCGTCTCCTCGGCGTGCTCAAGCCGCCACTGCTCGAACTGGATGATGTCGGACTCGGTTGCCGAACGAAGGTCCCGGCCGCGTGCCTGAAGGAAGCCCAGCAGCATCAAGACCGCATAGGCGTACGTCCGCATCGTCTTCGCGGCCATCCGACGCCAAGCCAGCCTTCGGAACCACGACGACAGCGGCTCGACCGGCCGCATCACATCGTCCAACAGCACCGGCGTACCGGCAGGCAGCCGATGCCGTTCGAGCGACTCCTCCAGCAGGGCGCGATCAACCCCGGCCACGTCCCCAACCCGCCACACCGCCCGGTGGTTGGCGAAGTACAACTGCACAGATCCTCCGAGCCTCGGCGTACGCGGTTGTGCGCGTTCGCGTGTACGTCAAGAGCCAACGGAAGCGCCCTACCAGGGGTACGGGGCCTGCTCAGGAGTCACCCAGATGAGACACAACAGAGTGTCTGGAGAACCGCTGGAGTCGGGCCACGTCGTGATCGCACGCAGCGCGGGCGTCGTCCGCTTCCCGGCGCGCTTCCTCATGGTGCTGGCGGCCAACCCCTGCCCCTGTGGACGCTTCTCGCAACGCGACTCCCTGTGCGAGTGCCCGCCGTCGGCGATCCGCCGCTACCAGTCCCGGCTCTCCGGTCCGCTGCTGGACCGGGTGGACCTGCGCGTCGAGGTCGATCCGGTCACCCGGGCCCAGCTCGTCGAACCCGGCGCCCGGGGCGAGTCCACGGCGACCGTGGGCGAGCGGGTACGGCTGGCCCGCGAGCGGACGGCGGCCCGGCTCGCCGGAATGCCCTGGCGCACCAACAGCGAGGTCCCCGGCCGCGAACTGCGCAGCCGCTACCACCCCGTCGCCGGCGCGATGGACGAGGCCGAGCGCAACCTGGAGCGGGGTCTGCTCACGGCCCGAGGCATCGACCGGGTTCTGCGCGTCGCCTGGACGGTCGCCGACCTCGTCGGACACGACCGCCCGGACGCCACCGACGTCGCCCTGGCCCTGCAACTGCGCACCGGAGTGCCGCGCGGGGTGCCGATGGCCATCGGGGCGCTGACATGACCACCGGCGAGGAGGCCCGAGACGAGCTGCTCGGACGGGTCCTTCTCTGCCGGGTGATCGAGCCGGGGGACGAGGCTGGTGGGCGGTGGGTTCGGGAGTTCGGGGTGGGGGAGGTGGTGCGGCGGTTGCGGGAGGGGGCGCTGGCCTTGCCGGGGGTGAGTGAGGCGCGGTGGTCCGGGCTGGTCGCGCGGGCCCGGCGGGCCGAGCCGGAGCTAGATCTCGCGGTGGCCGCCAAGGCCGGGGCGCGGTTCGTGGGGCCCGGGGACGCCGAGTGGCCCGGGCAGCTCGATGATCTCGGGGATGCCCGGCCGCTGGGGTTGTGGGTGCGCGGGCGGGCCAGTCTGCGGATGTGGGCGCTTCGGTCCGTCGCCGTGGTGGGTGCGAGGGCGTGCACCGAGTACGGCACCCACGTCGCGGCCACCCTCGCCGGCGGCCTCGCCGAGCGGGGCTGGGTGGTGGTGTCGGGTGGCGCGTACGGCATCGACGGCGCCGCCCACCGAGGCGCGCTCGCCGCCCGCGGAGCCACCGTCGCCGTCCTGGCCTGCGGCGTCGACCGGCCGTACCCGCGCGGCCACGCCGCCCTGATCAGCCGGATCGCGGAACAGGGACTGGTCGTGGGCGAGCTGCCCCCGGGCGACCATCCGACGCCCAGCCGGTTCATCCTCCGCAACCGTGTCATCGCCGCGCTGACCAGGGGCACCGTCGTCGTGGAGGCCGCCTGCCGCAGCGGCTCGCTGGCCACCGCGCGGGCGGCGGGACGCCTCGGACGGTTCACCATGGGCGTACCCGGCCCCGTCACCAGCGCTCTCTCCGCCGGCGTGCACGAACTGCTGCGTGGAGAGGCCGCTCTCGTCACCGACGCCGCGGAAGTCGTCGAACTCGTGGGTGACATGGGTGAGCTGGCCCCACCCCGCAAGGGGCCCGTGCTCCCGCGTGACCTGCTGGAACCCGCCGCCCGGGCCGTCCTCGCCGCCCTGCCCGGAGACCGCGCGGCCACCGTCGAGGAGATCGCGCTCGGCACGCCGACCACCCGGGACGAGGCGATCGCGAGACTGTACGAACTACGAGCACTTGGTTACGTCGAACGACATGGCGATGGCTGGAAGTTGACACGCCAGGCGGTGATGTCCGTCCGCGCCGGTCGCGGTCCGTGCTGACCGAGCGTGTTCGGCCGTCCGGGGGAACCACCGACGCCCTTGAGGTTTCCCGGAGTTGACGCTCCGGCCGGTCACACAGAGCGAGCCGCGGGACCCGCGCGCGACGCCGGCGGGAGCGCCCCGCGCACGGGTGGAGCCTCACTGTTCGCACACCGCGACACCTCAGTCACGCTACGCTCACGAGGGCGCCGACACAGATCGCGCCAACTCGACACCAGACCGACAGCTCACCCAGGCAGCCCACATCGCCCCACGAACCCCAGCCCCTCCCACTTCGCAGCACCTCACGGCAGAACGGCACAAGGCGACGAATGCCCCAGCACACCTCCGGGTCCGACCGGGCGGCTATCCCCCCAGCCGCCCGCGACGGTGGCAGCGTGCGGCCGCCCGCTCCCTCGACGCTCGACGAGCTGTGGCGGTCGTACAAGGCGACGGGGGACGACCGGCTGCGGGAGCAGCTGATCCTGCACTACTCGCCGCTCGTGAAATACGTCGCGGGCCGGGTGAGCGTCGGCCTGCCGCCCAACGTCGAGCAGGCCGACTTCGTCTCCTCCGGTGTCTTCGGGCTGATCGACGCGATCGAGAAGTTCGACATCGACCGGGAGATCAAGTTCGAGACGTACGCGATCACCCGGATCCGCGGCGCGATGATCGACGAACTGCGGGCGCTGGACTGGATCCCGCGATCGGTACGGCAGAAGGCGCGGAACGTGGAGCGGGCCTACGCCACCCTGGAGGCGCGGCTGCGGCGCACCCCGACGGAGGGCGAGGTCGCCACCGAGCTGGGCATGGAGGTCGACGAACTCCACGCCGTGTTCAGCCAGTTGTCGCTGGCCAACGTGGTCGCGCTGGAGGAACTGCTGCACGTCGGCAGTGAGGGCGGGGACCGGCTCAGCCTCATGGACACGCTGGAGGACACCGCCGCGGACAACCCCGTGGAAGTGGCCGAGGACCGGGAGCTGCGCCGCTTCCTGGCTCGGGCGATCAACACGCTGCCCGAACGGGAGAAGACCGTGGTCACGCTGTACTACTACGAGGGGCTCACGCTCGCCGAGATCGGCAACGTCCTCGGGGTCACCGAGAGCCGGGTCAGCCAGATCCACACCAAGTCGGTGCTGCAGCTGCGGGCCAAGCTGGCGAGCTTCGGGCGCTGAGGCCGGCGGCGCGGTCGGTGCCGTCGCGGCGAGCGGCTCCCGTTCGGCTGGGGGCGTCCGTAAAGTGGTTGACGTGCCAAGGATTCGAGCGGCCTCCGTGGCCGAGCACCGGTCGATGCAGCGAGCCGCCCTGCTGGACGCGGCTCGGTCGTTGCTGTCCGAGGGCGGGACGGAAGCGCTGACGTTTCCCGCGCTGGCCGAGCGGACCGGGCTGGCGCGCTCGTCCGTGTACGAGTACTTCCGGTCGCGGGCCGCCGTGGTCGAGGAGCTGTGCGAGGTCGACTTCCCGCTGTGGGCGGCGGAGGTGGCGGCCGCGATGGAGCGGGCCGAGTCCGCCGAGGGCAAGGTCGAGGCGTATGTGCGGCAGCAACTGGCGCTGGTCGGGGACCGGCGGCATCGGGCGGTCGTCGCCATCTCCGCGAGTGAGCTGGACGCCGGGGCGCGGGAGAAGATCCGGGCGGCGCACGGCGGGCTCGTCGCGATGATCGCCGAGGCGCTCGGGGAGATGGCGCATGAGCAGCCTCGGCTGGCGGCGATGTTGCTGCAGGGGGTCGTGGACGCGGCGGTGCGGCGGATCGAGCTGGGGGCCGCGGAGGATCCTGCGGTGGTGACGGACGCCGCGGTGGCCATGGTGTTGCGGGGTGTGAAGGGCTGACGCCGGCTGTCGCTGGGCGGCGGGGGGGGGGCTTGCCGGCGCCGGCAGGGTGCCTTCCCCCCAGTGGGGGACCCCAGTGTCCACCCGTGCCGCCCCAGCGGCACGACTGCCCGTAGCTACGCAGCTAGGACGGCAGTGGTACCTCCAGCACCGGCAGCAGTCTCGGTGGCCCCCTGTGCAGGAGCCACGGCGGTAGCAGCGACAGAGGGTCCAGGTAGGTCTCCCCTCGGCGCAGGCCCCAGTGCACGCATGTGGCCGGGCAGTGGGAGCCGGTCGCCTCCACCGTGCCCACCGTCTCTCCCGCCCTCACCTCCTCCCCCTTCCGGACCGACGGGGTAATCGGCTCATACGTCGTTCGAAGATCCGTGCCCGTCAGCTCCACGGAGACCACCCCCTTCCCCGCCACACGCCCCGCGAAGGACACCCGGCCCGGGGCGACCGCCCGTACGGCGGAGCCGGGCGGCGCCGCCAGGTCCACGCCCCGGTGGCCGGGGCCGTACACCGTCGCCGGTGGTTCCCAGCCCCGTAACACCAGGGGCCGGACGCCCACCGGCCAGACGCGCGCGAGGGGCGGGACCGGGGCCTGTGGGGGCGGTGCGGGGGCCGCCGGCGGGGTGTCCGCCCAGGACCGGCAGGGCACCAGGGCGGCCAGGCAGGCCAGGGGCAGGCCGAGGAGCAGACCCACCGACAGCAGGACATATCGCATCGCTTCTCGCATGCGACAACCGTCCCGCACCCCGCCGGTCACGGCCGGAGACTGTGGACAACCCGCCGGTTGTGGACAGCGGCGTCACCCGGTGGCCCGGCGGTCCCGTACACTTCTTCTGGCGATCCGGGTCACCGGGTCGACTTCGCACGCCCCGACACCGGGCCGTCAAACGGTCGGTGTCAGCGCCTCTCGGTCCTTCGCGGCAAGGCGCGTCGCGGGCGTCAGGCGCGGGAGCCGTCCGGTCCCCGCGGCACAACCGAGAAACTCAAGGAGATACGGCCATGGCCGTCGTCACGATGCGGGAGCTGCTGGAGAGCGGCGTCCACTTCGGTCACCAGACCCGTCGCTGGAACCCGAAGATGAAGCGCTTCATCTTCACCGAGCGCAACGGCATCTACATCATCGACCTGCTCCAGTCGCTGTCGTACATCGACCGCGCCTACGAGTTCGTCAAGGAGACCGTCGCCCACGGCGGCACGGTCATGTTCGTCGGCACCAAGAAGCAGGCGCAGGAGGCCATCGCCGAGCAGGCCACCCGCGTCGGCATGCCCTTCGTCAACCAGCGCTGGCTGGGCGGCATGCTCACCAACTTCTCGACCGTCTACAAGCGTCTGCAGCGCCTCAAGGAGCTCGAGCAGATCGACTTCGAGGACGTCGCCGCGTCCGGTCTGACCAAGAAGGAGCTTCTCGTGCTCTCGCGCGAGAAGGCCAAGCTGGAGAAGACCCTCGGTGGTATCCGCGAGATGCAGAAGGTGCCGAGCGCCGTCTGGATCGTGGACACCAAGAAGGAGCACATCGCCGTCGGTGAGGCCCGGAAGCTGAACATTCCGGTCGTCGCGATCCTCGACACCAACTGCGACCCCGACGAGGTCGACTACAAGATCCCGGGCAACGACGACGCGATCCGCTCCGTCACCCTGCTCACCCGTGTGATCGCCGACGCCGTCGCCGAGGGCCTCATCGCCCGCTCCGGCGTCGCCACCGGCGAGAAGGGCGAGAAGGCCGCGGGCGAGCCGCTCGCCGAGTGGGAGCGCGACCTGCTCGAGGGTGAGAAGAAGGACGAGGCTCCGGCCGCCGAGGCCGCTCCGGCCGCCGAGGCCGCCACCGAGGCTGCTCCGGCCGCCGAGGCCGCTCCGGCCGAGGGTGAGAAGGCCGCGGAGGGCGAGCAGGCCTGACGCCGGTACGTCAGCGTTCGACGGCGGGGGCGGCACTGCATCCGACAGCGCCTCCGGCGCGGTGAAGTCCGCCCCCGCTGTTCACCCGCAGGTCGGCACGACGTACGCGTTCCGCGGCTACATGTGGAACGCAACCGTGTGGACCTGAAGATCTTCCAGACTTCGAGAAAGACTCACAGACTCATGGCGAACTACACCGCCGCCGACGTCAAGAAGCTCCGTGAGCTCACCGGCGCCGGCATGATGGACTGCAAGAAGGCGCTGGACGAGGCCGAGGGCAACGTCGACAAGGCCGTCGAGGCGCTGCGCATCAAGGGCCAGAAGGGCGTCGCCAAGCGCGAGGGCCGCTCCGCCGAGAACGGCGCCGTGGTCTCCATCATCGCCGACGACAACTCCTCCGGCGTCCTGGTCGAGCTGAAGTGCGAGACGGACTTCGTCGCCAAGGGCGAGAAGTTCCAGGCCGTGGCCAAGGCCATCGCCGAGCACGTCGCCAAGACGAACCCGGCCGACCTCGAGGCCCTGCTGGCCTCCGAGATCGAGCCCGGCAAGACCGTCCAGGCGTTCGTGGACGAGGCCAACGCCAACCTCGGCGAGAAGATCGTCCTGGACCGCTTCGCGCAGTTCTCCGACGGCTTCGTGCTCGCCTACATGCACCGCACCATGCCCGACCTGCCCCCGCAGATCGGTGTCCTGGTCGAGCTCGACAAGCCGAACTCCGAGGTCGCCAAGGGCGTCGCCCAGCACATCGCCGCCTTCGCGCCGAAGTACCTCTCCAAGGACGAGGTCCCGGCCGACGTCGTCGAGTCCGAGCGCCGCATCGCCGAGGAGACCACCCGCGCCGAGGGCAAGCCCGAGGCCGCGATCGCCAAGATCGTCGAGGGTCGTCTCAACGGCTTCTTCAAGGACGCCACGCTGCTCGGCCAGCCGTACGCGCTCGACAACAAGAAGTCGGTCCAGAAGGTGCTGGACGAGGCCGGTGTCACCCTGAAGCGCTTCTCGCGCATCAAGGTCGGCATCTGAGCCCGTTCCGCGATCGACGCGCGACCCGCGGGAAATTCTCGGTAGGGTCGACAGCAGTCGTCCGCGCACACCGCCACACCCCGGGGTGGGGCGGACGGCAGCAGATCTGACGAGGAGGCCATTGCCGCGTATGGGAGCGAAAAGCGACCCCACCGGCAATGGCCTTCTTCGTATGTGCAACACGTGAAAGAGGCGGGATCTCCCATGACCACCAAGGCCCAGAAGAGCGACGACGGCAAAGTACGCGGCCGGTTTCTGCTGAAGCTGTCCGGAGAGGCCTTCTCCGGTGGCGGGGGCCTGGGCGTGGACCCGGACGTGGTGCACAAGATCGCCCGGGAGATCGCGGCCGTCGTCCGTGACGGGGCAGAGGTCGCGGTCGTCATCGGCGGCGGCAACTTCTTCCGCGGCGCCGAACTCCAGCAGCGCGGCATGGACCGCGCCCGCTCCGACTACATGGGCATGCTCGGCACCGTGATGAACTGCCTCGCCCTCCAGGACTTCCTGGAGAAGGAGGGCATCGACAGCCGAGTGCAGACCGCCATCACCATGGGCCAGGTCGCCGAGCCGTACATCCCGCTGCGCGCCGTGCGCCACCTGGAGAAGGGCCGCGTGGTCATCTTCGGCGCCGGTATGGGCATGCCGTACTTCTCCACCGACACCACCGCCGCCCAGCGCGCCCTGGAGATCGACGCCGAGGCGCTGCTCATGGGCAAGAACGGCGTGGACGGGGTCTACGACTCCGACCCCAAGACCAACCCGGACGCCGTCAAGTTCGACGCCCTCGGCTACGGCGAGGTCATCACCCGCGACCTCAAGGTCGCCGACGCCACCGCCATCACGCTGTGCCGTGACAACAAGCTCCCGATCCTCGTCTTCGAGCTCCTCGCGGAGGGCAATATCGCCCGTGCCGTCAAGGGTGAGAAGATCGGCACGCTGGTGGGTGACCAGGGCAGCCGAGACTGACCCGGCATCAACCCGGCCGGTGGTGTGCGGCCCCGTAAGGGGCCTGACCCTGGCCGGGGGATGGACAATGTCCTGCCGGTCGGGAACCGTGCAGGAAGAAGACGCGACGCAGCCGGCCGCCGCCCGCCAGAGGAACCGCAGCCGGGCCTTACTCAAGACACGCAGGAGCAAGTGGTGATCGAAGAGACCCTCCTCGAGGCCGAGGAGAAGATGGAGAAGGCCGTCGTGGTCGCCAAGGAGGACTTCGCCGCGATCCGTACCGGCCGTGCGCACCCGGCGATGTTCAACAAGATCGTGGCCGACTACTACGGTGCCCCGACGCCGATCAACCAGCTGGCCTCGTTCTCCGTGCCGGAGCCGCGCATGGCGGTCGTGACCCCGTTCGACAAGAGCGCGCTGCGCAACATCGAGCAGGCGATCCGCGACTCCGACCTGGGGGTCAACCCCAGCAACGACGGCAACATCATCCGTGTGGTGTTCCCCGAGCTGACCGAGGAGCGCCGCCGCGAGTACATCAAGGTCGCGAAGGGCAAGGGTGAGGACGCGAAGGTCTCCATCCGGTCCGTGCGCCGCAAGGCGAAGGACGCCATCGACAAGCTGATCAAGGACGGCGAGGTCGGCGAGGACGAGGGCCGCCGTGCGGAGAAGGAGCTGGACGACACCACGGCGAAGTACGTCGCCCAGGTGGACGAGCTCCTGAAGCACAAGGAAGCGGAGCTGCTCGAAGTCTGATGAGCGACTCTTCCTGGGGGGCGCCGCCCGCGGCGGGCCAGGCCGGGTATTGGGGACCCGCCGAGGGCGGGCCGTCCCAGTCTGTCCCGGGGGCCGGCCCGGCGGGTCCCGCGTACGATGCGCCTGAGGCGCAGCAGACTCGCCCCATGCCCATCGTGCCCGAGGACCCCGCGTACGGTGGAAACGCTTACGGCGGAGACCAGGATGGCGACCGGGGGGCCGCTCGCCGGAGCGGCCCCTTGTTCCAGGGATTCCACGACGAGTTCCGCCCTGAGCCCCCTCAGGCCCGCACCCTCCCGGCCGAGAGCCAGAATCCGGAGCCCATGCCCGACGCCCACCAGCCGGCCCCAGCGCCGCAGAAGAAGAGCGCGGGCCGTGACCTGAGCGCAGCCATAGGCGTCGGGATCGGGCTCGGTGTGGTGATCGTCGCCTCCCTGTTCGTCGAGAAGGCCGTCTTCGTCGGGGTGATCGCGGTCGCGGTCGTCGTCGGCCTGTGGGAGCTGACCAGCCGGCTGCGGGAGCGCAAGGACATCAAGGCGCCGCTGGTGCCGCTCGCGGTGGGCGGTGCGGCGATGGTGGTCGCGGGGTACGTCCGCGGCGCCGAGGGCGCCTGGGTCGCCATGGCGTTGACGGCGTTGGCAGCCCTGGTCTGGCGCATGACGGAGTCGCCGGAGGGCTATCTCAAGGACGTCACGGCGGGCGTGTTCGCGGCGTTCTACGTGCCGTTCCTGGCCACGTTCGTGGCGATGATGCTGACCGCGTCCGACGGCCCCTGGCGGGTCCTCACCTTTCTCCTCCTGACGGTCGTCAGTGACACCGGCGCCTACGCGGTCGGCTGGCGGTTCGGCAAGCACAAGCTGGCCCCGCGCATCAGCCCTGGCAAGACCCGCGAGGGCCTGGTGGGCGCGGTGCTGTTCGCGATGGTCGCGGGCGCGCTGTGCATGCAGTTCCTGATCCACGACGGCACCTGGTGGCAGGGCCTGCTGCTGGGCCTCGCGGTCGCCGCCAGCGCCACGCTGGGCGACCTCGGCGAATCCATGATCAAGCGCGACCTGGGCATCAAGGACATGGGCACCTTGCTCCCCGGGCACGGAGGCATCATGGACCGCCTCGACTCGCTCCTCCCGACGGCCCCGGTGGTCTGGCTCCTGCTGGTGCTCTTCGTCGGCTCCGCGTGAGCCACGGGTCGGGCTCCGCGTGAGCCTCGTGTCGTACGGCTTCCGGGCCCCCGTCCTGCGGGCAGGACGGGGGCCCGTCGACGTTGGTCGTACGGCCCTTGAGGTGGGACGATCTGGAGACGAGCCCTCTGTCCGGGAAAGGAGGTCGTGATGTCCGCCTTCCATGAGGAGATCGACGTCGACCGGAGTCCCGGTGACGTGTGGGCGTACCTCAGCGACCCGTCCCACCTGCCGGAATGGCAGAAGAGCGCGGTGTCGGTCGAGCAACTCGACGACAGCCCCTTCGGACTCGGGTCCCGGCTCCGGATCACCCGCCACGTCGGCCGCCGCGACGTGCCGCTGACCATGCGGGTCACCGAGTTCGAACCGCCGCGCTCGTGGAGCATGCAGGGCATCGACGGTCCGGTCCGGGGCCGGGTCCACGGCGAGGTCGTCCCGCTCCCCGACGGCCGTACGCGCGTGACCATGGACCTGGACTTCGAGGGCCGCGGCGTCGGCAGGGTGCTGATCCCGCTCGTCGTACGCCCCCAGGTCCGCAGGGAACTCCCGGAGAACGAGCGGCTGCTCAAGGAGCGGCTGGAGCACGCCGCCGGCTAGCCGGAAGCTCCTCAGGCGGTGGCCCGGATGGCGGCGATGTCGAACTGCAGGCGGACCTTCTCGCTCACCATGGCCCCGCCCTGGGCCAGCCGCGCGTCGTAGGACAGCCCCCAGTCGGAGCGGTTGATGGTGGTGGTGCCGTCGAAACCGACCCGCTCGTCACCGAACGCGTCGATGACGTGACCGATGTAGGTGAGCTCCAGATCGACGGGACGGGTGGTGTCCTTGATCGTGAGGTCGCCGGTCATGCGGTAGACGTCCTGGCCCGCCAGCCGCACGGCCGTGCTCGTGAAGGTCATCCGCGGGTGCGCCCCGGCGTCCAGGAACTGCCGGCCGATCACGTGCGCGTTGCGCTGCTCGACACCCGTGTCGACGCTGGCCGTGTACAGCACGATGTCGGCCCGGGAGCGGGTCGGCTCACGGCCGTCGAAGTACAGACGGCTCTCGTACTCGGTGAACGCGCCCCGCACCGTCGTCACCATCGCATGCCGCACGGAGAACCCGATCCTGCTGTGCGCGGGATCGATCAGCCACTCGCCGGTGAGGCCCGCCAGCTCGGGATCGGGCAGAACGGCGGTGGCGGTGGCACCGGCCGCCGGGACGGCGGTCGCCACGGGCGCGGCGGACTGCTGCGCGCGCCGGTGGAAGGAGTTGCGGCCGAAAAGGTTCATGGACTCGTGGTTACGGCAGGGCAGGGAGCCGGACAAGGGCCGATCAGGAAACCCGACCGTTCCCCGGCAGAACTTCACAGGGCGCAGCAACGGCGACCGTCCCGTGCCCATAGCCTTCGAGGGGGATCTCCAGGAACACTGTGTTGCGGGCCTTTACAAGGGGGTTGATCCCGCAACCTTCGGCCGTCACCCGTGACACCCCGGCCACACGGGCCGCTGAAGACAGTGACCCCGGGCGGGGTCATGGCGCTTGCCACTCCGGGGGAGGCGCGCGGGCGCCGATACGCGGGGGGAGGCTCGTCCACCCCCGTAACGAGTCTGCCCCTGCTCGAAATCTGGCCCGAGTGCCCAACGTGGCAGGGCACCCAGGCCACTTCAGGGGGCGGGGTGGCGCGGTCACACACCGAACAGCGACGGGCGACTAGCCTGCGGAACAGAGGCCGTCGTTCGGACAGAACACAACCCCCGTGTAGTTGTGGCCGGTCCGTATGGTCACGGGATTCGGGTCGGGGGGGAAGTTGACGTAAGAACCCGCGTCAGCTGTAGCGCTGAAGTGGACCGTCGTCCCGACCGGGAAGCTCGCAGTGCAGTGCGGCCGAGCGACGGACAGGTTCGGTCGGACGGGCGCCAGTGGGCGCCGACCGGTCTTCGGCGCGGGTCAGTGCCTCCCGTACGGTGTCGCGCTGGAGGCGCGGGGAGATGCCGACAGTCTCGCTCTCGGCGATCTGCTTTTCGAGGAAGGCGAGGATCGCCCGGAGCCGCGGTGCATCAGGCGGGAAGAGCAGTCGTGCCCGACAGCTGGCACAGACGCCCTCGCAGCTCGGTCCGGCCGGGCCGCGTGGCGAGCTGCCGGTAGGTGGCGCGTCACTCCTACCGTGCTTGGGCGAGGTCGTCGAGGAACGGTCGCACCGCAAAATTCAAGCATGTGTTCGATTCTTCGGCGTCATCGTGGAGGCAGGCACGTGACGGGTAGGGCATGCGCCGGAACCGAGAGGGAGTCACACACCCGCCGAATCCTTAAAAATTTACCTAAGTCCTATTGACTAGGGCCATATCCGGTGCATTGTGATTAATAGGCCATAACACCGAAAGAGTTACAAAGTCGATGAGGACGTCTAGTCGACGGAGCGACTTGGACAGGATGTGGTTCAGGCCCCCGGCAAGCCGGCGCGATACCGGAATGACAGTGACGACTGAAGCTCCAGGACACGCGCAGCACTACCGGGGACTGCTTTGCCCTCGGAGCCGTCGCACGGGCCGGGTCGCCGTGCGACGGCTGTGCTGAGCCCGCGAAGCCGCCCGCCTGGTTTCCCTGAGGTGGGCTGCTCGTGCAACGAGCGCGGACGGTGACCGCACTCGGCCGCCTGCTGCGGGCGGTCCCGAGGTGCCGGCCGTCGACGTGGTGCGGGAGAGCTGGGCGGCAACTGTCGCGGCCCTGCCTGTGGGGACGCGGATCACTGGCGAAGTCATCGGTCGCGGGGCCCATCGGAATCCTCATACGTATAGATCGCGTGCCGAACGCCATGGCGCTGGCGGAGATCACGTCCATGCCGCGGGGAATGGACCTCCCGGCCCTCGGCGCCTTCGTCAGTGGTGAGGGCCTCAGGCACGCCTACAACCACCAGGTCAGGGTCCGGCTCGACGAGTGGCGGGCAGCCGACGAGTGATCGCCCCTGGGCCGTCCCTGGGCCGCCCGAAGCCGCTCAGCAGCGACCGGTGACGCCTACTGACGACTGACGTAGCGAGCCGCAGCCGCAGGTCACCCATTTGGATCTGCGACACTGGTAACGCCATGCCTAAGCCCGGAGAACTCACTTTCGTCGCCCCGCGCGGAGCTCAGAAGCCGCCGCGGCATCTTGCCGATCTCACGCCCACCGAGCGCAAGGACGCGGTGGCCGAGGCCGGGGAGAAGCCGTTCCGCGCCAAGCAGCTCTCGCAGCACTACTTCGCGCGGTACGCGCACGACCCGGAGCAGTGGACCGACATCCCCGCCGGATCGCGTGCCAAGCTCCAGGAAGCGCTGTTCCCCGAGCTGATGACCGTCGTGCGGCATCTGTCGACCGACGAGGGGACCACCCGCAAGACGCTGTGGCGGCTGTTCGACGGGACCCTCGTGGAGTCCGTGCTGATGCGGTACCCGGACCGGGTCACCATGTGCATCAGCTCGCAGGCGGGCTGCGGGATGAACTGCCCGTTCTGTGCGACCGGGCAGGCGGGGCTCGACCGGAATCTGTCCACAGCCGAGATCGTCCATCAGATCGTGGACGGGATGCGGGCGCTGCGGGACGGAGAGGTGCCCGGCGGGCCCGCTCGGCTCTCCAACATCGTCTTCATGGGCATGGGCGAGCCGCTCGCCAACTACAAGCGTGTCGTGGGTGCCATTCGGGCGCTGACCGATCCGGCTCCGGACGGGCTGGGGTTGTCGCAGCGCGGGATCACCGTGTCCACCGTCGGGCTCGTGCCGGCCATCCACCGGTTGGCCGACGAGGGCTTCAAGTGCCGGCTCGCGATCTCCCTGCACGCCCCCGACGACGAGCTGCGCGACACCCTCGTCCCCGTGAACACGCGCTGGAAGGTGCGCGAGGTGCTGGACGCCGGGTTCGAGTACGTCGAGAAGAGCGGGCGCCGGCTGTCCATCGAGTACGCGCTGATCCGGGACATCAACGACCAGGCGTGGCGCGGCGACCGGCTGGGCCGGCTGCTCAAGGGCAAGCCCGTGCACGTCAATCTCATTCCGCTGAACCCGACGCCGGGGTCGAAGTGGACCGCCTCGCGGCCCGAGGACGAGAAGGCGTTCGTCGAGGCCATCGCCGCCCACGGCGTGCCCGTCACCATCCGGGACACCCGTGGCCAGGAGATCGACGGAGCCTGTGGTCAGCTCGCTGCCACCGAGCGGTAATCTGGCCGGGTCCACATATCTTCATATTCCGACAGGGGAGCGCCACAGCGCTGAGAGTGCGGCGGACAGGGCCGCAGACCCTCTGAACCTCGCCCAGGTCATTCTGGGTAGGAAGTTCGGTCATCACTCAAGCTGTTGCGCCCTGCCCGGGTCCTTTCCACACACAAGGCCCGGGCAGGGCCGCGTCTCTTCCTGGCCAACCCCCAGGAGGACATCCAGTGCACAACAAGACCTTCGTGGCCGTGGCGGTCGGGCTCGGCCTGATCGGCCTGTCCGCGTGCGGTTCGACCGACACGAAGTCGTCCGCGGACTCCAAGACCGTCACCCTGGTCAGCCACGACTCGTGGCGTATCTCGAAGAACGTGCTGAAGGACTTCGAGCAGCGGACCGGGTACAAGGTCCGCAATCTGCAGGACGGCGACGCCGGGCAGGCCGTCAACAAGGCGATCCTGACCAAGGACAACCCGCAGGGCGACGTCTTCTTCGGCGTCGACAACACCCTGCTGTCCCGTGCCCTCGACAACGGCCTCTTCCAGCCGTACACCGCCAAGGGCCTCGACAAGGCCGGCGCCGCCTACCAGCTCGACCAGGACAAGCACCGGGTCACGCCCGTCGACTACGGCGACATCTGCGTCAATTACGACAAGGCCTACTTCAGCAAGCACCAGCTGACCCCGCCGCAGTCCTTCGCCGACCTCGCCAAGCCCGAGTACAAGAACCTCCTCGTCACCGAGAACGCCGCCACCTCCTCGCCGGGCCTCGGCTTCCTGCTCGGCAGCGCGGCCCAGTTCGGAGACGACGGCTGGCAGGACTACTGGAAGAAGCTCAAGGCCAACGGCGTCAAGGTCGTCGACGGCTGGGAGCAGGCGTACTACCAGGAGTTCTCGGGTTCGTCGGAGGGCAAGAAGGCCGGCGGTGACCGGCCGCTCGTTGTCTCGTACGCCTCCTCCCCGCCCGCCGAGGTCATCTACGCCAAGAAGCGGCCCAGCACCGCTCCGACCGGGGTGTCGTACGGCACCTGCTTCCGGCAGATCGAGTTCGCCGGGCTGCTCAGCAACGCCCAGAACCCCAAGGGCGCCAAGGCGTTCATCGACTTCCTGGTCTCCAAGGAGTTCCAGGAGGACATGCCGCTGAACATGTTCGTCTACCCGGTGGTCGAGGGCGCGAAGGTTCCCGCCGAGTTCACCGAGTACGGCAAGGCCGCCGAGCACCCCGAGACCATGGCTCCCGGCAAGATCGCCGCCAACCGTGACCAGTGGGTCAAGTCGTGGACCTCGCTCGTACTGAAGTAGCCCCCGACACGAGGGACCGGCGCGGGAGCGCGGCGCGGTTCGGGCTGATGGCCCTGCCCGTCGCGTTCTTCGCGCTGTTCTTCGCCTGGCCCGTGGCCGCGATCGTCGCGCGCGGGCTGAAGGTGGACGGCGCCTGGCAGTTGGGGCGGACCGCGGACGTGGTCACGCGGCCGGACATCCGGCACGTGCTGTGGTTCACCACATGGCAGGCGCTCGCCTCCACCGGGCTCACCCTGCTGCTCGCGCTGCCCGCCGGGTACGTCTTCGCCCGTCTCGACTTCCCGGGCAAGCAGGTGCTGCGAGCGGTCGTCACCGTCCCGTTCGTGCTGCCGACCGTCGTCGCCGGCAGCGCGTTCCTCGCCCTCGTCGGGCACGGCGGGCTGCTCGACGACCTGTGGGGCGTACGGCTGGACACCACGGTGTGGGCGATCCTGCTGGCCCACGTCTTCTTCAACTACGCGGTCGTCGTACGGACCGTGGGCGGGCTGTGGTCCCAGCTCGACCCCCGGCAGGAGGAGGCCGCCCGGATGCTGGGCGCGTCTCCGCTCGGCGCCTGGCGGAGGGTCACCCTCCCGGCGCTCGCACCCGCGGTGGCCGCCGCCGCGTTGATGGTGTTCCTGTTCACCTTCACCTCCTTCGGCATCGTGCAGATCCTCGGCGGCCCCACCTTCTCCACCCTCGAAGTGGAGATCTACCGACAGACGTCCGAGGTCTTCGACCTTTCCGCGGCCGCCGTCCTCACCCTCGTCCAGTTCGTCGCGGTCGGCTTGATCCTCGCCGTGCACGCCTGGACGGTACGGCGCCGGGAGACCGCTCTGCGGCTCGTCGACCCGAAGACGGCCGCCCGCCGCCCGCGCGGCGCCGGTCAGTGGGCCCTGCTCGCCGGTGTCCTCGTCACCATCGCGCTGCTTCTCGTCCTGCCCCTCGCCGTGCTGGTCCGCCGCTCCCTGGACGCGCCGGGCCTCGGCTACTACCGGGCGCTGACGAACCCCGACGGCGGTACGTTCCTGGTGGCGCCCGCGCACGCGGTGTGGACCTCGCTGCAGTACGCCGTCGCCGCCACCGCCGTCGCCGTGGTGATCGGAGGTCTCGCGGCCGCCGCGCTGGCCCGCCGGGACGCCGGCCGCCTGGTCCGGGGCTTCGACGCGCTGCTGATGCTGCCGCTCGGCGTCTCCGCCGTGACCGTCGGCTTCGGCTTCCTGATCGCCCTCGACAAGCCGCCGCTGGACCTCAGACAGTCCTGGATCCTCGTCCCGCTCGCGCAGGCGCTGGTCGGCGCCCCCTTCGTCGTACGGACCATGCTGCCCGTGCTGCGCGCGGTGGACGTACGCCTCCGGGAGGCCGCCGCCGTGCTCGGGGCCTCGCCCTGGCGGGTGTGGCGGGAGGTGGACCTGCCGCTGGTGCGGCGGGCGCTGCTGGTCGCGGCCGGGTTCGCCTTCGCCGTCTCGCTCGGCGAGTTCGGGGCGACCGTGTTCATCGCCCGGCCCGACAACCCGACGCTCCCGGTCGCCGTGGCCCGGCTGCTCAGCCGCCCCGGAGACCTCAACTACGGCCAGGCGATGGCCCTTTCGACCATTCTGATGGTGGTGTGCGCCGCCGCGCTGCTGTTCCTGGAGCGGCTGCGCACCGACCGGACGGGGGAGTTCTAGATGCTGCTGAGCCTCGATGCCGCGACCGTGCGCTTCGGCGGGCGGGCCGTGCTCGACGCGGTCGATCTCGACGTCGCCGAGCACGAGGTGGTGTGTGTGCTGGGCCCCAGCGGCAGCGGGAAGTCGACCCTGCTGCGGGCGGTCGCCGGGCTCCAGCCCCTCTCCGGCGGACGGGTGTTGCTCGACGGCCGCGACCATGCGGGCGTGCGCGCGCACCGGCGGGGCGTCGGCCTGATGTTCCAGGACCACCAGCTCTTCCCGCAGCGGGACGTCGGCGCGAACGTGGCGTTCGGACTGCGCATGCACGGCGTCGCCAAGGGCGAACGGGACGCCGAGGTCGGGCAGTTGCTGGACCTGGTCGGGCTGCCCGGGGCCGCCCGGCGGGCCGTGGCCTCCCTGTCCGGCGGTGAGCAGCAGCGCGTGGCCCTCGCCCGGGCGCTGGCTCCCCGGCCCCGGCTGCTCATGCTCGACGAACCGCTCGGCCAGCTCGACCGCTCCCTGCGCGAACGACTGGTGGTCGAACTCCGCGAACTCTTCCGCCGGTTGGGTACGACCGTGCTCGCCGTGACCCACGACCAGGGCGAGGCGTTCGCGCTGGCCGACCGGGTGGTGGTGATGCGGGACGGACGGATCGCCCAGTCCGGCACGCCTCTTGAGGTGTGGCAGCGGCCCGCCGACGCGTTCGTGGCCCGCTTCCTCGGCTTCGACAACGTGGTCCCGGCGACCGTCGCCGGCACGGCCGCCGACAGCCCCTGGGGCAAGCTGCCGGTCCCCGACGGCTCCCCGCAGGGCAGCCGCACGCTCCTCGTCCGGCCCGCCGGGGTGCGGCTCGTGGCGGCCGACACCGGCCTGCCCTGCACGGTGACCGCGCGCACCTTCAAGGGCACCCATGTGGCCGTCCACCTCCAGCCGGCGGACGGGCCGCGCCTGGAGGCGGCCTGCGCGCTGCGGGACGCGCCCGAGGTCGGGGACGGGGTGGGCGTGGAGTTCGACGCGGCCGAAATCGTCGTGCTCGACTGATCGGCGCGCCCCTAGGGTGAGGCTCATGACCTTGCTCGCGCATGAGCGCTACTGCGACGAAATCGCCGACCAGGTGGGCCGGTTCCGGGCCCTGCTGACCTCCGGCGCCGATCTGACGGCCACCGTGCCGACCTGCCCGGAGTGGACGCTGGAACGGCTGGTACGGCACATGGGCGGCGCCCTGCGCTGGGTGGCCACGCTCGTGGGGACGCGGGCCCAGGAGATGGTCCCGCACGAGCAGGTACCGCTCGGCGCGGGACCGGACGCCGAGGGGGACGCGGCAGCCCTCGACGCATGGCTCGCGGAGACCGGCGAGCTGGTCGTCGGGGCGCTGCGCGAGGCCGGTCCCGACGCCAAGGTGTGGTCCTGGACCGGCACGGCCACGAGCGGGTTCTGGGCCCGTCGGATGACCCACGAGATCACCGTGCACCGCGCGGACGCCGCGCTCACGGTCGGGGTGCCCTACGAGGTCGCGCCCGAGGTCGCCGCCGACGCGCTGGACGAGTGGCTGCAGCTCGTGGAGTGGGTGCAGCGCTCAGGGGCGCGGAAGTGGGCCACGGAACTGCGCGGCACGGGCCGCAGCATCCATCTGCACGCCACCGACGCCGACCCCGCGCTGAACGCCGAGTGGCTCGTCGAGCTGGGCGAGGACGGCGTCAGCTGGCGGCGTGGCCACGAGAAGGCCACCGTCGCCCTGCGCGGCCCGCTCACCTCCGTGCTGCTCGCCTTCTACAACCGGCTGCCGCTGGACACCCCCGGCCTGGAGGTCCTCGGCGAGCGTGAGCTGCTGGAGTTCTGGCTGAAGCAGGCCACCTTCGGCTGACACACGACCGCGGCCCGTCCCCTGGGGATAGGAGGACGGGCCGCGGTGGCGTACTGGTGAGAGCGGGCGAGGCGTCAGCCGTTGCCGCGGGCTCCACGACGGCGCATGCCGAAGTAGACCGCGCCACCGCCGACGACGACCAGCGCGCCCGCGATGCCGGCGATCAGGCCGGTGTTGGAGTTGGCACCGGTCTCGGCGAGGTTCGAGTCACCGGCCGCCGGGGACGGCGCGTTGCTCGACGTTCCCGCCGGGGCGGAGCTGGACTCGGAGGCCGACGGGGTCGGGGTGGCCGACTCGGCCGGGGCGGACGTCGACGGCGACGGCTTCGGCGTCGAGGAGGCCGGCGGGGTCGGGGTCGGGCTGTCGGTCTTGCAGGCGGTGGACGCGGTCACCAGGTCGGGCTGGATGTCCTCGTCGACGATGTTGGCCGCCTTGATGTGGACGCGGTAGGTCGCGCTGGGCTTCCAGTCCTCAGGGAAGCTGACCGGAGTGCCTTCGGCCGAGCCCTTGACCTCCTGCTTGCCCACCTGGGTCTCCACGCCGCCGCTGTCCTTCAGGAACACGGTGACGGTGGCGGGGGTGCCGGAGCGGTCGGTGTCGGTGACGACGATGACGCCCTTGTCGCCGTCGCACTTGGCTTCGGCCTTGAAGTCACGGATGTTGCACGCGAGCGCGGAGCTGGACAGACCCAGCACGACCGCGGTCGAGGCGGAGGCGACACCCAGAATGCGCACGGAACGGCGTACGCCACGGTGAGATATGGACAACGTTTGTCCTTTACAGAGTGCAACTGCGGGGGGTTCAGGGGGCGTTGAGGCACGAGATGAGGCGAGTGCCCCACCACCCCCAAGTGGCTCACAGGTCTATAAGCGCTCCGTAAGCAGTGTCAATGCATATGCCGTCAACGACCGTTGGCTTTACTTGCTTATTACGCGCCGAGACGTTTGATCGCCTCCGGAGCCTGCTCGATCCGGTCAACCAGGGCGATACGGGACTCCATCGACCGGCCCCGGGCGAGTGCCCGCAACAGCGGCCAGGCGGGCAACTCCCGTGTCCAGTGCGCCTCGTCGACCAGCACCATGGGCGTCGGTTCACCGCGCGACTCGTAGTAGTTGGGCGTCGCGTTGTCGAAGACCTCCTGTACGGTCCCGGCGGCGCCCGGCAGGAAGACGACCCCGGCGTTGGAGCGGGCCAGCAGGCCGTCCTCGCGGGTGGCGTTGGCGAAGTACTTGGCCGTGTGCGCGGCGAAGGCGTTGGGCGGCTCGTGGCCGTAGAACCAGGTGGGGATGCCCACCGAAGCGCCGCCGCCCGGCCAGCGCTCGCGGACCTCGAAGGCGGCGCGCGCCCAGTCGGTGACGGACGGCCGGAAAGAGGGGGTCTTCGCCAGGAGCCGGAGGGCGTCGTGCAGCATCTCGTCGCGGAACGGGGCCGCGTACGCGCCGAGGTTCGCGGCTTCCATCGCACCGGGCCCACCGCCGGTGGCCACCGTGAACCCGTCGCGGGTCAGCTCCCGGCCGAGCCGGGCGGCGCCGGCGTACTCGGCCGTACCGCGGGCCATCGCGTGGCCGCCCATGACGCCCACCACCCGGGCGCCGACGAGGAGTTCGTCGAGGGCGTCGGAGACGGCGTCGTCGTGGATCGAGCGGAGCATGGAGGCGAATATGTCGCCGTCGGCCTTGGTCTGCTGGAACCAGGCGTAGGCCCGGGCGTCCGGAGTCGCCTCGTAGCCCTCGTCGAGCGAGTCGAAGAGTTCGCCGGGCGCGTAGACGAAACCGCGGTAAGGGTCGAACGGCAGCCCCGGGACGGGCGGGAAGACCAGGGCCCCGGAGGCGCGCACCCCGGCGGCCGCCTCGGCGTTCATGGGACAACCGAGGAAGACGGCGCCGGTCGTGTCGGTGGTGAGCAGGATGTCCGTACGGCTCGTCAGATCGACGGCCTGGACGCGGTACTGGGCGAGTGTGCCGTGCTCGGCGACGACCTCGTCGAACTCGGCGAGGGACTCGATCTCACGGTCGCGGGCGGCACGGTTCGGCTGGGCGGGTGTCGGATGCACCCGCCCATGCTAGGCGTCAGCCCTCGATCGCCGCCGGGTCCATCCACACGACCTCCCAGCTGTGGCCGTCGAGGTCGTCGAAGGAACGGCCGTACATGAAGCCCTGGTCCTGGACGTCGGGGTTGGCGGTGCCGCCGGCCGCGACCGCCTTGCCCACCAGCTCGTCGACCTTCTCGCGGCTCTCCGCGCTCAGGCAGATCAGCACCTCGCTGGTCTTCGAGGAGTCGGCGATCTCCTTCTTCGTGAAGTCGGCGTAGCGCTGCTTGCTGAGCAGCATCGCGATGATCGTGTCGCTGATCACGACGCAGGCGCAGTCGTCGGTGCTGAACTGGGGGTTGATCGTGTAGCCGAGCTCGGTGAAGAAGTTCTTGGACGCCTCGACGTCGTTGGTGGCCAGGTTCACGAAGATCATCTGCTGGTACATGAGGTGTCTCTCCCGACGTGGTTCGCTCGTGCCGAAGTCAGTGTGTTCGGTGGGTAGACCGGGGGTCCCCGGAGAACTCATCGGTCGCCGCGGAACTTTTTTCACCGGTCCACGGAGAGGGCCGCCAGGGCGGCGACGGCGAGGGTGAGCGGGCCGAACAGCGCCAGCAGGGCCGCCGCGCGCAGGGCCGCGGCCGCGCGCAGCGTCGAGGCCGGGGCGCCGAGACGCAGCAGCGCGGCGGTCGTGTCGGCCCGGCACTGGCGGGTCTCCACGGCCGCGGTGAGGAGGGTGGCGACCGTGCAGCCGGTGACGAGCAGCGCGCCGAGGGTGGTCAGGGGGCCGAACGACGGTGCCGAGCCGGCGTACAGCGTGGTCATGGCGTAACCGGCGGACCCGACCGCGCAGACGACGCCGAGGGGCCGGCCGATGCGAGTGGCCTCCGTCATGAGGACCCGGCCGGCCAGGAGGCGGAGGGCGCCGGGGCGGGAGGCCTGCAGGAGTCGGCCGCACAGGTGGGTCAGGCCGGGGGCGGCCAGCACCAGGCCGGTCGCGGTGAGGAGGCGGCCGAGGAGTACGGCGGCGTTCGAGTGGTCGGCGTAGGACTGGGCCGCGAGGCCGGTGGCGAGGAGGGCGATGCCCCAGGGGAGGCCGGTGGGAGCGGTGTGCTGGGGGCCGGGCATGACGGCGGCCAGGCTGTCGTCCGGAGTCGGGGTTTCGGCGTCGGCGTCGCCGGCCGGCGCCGGCGGCAGGCCGCCGTGCTGTGGGTCGGCGGCCGCCCCAGCGGAACGACCGCGCGCGGGCCGACGGCCGGGCTGCTCGCCGTCGTCCACCTGTCCGTGCTCGTCGCGAGGGCCCCCGGCCCCCGGCCGCGACCGCGCCCCGAACCTGCCGTACGTCCCGAACGGCTCGCGTGCCACCGAGTAGCCGTACGCCCCGAAGCGCCCGTACCCGCGCAGCAGCGGGGTCGCAGGGCGGGGGTCCTTCGGGCGCAGGGTCAGGGCCACCGTGGTCGAGGCGACGGCCGGGACCAGGCCCAGCAGGGTCAGGGTCGCCGGGACGGGGAGGTGTTTGCCCGCTGCCAGGAAGTCCGTCGCCGCGCCGTCGAAGGGCAGGCCGGTGAGGTTGCCGCGCAGGTGCAGGAAGGCCAGCAGGGCCAGCAGCGAGCCCACGGTGCAGGACAGGGCCGTGGTCAGCGCGGAGATCGCCATCAGGCGCGCCGGACCGAGGCCCACGGCGGACAGGCCGGTGCGTGGCCGGGTGCCGGGGTCGGTGCGGGCGACGGCGAGGGCGAAGTACACGGTGGCGGCGAGCGGCACCGCACACCAGGACAGCCGCAGCGCGGCCGCGTCCGCGGCCTCGGGGTGGTTCAGGGCGTAGCCGAAGCAGGAGAGCAGGAGGAAGCCGGTGCCCGCCGAGGCCGCGGCCACCAGCAGGCGGCGCAGCTGGACGGCGGGCCGGGCCGCCCCGGTCAGACGGAGAGTGACCACGCGGCGCGGCCTTCCGTCTCGGGGGCGTCGGGCAGGTGCACGGTGCTGACGCGCCGGCCGTCCAGCAGGGCCACGGTGCGGTCGGCGAGGGCGGCGGTGTCGGGGTCGTGCGTGGCGAGGACCACGGTGATGCCGTGCGAGCGGGCGGCCGTGGTGAGGGTGCGCAGCACGTGGTTGCGGTCGGCGCGGTGCAGCGGAGCCGTGGGCTCGTCGGCGAAGAGGACCGTGGGGGCCGGGGCCAGCGCCCGGGCGATGGAGACGCGCTGGCGCTCGGCCTGCTGGAGTTCGTGCGGGCGGTTGCGGGCCCGGTCGCCGACGTCGAGCCGCTCCAGCCACTCCAGCGCCGCGACCTTGGCCCTGCGGCGGCCGGTACCGCGCAGCATCAGCGGGAGCGCGGCGTTCTCCCAGACGTTCAGCTCGGGGACGAGCACCGGCGCCGGGTCGATCCAGCCGAAGCGGTCCCGGCGCAGCCGCTCCCGGTGCATCGGGCCCAGGGTGTGCATGGGCACGCTGTTGAACCACACCTCGCCGCTGCGCACCGGCACCAGGCCGGACAGACAGCGCAGCAGGGTCGTCTTGCCGCTGCCGCGCGGGCCGGTGACGGCGAGGATCTCGCCCTCGCGCACGCCGAGCGAGATCCCGGTGACCCCGGGGGAGCCGTCGGGGTGCGTGAAGTGCAGGGAGCGTGCCCAGAGCACGTCGTTGTCCGGCGGGGCCTCCATGGGCGTACTCCTCGGTTCTGATCCGTTTTCCCGTGCCTCGTCCCTCGTGTGGGGGAACGAAGGCTGGGCCGATCGGTCACTGGCACGCTAGGCAGCCGTCGCCGGGAGGCCGGACAGCACACGGCCCCGGGCCGCCGTTCTCACTCGAACGGACGGCACCGGGGCCGGTGTCGATCAGCTGATCGGATGGATGCGACTACAGCAATGCGGACTACAGCTTGGTCCACGCCTCAGTCAGCGTCGCGCGCAGGATCTGCTCGATCTCGTCGAAGGTCTCCTGGTTGGAGATCAGCGGAGGGGCGAGCTGGACGACCGGGTCGCCGCGGTCGTCGGCACGGCAGTACAGGCCGTTGTCGAACAGCGCCTTGGAGAGGAAGCCGTACAGGACGCGCTCGGTCTCCTCCTCGTTGAAGGACTCCTTGGTGTTCTTGTCCTTCACCAGCTCGATGCCGTAGAAGAAGCCGTTGCCGCGGACGTCGCCGACGATCGGCAGGTCGTGCAGCTTCTGCAGCGTCTGCAGGAACGCGCCCTCGTTGTCCAGCACGTGCTGGTTGAGGTTCTCGCGCTCGAACAGGTCGAGGTTGGCCAGACCCACCGCGGCGGAGACCGGGTGGCCACCGAAGGTGTAGCCGTGCAGGAAGGTGTTGTCGCCCTTGTAGAACGGCTCGGCGAGCTTGTCGGAGATGATGCAGGCGCCGATCGGGGAGTAGCCCGAGGTCATGCCCTTGGCGCAGGTGATCATGTCCGGGACGTAGCCGAACTTGTCGCAGGCGAACATCGTGCCGAGGCGGCCGAAGGCGCAGATGACCTCGTCCGACACGAGCAGCACGTCGTACTTGTCGCAGATCTCGCGCACGCGCTGGAAGTACCCGGGCGGCGGCGGGAAGCAGCCGCCGGCGTTCTGCACCGGCTCCAGGAAGACCGCGGCGACGGTGTCCGGGCCCTCGAAGAGGATCTGCTGCTCGATCTGGTCGGCGGCCCAGCGGCCGAAGGCCTCCGGGTCGTCACCGAAGATCGGCGCGCGGTAGATGTTGGTGTTCGGCACCTTGTGCGCGCCCGGGACGAGCGGCTCGAACGGTGCCTTCAGGCCGGGCAGACCCGTGATGGACAGGGCGCCCTGCGGGGTGCCGTGGTAGGCGACCGCGCGGGAGATGACCTTGTACTTGGTCGGCTTGCCCTTGAGCTTGAAGTACTGCTTGGCGAGCTTCCAGGCCGTCTCGACGGCCTCGCCGCCGCCGGTGGTGAAGAAGACCTTGTTCAGGTCGCCCGGGGCGTAGTCGGCCAGGCGCTCGGCCAGCTCGACGGCCTTCGGGTGGGCGTAGGACCACACCGGGAAGAAGGCGAGCTCCTGGGCCTGCTTGAACGCGGTCTCGGCCAGTTCCGTACGGCCGTGACCGGCCTGGACCACGAACAGACCCGCGAGACCGTCGAGGTAGCGCTTGCCCTTGTCGTCGTAGATGTAGGTGCCCTCACCCCGGACGATGGTCGGGACCGGGGAGTTCTCGTACGAGGACATGCGGGTGAAGTGCATCCACAGGTGGTCGTACGCGGTGCGGCTGAGGTCCTTGGTGCTCACGGTTATCGGGTCCTCACGGTTATCGGGTTCCCCACATGTAGGTCTGCTTCTTCAGCTTCAGGTAGACGAAGCTTTCGGTGGAGCGCACTCCGGGCAGGGACCGGATGCGTTTGTTGATGACGTCCAGCAGGTGGTCGTCGTCCTCGCAGACGATCTCGGCGAGGATGTCGAACGAGCCCGCGGTCATCACCACGTACTCGACTTCCGACATGTCAGTCAGCGCGTCCGCGATCTTCTCGACATCACCCTCGGCGTTGATCCCGACCATCGCCTGCCGGCGGAAGCCCACGGTGAGCGGGTCCGTGACGGCGACGATCTGCATCACGCCCTGGTCCAGCAGCTTCTGGACGCGCTGGCGCACGGCCGCCTCGGAGAGCCCGACCGCCTTGCCGATCGCGGCGTACGGCCTGCGGCCGTCCTCCTGGAGCTGCTGAATGATGGCGAGGGAGACGGCATCCAGCTGGGGGGTGCCGCCGTTCCTGGACTCGCGGGTGGAGTCCCTCTGGTCTGCGCTTCGACTGGCCACGACCTCACTGTGCACGAGGTCTCGACAGTTTCGCAAGCCCCGATCGATGAAATCCGTTGTTTGAGACTCACAGTCGTGCGGATTTCGCAGAAGACGTGGCCGTGGGGGTGTTGAAAACGTGGGCCCGGCGGCTAGGGTGGGTGTCTCAGTGAGTGGACGCAAAGAACCAGATCAGGAGGCCGGCAGTGAGCACCGAGCTGCGTCGTCTGCGCAACTACATCGACGGTGAGTTCCGGGACGCCGCCGACGGACGGACCACCGAGGTGGTCAACCCCGCGACGGGCGAGGCGTACGCGACCGCGCCGCTGTCCGGCAGGGCGGACGTGGACGCCGCCATGGAGGCCGCCGCCCGCGCCTTCCCGGCCTGGCGCGACACCACCCCCGCCGAGCGCCAGAAGGCCCTCCTCAAGATCGCTGACGCGTTCGAGGAGCGCGCCGAGGAGCTCATCGCGGCCGAGGTGGAGAACACGGGCAAGCCGATCGGGCTCACCCGCTCCGAGGAGATCCCGCCGATGGTCGACCAGATCCGCTTCTTCGCGGGCGCGGCGCGGATGCTGGAGGGCCGCTCGGCCGGCGAGTACATGGAGGGGATGACCTCGATCATCCGCCGTGAGCCGGTCGGCGTCTGCGCGCAGGTCGCGCCGTGGAACTACCCGATGATGATGGCGGTGTGGAAGTTCGCCCCCGCGATCGCGGCCGGCAACACCGTGGTCCTCAAGCCCTCGGACACCACCCCGGCCTCCACCGTCCTGATCGCCGACATCATCGGCTCGGTCCTGCCCAAGGGCGTCTTCAACGTCGTCTGCGGCGACCGTGAGACCGGCCGGCTGATGGTCGAGCACGACATCCCGGCGATGGCGTCGATCACCGGCTCGGTCCGCGCCGGCATGTCGGTGGCCGAGTCGGCGTCGAAGGACCTCAAGCGGGTCCACCTGGAGCTCGGCGGCAAGGCCCCGGTCGTCGTCTTCGAGGACACCGACATCGCCAAGGCCGTCGAGGACATCTCCGTGGCGGGCTTCTTCAACGCCGGCCAGGACTGTACGGCCGCCTGCCGCGTCCTCGTGCACGAGTCGATCCACGACGAGTTCGTGGCCGCGCTGGCGAAGGCCGCCGAGGACACCAAGACCGGTCAGCCGGACGACGAGGACGTGCTCTTCGGCCCGCTGAACAACCCCAACCAGCTCAAGCAGGTCGAGGGCTTCATCGAGCGGCTGCCCGCCCACGCGCGCGTGGAGGCCGGCGGCAAGCGCGTCGGCGACAAGGGCTACTTCTTCGCGCCGACCGTCGTCTCCGGCGTCAAGCAGGACGACGAGATCATCCAGAAGGAGGTCTTCGGCCCGGTCATCACCGTCCAGACCTTCTCCGACGAGGACCAGGCCGTCGAGTACGCCAACGGCGTGGAGTACGCCCTCGCCTCCTCGGTGTGGACCAAGGACCACGCCCGCGCGATGCGCATGTCCAAGAAGCTCGACTTCGGCTGCGTGTGGATCAACACCCACATCCCGCTGGTCGCGGAGATGCCGCACGGCGGCTTCAAGAAGTCCGGCTACGGCAAGGACCTGTCGGCGTACGGCTTCGAGGACTACACGCGGATCAAGCACGTGATGACGTCCCTGGGCGAGTAAGCACCGGGAACAGCAGTGAGCGGCCCCCGGACGGGTTCACCTCCCCGTCCGGGGGCCGGGCTGTGTCACGACAGGAAGCCGGCCGATACGGCGATCAGCATCCCCGGAACCGCGCCCAGCAGCAGAGCGGCGCCCAACAGCAGGAGCGGCACGCCGGCGACCAGGAGCAGCGGAGTGAGGCACAGCTCGGTGGAGGTGATCAGCGTGCGGTCCCCCCGGCCCTCCTCCAGCAGCCACAGGCGGCGGATCGGCACCGCGGCGAGGGAGGGGCTGGGCACCGCCCGGCCGTACGCCGTCTCACGCCCGGCCGTGTCCGTATGGACGTACCGCTGTTCCCACGGGCCGCCGACGCCGCGGGCGCGCTCGGTGCCGCGGTACTCGACCGCGACACGGCCGCCTCGGACGGCGCCCCGGGTCCGCGAGATCACCAGCCGGCAGACCATGCCCCCGAAGCCGGTCAGCCCGAGCCCGAAGTTCACGAGGGGGATGCAGATCAGCGCCGGGCCCCACCCGCCGACGAGTCCGACCAGCACGCAGTAGCAGGCCAGCACGACGAGGGTGGCGCGGGTCAGCAACTGCCGGGCGGTGAAGCGCTCCCTCAACCGCGGCCGGGAGGCGGCTTCCTGAACCGGCGTAGTCGCCGCGGGCGCGCCGATACCCGCCTTTTCCGACGTCGTTGGCGGCTTCGGTGGCTTCGGCGTGCACCCGCTACCGCCCGGTGGCCGTACCGCCCCCGCGCCGTCGGCCGGCAGCGCTCCGACGAGACGGGCGTTGAGACGGTGCAGGGCCGCGAGGCCCTCGGTCAGTTCACGCCGCGCGGATACCGGATCGCGCTCGGCCACCCGTGCGGCCTGCTCATAGGCGTCCAGAGCCCGGGCGTACTCGACGGCCATCACATGGGTGACACCCGGACGGTCCGCGGCGAACGGATGCCCCGCCAGCAACTCGCCGAATGCCGTCAACTGGCCCTGCAGACGGGCCGATTCCTCCCGCGCCTCGCGGCGCCGCTTCCCTGGTGGCAGCACCCGGTCATCGTCCTCCCGGGAAGCGGCCGGGACACTGTGCGGTGCGGGAAGCATATCCGGTCGCGTGTTTCCGTACCCCGGCAACGGCCGTTGATCGACAGGGTGTCGGGCAGCCGGGGGCATGCTCGACGCAGCGTCGATTGTCGGTCCGAGCGGCGGGACGGCATCCTTCCGGGATGCCCCGGACTTCTTCTCGTACGTCGCCGCTGTCCCGCCGCTCCCTCCTGCGCGCACTCGGCGGCACCGCCGCGCTCGGTGCCCTGGCCGGCTGCGGGGTGCCCGCCGCCTATGTCGCGCCCGGCGACCGGGCCGTGGCCGACGAGTCCATCGCCGACAAGAAGCTGACCTGGGCGAACTGGCCGCTGTACATCGACACCGACGACGACAACCCCAACCGGCGGCCCGCCCTGGAGGCGTTCGAGAAGCGCACCGGGATCTCCGTGGACTACGTCGAGGAGATCAACGACAACGACGAGTTCTTCGGCAAGATCAGCCCGGCGCTGATGAACCGTCAGTCCACCGGCCGCGACCTGATCGTCATCAGCGACTGGATGTGCGCCCGGTTCGTCCGCCTGGGCTGGGTCCAGGAGATGGACCGGGCCCACCAGCCGAACGTGGCCAAGTACCTTGACCCGCTGCTCCGTTCACCCGCCTTCGACAAGGGCCGCCGGTTCACGGTGCCGTGGCAGTCGGGCATCACCGGCATCGCCTACAACCGCAAGAAGCTCGGCCGCGAGATCCGGCACGTCAAGGACCTCTGGGCGAGCGACCTCAAGGGCCGCGTGACCCTCCTGTCCGGCCTGGACGAGTCCTTCGCCCTCCTCATGCAGGGCAACGGCGTCGACATCTCCCAGTGGACGGCTGACGACTTCCACAACGTCTGCGACGAAGTGGAGCGCGAGGTCCACCGCGGCCAGATCCGCCGCTTCACCGGCAACGACTACACCAAGGACCTGGTCAGCGGTGACGTCCTCGCCTGCCAGGCCTACTCCGGCGACGTCATCCAGCTCCAGGCCGACAACCCCGACATCCGCTTCCTCGTCCCCGAGGAGGGCGCCGAACTGTGGTCGGACTCCCTGATGATCCCCAACAGGGCCCGCCACAAGACCAACGCCGAGCGCCTGATCGACTCCTACTACGACCCCGAGACCGCCGCGGAGCTCGCCGCCTGGGTCAACTACGTCTGCCCGGTCCCGGCCGCCCGGGACGTCCTGGCCTCCTCGAAGGACCAGGACACCGCGTCCCTCGCCGACAACCCCCTGATCTTTCCGGACTCCGCCATGCGCAAGCGGCTCGTCATCGCCCGGGACATCACGTCCACGGAGCGGGCGGAGTTCGCGAAGCGGTGGAACAAGATCGTGGGGTTGTAGCGTACGGCCCTATGACGACATGGGGGCTGGTCGTGGAGACGACCGTGGGGATCGGTGAGCGCAAGCATGTGGAGGCCCAGGTGGTGGCGCACGTCTCCGGGACTCGTGCGGAGGCGCTCGCGGAGTTGGAGCGACGGGCTCGGAGATATGCGCCCGAGCATCCCCGGAGCCCCGTGCGCCGTCGGCTGCTGAAGGAGGCGGACGGGTTTCTGCTCGTTGTCGACGGGGCGTGGCAGTCGTTTGCCACCCGGTTCACGGTGGCGGAGCTGCTGGAGGATTCCGCCGCACCCGTCGCCGTCCCGGAATCCGCGGACGCGGATGGTGACTCCGGTGACCGTGACGAGCCCGTGGAGCAAGTCGAGCGGTACGCCGACGGCGTGCCGGTCAAGCCGACTTGGCTGGGGCGGGACGACCTGCCGTGAACGCGCCCGCGCGCGGGACAGGAGGCGACGGCGGCTCCTGGTGAGATACCCACGCCTGGCCGGTACCCCCTTCCGGTAAGGCTGATTTGACGCATGGCTCACCAACTC
Source organism: Streptomyces sp. NPDC052107 (assembly GCF_040680215.1). Taxonomy (NCBI): domain Bacteria; kingdom Bacillati; phylum Actinomycetota; class Actinomycetes; order Kitasatosporales; family Streptomycetaceae; genus Streptomyces; species Streptomyces sp. NPDC052107. Next base: position 255,267 of record NZ_JBFAWG010000004.1, read on the forward strand.
CCCTTGCTCTTACGATGGAAGCCACCGTCGGGGGAGGGTGGACGTGACGAGCAGGACACCGCAGGGAGCCGGACGTCGGCTGGAGGAGGCGATCGCCTGGGCGGTCCGGAACCTGGACGGGATCGTCGCCATCGCCGTCGCCCTCGTCGTCGGGCTGATGGACGTCCTCAACCAGAACATGGACGACAACGTCGTCTCCGGCGCCACCCTGCTGGTGCTGGCGGCGCTGGTGTACGGCTCGCTCACCGAGCGCCGCCGGCGGATGGCCGACATCCGCGCCGCGAGCGCCGGGACGAGCAGGGCCATCGAGGATCTGGCGATGGTGCGCACGCTCTCCGGCGCCGAGGTCGCCCTCGCGCACGAGCGGGCCCGGCGCACCACCACCCGCTGGGTGTTCAAGGGCGGCACCGGCACATATCTGCGCGCGGTCACGCTGCCCGAGTGCGTGCTGGAGGCGCAGCGGCAGCGGCGCTCCCTCACCATGAAGATCGACATCATCAATCCCGCGGACGAGCAGGTGTGCGCCGCCTACGCGCGGTTCCGCAGCACGTTCGGTCCCGGGCCGGATGACACCCAGTGGACCGTCGAGCGCACCCGCAAGGAGGCGTACGCCACCGTCGTCGCCGCGAGCTGGCACCGGCAGCGGCTGGACACCCTGGAGGTCGACGTCCATCTGTCCTCCGTCGCACCGGCGTTGCGGTTCGACCTCTCGGACAGCTGCCTGATCATCACGCAGGACGACCCCAGCCGGGTCAGCCTCTGCGTGGAGCGCGACCGGCCGCTGTACGACTACTACGTCACCGAGCTGCACCAGAGCCGGGAACAGGCCGTCAAGCTCGATCTGCGCGAGGCCGTCCGGCTCGCCGACGAACCGACCGTCGACGAGGTCAGACGCCTGCTCGACCGGCTCGGCCTGCCGCTTCCGCCGAGCTTCACCGACCGTGACGTCGGCGACATCATCGACAAGGCGCTGCGTGCGGAGAACCCGTACCGCAGATGAGCGAGCGCCGCGTTCCGGCCAAGGGGGACCGAGCGGGACCGAGGGGGACCGAGCGGGACTGAGCGGGACCGAGGGGGGAAGGAACATGGACTACCCGGCCCTGGAACGGGCCGCCCGGCGGCACGCCACCGCCGAGCTGACACGACACGCCGTATCGGAACTCGACCAGATCGTCTCCGGCCGCCGCACCCTGCACGCGGTACGCCATCCACTGGGCTTCGTCTGCCTGCCCATCCTGCGCGACGGCGACGACGGCGTCTGCGTGCACGTCTTCGGCACACCGGAGGCGGAGCCCGACGACTCCGTGCCCCAAGTGCACTGCCACAGCTGGGACTTGACGAGCACCGTGCTGTACGGCCAACTCGACAACCGGCGGGTGCACGTCGACCGCACCGGCGATCCCACCCACCGGGTCTTCGAAGTGCTCAGCGACCCGTCCGGCGTGGACGAAGTACGGCCCACCGAGCGGCTGGTGCGCTGCCGGCCCGGCGCGCGGCAGACCAGTGCGCGGGGCCAGAGTTACGCCCTCCCGGCGGGTGAATTCCACACCAGCGTGGTGCCGGACGGCCGCCCGACCGCCACCCTGGTCCTGGGCCGGACCCTGCCCGGCCGGGTGGACCTCTCCCTGGGCCCGCCGTCCGCCCCGGGGCACCGCATGGTCCGCCGGACCTGCGACGCGACCCAGACCGCCCGGATCGCTCGGGCCGCCCTCAGGAGGATCCATGAGCCCGAACCCTGACCCCCGGTCCTCGCCGGTCGGTTACGACGCCGAGCACCGTACGGCCGTGGGCGCCGCCGAAGAGGCCGGGGCGCTGCTGCGGTCCCGCTTCCCCGACGGCTTCGCCGCCAGGCCCAAGGGACAACTCGGCGACGTGGTCACCGACTTGGACGTCGCCGCCGAGCGACTGGTGGTCGGGCGGATCCGGGACCGCTTCCCGCACGACCGGATCCTCGCCGAGGAGTCCGGTGAACTCGTGGGGGACGGCGGGGGCCGCACCTGGCTGGTGGACCCGCTCGACGGCAGCAACAACGTGGTCATCGGGCTGGCCGTGTACGTCGTCGGCATCGCGTTGTGCGTCGATGACACACCGGTGGTCGGGGTCGTCCACGATCCGATGACCGGCCGTACGTGGTCCGCGCTGCGGGGTGGAGGGGCGCACGGCCCGGGCGGGCGGCTCGCCGCCCCCGCCGACGGCCGCCCGGTTTCCGCCGCCGGGCCCCTGCTGGCCTGGACCCAGGGCCACGCCGTGTCCCGCGACGACCCCCTGGCCTGCTCCCTCAGGCACACCCTCGAACTCCGCTCCCGGCGCCTGCTCCAGCTCTGGGCGCCCCTGGTGGCCTGGTCGATGCTGGCCCGGGGGGACATCGACGGCTTCGTCGGCTACCGCGCGGAGGCCATCGACCTGCCCGCCGGCGCGTTGCTCGCCCGCGAGGCCGGCATCGCCCTACGGCACCTCGACGGCGCGGAGTTCGGCGGTGGCTTCGGCGGTCCCGACACCGGGCGCTCCTTCGTCGCCGGGCGCCCGGAACTCCTGCCGCACCTGCTGGACCTCGTCAGCCCTTTCTCTCCCGGCACCGAGGACACTCACAGGGCGGAAACCGCCCCGACAGGTCCAACGGCGCGGCGTTCTTCGGCGGCCGGTACGTCACCCTGGGTCCCCACGTCCGGCCACCGTCCCGGGAGACCCTCAGCGTGAGATACACCCCGACGAAGCCGTCATCTTGGTCTTGCATTCCAGCGCCTTTCACTTTCCGTGGCGATTCATGCACAGGGTGAGGTGGGGGCGAGTAGCTTCGGTAGATGACCGAGCGTGACGACGGAGTCAGCACGAGGGGGAGTTGAAAGGTGGCCATCGAGGACAATCCGATCTCGCGGGTGCGGTACGGGGAGGAACTCAGGCGACGGAGGGAGGCGGCGGGACTTACGCAGGAGGAGTTGGGCGAACGTGTCGTGATGTCCCGCACGCACATCGCTCACATCGAGGCGGGACGTAGGAGGCCGGACCTGCAGGATGCGCGGCGCCTGGATCGGGAGTTGGGCCCGGACAATTTCTTCGAGCGGTTTCTGCCGACGCTGGATGGCAAGAAGGCGGCGGAGCATTTCGCCGAGGCCGCGGAGCTGGAGCAGCGGGCCATCGCCATCAAGGAGTACGCCAGCACGCTCGTTCCGGGATTCCTGCAGACGACTGAGTACGCGCGCGAGGTGCTCGGCTCCGGTCACCCTGCCAAGAGCGACGAGACAGCCTCCTCGGCACCCGGCTCGAACGCGCCCGCATCCTCGGCAGCTTCGACTCGCCCACGGTGACACTCCTCCTGGGTGAGGCTGCTCTCCGCCAGGTCATCGGCGGACCGGAGGTGATGTGCGGCCAGCTACGGCACATTCTGGAGCTGGGCGAGAGTCGGCGCATCCGCGTACACGTGCTCCCCTTCACGGTGGGTGCCCATGCCCTCCTGGAGGGTCCCGTCAAGCTCATGTGGTTCGAGGAGCCGCCGCCTGTCGCATATGTGGAGGGACTGAAGTCGGGGAGGATCTGGGAAGTGCGGGACACGGTGCGGGAGTTGGAGGACGTCTACGATCACGCGTTGGGCGACGCCTTGTCGCACCGTAAGTCCCTGGCGCTGATCAGGTCGGTCGCGGAGGATTACGAGCATGAAGCACAGCGGGCACAGCATTCCTGACGCATCCGCGCTTACTGGATGGCGCAAGTCGACGTACAGCGGCGAGAGCGGCGGTAACTGCCTTGAGGTTACGGCCTGGCGCAAGTCGACCTACAGCGGCGAAAGCGGCGGCGACTGCCTCGAAGTGAACGACACCGCCGCCCCCACCCACATCCCCGTCCGCGACAGCAAGAACCCCACCGGCCCCGCCGTCGTCTTCTCGGCGCCCGCCTGGACGGCGTTCGTCACGTCAGTGGGTGGTCGTAGCGTATGAACCCCCTGAAGCTCGCCACTTTGTCGTAAAGGGCGCGGGCGGCGGTGTTGTCCTCCTGGGTGGTCCAGTACAGGCGCGCAGCCCCGCGCTCCCGCGACGCCTCGGCCACCTTCTCGATCAGCAGCCGCGCCACGCCCCGACCGCGCGCCGCCTCGGCGACGAAGAGGTCCTGGAGATAGCAGCTGTCCTCCATCCAGAAGGTCGGGTGGAACAGATAGTGCGCGATGCCGACGAGCTTCCCGTCGGACCGGGCGCCGATGCCGTGGACCTCCGAGCCGCGCCGCAGCCGCTGCCAGGCCTCCTCATACCCCTGGTCCGGCACGGTGGTGCGGTAGAACGTCTTGTAACCGCGCGCCAGCACTTCCCAGTCGGTGCGGTCCTCGTCCCGCAGCGAACCGATCTCGATCACCGTCGCCCCTCCTCGTCAGGTCAGCGCCAGCGCGGCGACCGCCGCCCCCACCGCGCACGCGGCCAGTACCGCGCCCGTCCCCATCAACCGGGTGACCGGCACCCGGACCCCGTACGCATGGCACCGCTCGTACCAGAGCAGCGTGGCCAGGGACGCCCACGGGGTGATCACCGGCCCGGCGTTCGTGCCGACCAGCAGAGCCAGCAACTGGTCGTGGTTGCCCACGGGGACGGCCGCCTCCCCGGCCAGGTACACCGGGAGGTTGTTGAGGGCGTTGGACAGGCCGCAGCCGACCGCCGCTGCCCGGAACAGGCCGAGCGTGCCGCCGTCGGTGCCGACCGCCGAGGCCAGCAGGTCGTGCAGCCCGTGCGCGTTGACCGTCTCGACCACGAGGAACATGCCGGGGACCATCACCAGCAGCCGCCAGGGGACGAGCGACAGCCGGATCGCGGACCGGTCGCGGACCGTGAACGCTGTCACGGCGACCAGCGCCGCCGTGCCGGACGCCATCCACAGCGGTACGTCGGCCACCAGGGTGGCCAGCAGAAAGCCGGCGCAGGCGAGTGCGCAGGCGCGGAACAGCACCGGGTCGGCGGGGCGGTGCACAGCGGGCGGCACATACCGGTCTGCGGTGTCCGCCCGCACGTCCGCCGCTCGTGCCGCACCCGGGCCCGACACCGCCATGTCCGGCATCAATCCGGACCCGCCCACCACCGGCCCCCCACGCCTGCCCCGCCGCCAGAAGAACAGCCACAAACAAGCCATCGTCACGGCCAGCGCAGCGAGTTGCGGTGCCCACATCCGCCCCGCCAGGCCCAGCGGGGACAGCGCGACCCGGTTGCTGGCCAGCAGGTTGGTCAGGTTGGACACGGGCAGGAGGAGGCTCGCCGTGTTGGCGAGCCATACCGTCGTCATCGCCAGCGGCACCGGCGCGATGCCCACCCGTGAGGCGAGCGCCAGCATCACGGGAGTCAGCAGGACTGCCGTCGTGTCCAGATTCAGGGCGATCGTCGTGACCGAGGCGAAGGCGACGCACAGCAGGAACAACAGCGGATAGCTGCCCCGTGCGACCCTCGCCACCCGGGCCGCCACCACGTCGAACACCTCGGCCCCGCTGGTCAGTTCGGCCAGCACGATGACCGTGCCCAGGAACGCCAGCAGCGGGGCGATGCGTGTCATCGCGTGGGACGCGGATTCCGTCGGCAGCAGTCCCGTGGCCACACACAGCAGTCCGGTCGCCAGCAGACCGATCGCCACCTGGTCGAGCACATGCAGACGCAGCAATAAGGCACGCACGGTTGGAAGGGTCGCACGTTTGTGCGCCGCTGTGACCAGGGCACCGTCGAAGGCCTGGAAACGACCGGTATCAACCTCTCTTTTCACGGCATCATCAATACATGGTGGCTCGTCAGAACATCCCGGGGGACAGCACCGGGCCATTGGACTTTTTCATCAGTTACTCGCCGGCGGACGAACGCTGGGCGTCCTGGATCGCCTGGACCCTGGAGGAGGCCGGGTACCGCACGGTCCTGCAGGCCTGGGACTTCGTGCCGGGCACGAACTTCGTCGACTTCATGGACCGGGGCGTGAGCGAGTCCGCCGCCGTCATCGCCGTACTGTCCAGGAATTACGAGCGCTCCCGGTACGGGCGGATGGAGTGGCAGGCCGCGTTGCGCGCCGATCCGGACGCGCCGGAGCGGCGGCTGATCACCGTGCGGGTCGAGGACATCCCCGTGGAGGGGCTGCTGGCCACCATCACGTATGTGGACCTAGTGCCGGTCGCCGATCCGGCGGCGGCCCGGGAGTTGCTGCTCGCGCGGGTCCGGCAGGCCCTGGACGGGCGGGCCCGGCCCAGTCTGCCGCCCGGTTACCCCGGTGGTGCGAACGGCCACCGCGTGCCCGCCGCCCCGGCGGCACCGAGCCCCGGGCGGCCGCTCGGCGGGCTCGGGTGGGCGGGGCGCCGCAGACCCGCGGCGGCGCCGTCGTACCCGCGGGTGTCCGGAGCGGTCCGGGAGCGGGAGGCGGTCACCGTGCTCCAACTGGCCGGGCCCGCCTTCGGGCGCGGGCAGGACCCCACCGAGTTGCAGGCCGCGATCTGGGGCGATCTGGTCGAGCTGGCCGACGCCGGGGCGCCCTCACCCGATCTGCTGGTCGTCACCGGGGATCTCACCGCCTCCGGCAGCCGGCGCGAGTTCGAGCAGGCCCTCGCCTTTCTCACCGGGCTGCGCGCCCTGCTCGGGCTCGAACCGCACCGGGTCGCCCTCGTCCCCGGTGGCCAGGACGTCAACCAGGCGGCCTGCCAGGCCTACTTCAGCACCTGCGAGGCCGACGAGATGCCGCCCCGGCCGCCGTACTGGCCCAAGTGGCGGCACTTCGCAGGGCTGTTCCGGGAGCTGTACCAGGGGCTCGACGTCGTCTTCGACAGCGATCAGCCGTGGACCCTCTTCCCCGTGCCCGAGCTGCACACCGTGGTCGCGGGGCTCAACTCGTCCATGGCGTACAGCCATCGGCGCGACGACCAGTACGGGCTGATCGGGCGCGAGCAGGCAGCCTGGTTCGCGCAGGCGCTGCGGCCGCACGAGACCGAGGGGTGGCTGAGGATCGGGGTGGTGCGGCACTCGCCCAGTGCCCGCGTCGCCGCCGCCGGCGTGCGGCGCGCCGGTACGGCCGTCCTGGACGGCACCGGACCGCTGCGCGACACCGATGTGCTGACCCGGCTGACCGCGCCCCGGCTGCACCTGCTGCTGCACGGCCCGGCCGAGCCCGGCGCGCTGCCCGACCTGGCCACCGCCTCCGGAGAGGTGCCGGTGATCGGCGCCGGGCGGCCCGGCGGGCACCAGCTGGTGCGGATCGGCCGGGAGGGGCTGGCCGTCTGGCAGGGGCCGGGGGAGCCGCGTCGGCGGGCGGTCCAGTGGCGGCGCGCCGACCGGGCCTTCGGGCCTCAGGCCGGGCCGGCCGACGACCGCGAGGGCACTCCCGCGTCCGCCCCCGAGCCCGAGCCGCGCGCCGTGCAGACCCCCGCCGAGATACTGCTCGCCAGGGTCGCCGAGGTCTGCCGTACCCGGCACGAGGGCGCCCAGATCCGCCCGGTGGACGGGCCCATGCCGCAACTGCTCGTCACCTGGAGCCAGTCGGGCTTCGTACGGCAGCAGCGGGTGGCGGTCCACATCGGTACCCCGACCGCGCAGGACGTCGACCGGTTCGTGGCCCTCGTGCACGCCGCCGACGCCGAGGCGGAGGCCGAACTCGTCCACGACGGGCCGCCGCCCGCACGCGAGCTGCGGGACGCGGCCCGCCGGCGTGGCGTGCGGGTGCGCAGCTTCACCGAGTTCCAGGGGCTGCTGGACCTGCGCGGCTATGTCGCCGGACAGAGCGAGCGGCTGCGCACCGACCCGCGCTATCCGCCGGGCATGTACCTGCCGCAGCGGTACCGGGAGGTGGAGCGCCTCGACACCGAGGACCGCGACGGGCTCGTGGACGAGATGCTGCGGCTGCTCGACTCCGACCACGGGCGCTTCCTGCTGCTGCTCGGCGACTTCGGGCACGGCAAGACCTTCGCGCTGCGCGAGCTGGCCCGCCGGGTCCCGGCCGAACTGCCGCACCTTGTCCCGCTGTTGGTCGAACTGAACGCGCTGGACCGGGCTTATTCGTTCGAGGGTCTCGTCGCCGCGCACCTCGCCGCCCACGGCGTCGACAACATCGATCTGCGGGCCTTCCGGTACATGCTCCAGCAGGGCCGGATCGTGCTGCTCTTCGACGGCTTCGACGAACTCGTCAACCAGGTGACCTACGACCGCGCCGCCGAGCGGCTGCAGGTGCTGCTGGACTCCGCCGTGGACAGCGCCAAGATCGTGGTGTCCAGCCGTACCCAGCACTTCCGCTCCCAGGGCCAGGTGCTCACCGCGCTCGGCGAACGCGTCGGCCTGCTCCCGCACCGCCGGGTGCTGGCCGTGCAGGAGTTCAGCCCGCGGCAGATCCGCGCCTACCTGGTCAACCGCTACGACGGCGACGAACGCGCCGCCGACCACCGGCTGCGGCTGCTGGACGCCATCCCCGACCTGCTCGTCCTGTGCCGCAACCCCCGGCTGCTCGGTTTCGTCGCCGACCTCGACGACGACCGGCTGCGCGCCGTCGCCGGCGCCGGGCGCGCCCTCAGCCCCGCCGGGCTGTACGGGGAGGTTCTCACCGCCTGGCTGAACTTCGAGGTCGGGCGCGGCAGCGGGAGCCCCGGCCGGGCGCCCGGACTCGCCCTGGACCAGCTGTGGGACGCGGTCACCGCGCTGGCCCTGCGGCTGTGGGAGAGCGGGCAGGACTCGCTGCGCCTCGACGAGCTGACCGATGTCGCCGAGACCCTGACCGGACTCGCGGACGCCCGGCTGTCGGTGCCGCAGACCGCGCACGCCATCGGCTCCGGCAGCCTGCTGGTGCGCAGCGACGACGGCGTGTTCCGGTTCATCCACGGCTCGGTGGTGGAGTGGCTGGTCGCCCGCGAGTGCGGCCGCCGGCTCACCGCCGGCGACGACAGCCTGCTGAACCGGCGCCAACTCGGCCAGCTGGCCGTCGAGTTCCTGTGCGACCTCGCCGACCACCGGATCTGCCAGGCGTGGGCGGAGCGGGAGCTGTCCGGCACCTCCGCAGAGGTCTCTCCGGACGCCGCCCGCGCCAACGCCGTGAAGATCCTCAGCCGGCTCCGCGTGCCCGCCCACACCGATCTGCGTGGCGCAGCCCTGGCCGGGGAGGACCTGTCCCACCGCGACTTCTCCGGCGTGGACCTCACCCGCGCCGACCTCACCGACGCCCGGCTGGTCGGCGCCAACCTCTCCGGTGCCGTCCTGCGCGGCGCCCGGCTGGTCGGCGCCCGGCTCGACGACGCCGATCTGACGGGCGCCGACCTGCGCGGCGCCGACCTCGGACGGGCCCGGCTGATCGGCACCGACCTGACCGGCGCCCGGGTGGACGGCGGCCGGTGGCGGCGCGCGGCGCTGATCGCGGCGACCACCGGCGCCCTGGACCGCAGCCCCGAGCTGGCCACCGCCGCGATCGCGCCCGGCATGGCCGTCGACTCCGGTTTCCGGCCCTCCGCGGTCGGTGTGCCGTACGGCTTCGACATGCGCACCAGCCGGCTGCCCGAACCCATCTCCTACAGCCCCGACGGCGAACTGCTCGCCGTCGGCAGCGAGGACGGCGGCGTCCTGGTCTGCGAGGCCGCCACCGGCATCCCCCTGCGCACCCTCCAGGGCCACACCGGCCGGGTGTACGCCGTCAAGTTCCGGGGCCGGGTCCTGGCCACCGGAAGCTCCGACGGCACCGTACGCCTGTGGGACCCGGTCTCCGGCCGCTGTGCACACCGGCTGGAGGTCCACCCGGACGGCGTCTGGCCGGTCACCCTCGACACCGACGGCTCCCTCCTGGCCACCGGAGACGCCGACGGCGTGGTCACCGTCTGGGACACCGCCTCGGGCACCCCGCTGCACCGGCTGCCCGGTCACGCCGCGCCCGTCTACACCGTGGCGTTCGGACCGGGCGGCACCACCCTGGTCACCGGGGACGCCTCCGGCGCCGTACGCCTGTGGGACCTGGAGACCGGGCGGCGGACCGGCGAACTGCCCGGCCATCGCGGCGCGGTGTACCGGGCGCGGTTCAGCCCGGACGGCACCCTGCTGGCCACCACCGACCGCGGCGACGACCGGGACGGCGGCGCCGTACGGGTGTGGGACCTCGCCACCGGCACCCCGCGGCACGAGTTCACCGGGCACTCCGGCCGCGTCTACACCCTGGACTTCCACCCCGGCGGTGCCCTGCTGGTCAGCGGCGACACCGAAGGGGAGGTACGGCTGTGGGACCTGGCCGGCGGGCGCTCCGCCGGGCTGCTCGGCGGCTGCCGCGGGGCCGTGTACCAGGTGCTCTTCGACCCCGACGGGACCCTGCTCGCCGCCGGGGACAGCGCCGGGGTGGTCCGGCTGTGGCGGATCGACCCGGAGGCCGACCCCGTCGCCGTACCACTGAACCGGCAGCCCGGCGAGCACCGCGGCTCGGTGTGGGTGTGCAAGTTCCGCCCGCACGGCGACACGCCCGTCCAGGGTCCCGGCGCGCTGCTGGTGACGGGCGGCAACGACGGTGTCGTACGGCTGTGGGAGCCGGCCACCGGCCAGGGCCGGCGCATCCTGCGCGGGCACGGGCGGCGCGTCGGCACGCTGTCCTTCAGCGCCGACGGCTCGATGCTGGCGGCCGGCGGCAACGACGGTGTCGTCAGGGTGTGGCACTCCGCCTCCGGCCGGCGGCTGCGCGAACTGACCGGTCAGAGCGACCGCCTGGTGTCGGCGGTGTTCGGCCCTGCCGGGCCCCTGCTGGCCACCGCGAGCAGCGACGGCGACCTCTACCTGTGGAACGCGGCCACCGGCGAGTACCAGCGCGAACTCGACGTCGAGACCGACCACGTGTGGGCGGAGGCGTTCAGCGCCGACGGCGAACTCCTCGCCACCGCCAACGACGACGACACGGTCCGGCTGTGGTACCGCGCCACCGGGGCGCACGTCGCCACCATCACCGAGCACTACGGCCGGGTCCGCGCTATCGCCTTCCGGTCCGACGGCTCGGTCCTGGCCACCGGCTGCGACGACCGCAAGGTGCGGATCTGGGACATGAACGGCCGCCGCATCGCCGCCGAACTCGCCGGCCACACCGACCGGGTGTACGCCGTGGCCTTCGCCCCCGACGGCTCCTGGCTGGCCAGCGCCTCCTGGGACGGTACGGCGGTGATCTGGAAGGACGGCGGGATCGACCACCGGCTCACCGGCCACACCGGCAAGCTCTGGACGGCGGCGGTGCATCCGTCGAGGCCCTTGCTGGCGACGGCGGGCGACGACCGTACGGTCCGCCTGTGGAACCCCGGGACCGGCCGGGAGACGGCTCTCCTGACGGGCCACACCGGCCGGATCCTCGCCGTCGTGTTCAGCCCCGACGGCTCCCTGCTGGCCAGTGGCGGCGAGGACGGCACGGTACGGCTGTGGAACGTGCCCGCCGACGGCCCGGCCACCCTGCGGGCCACCATGGTCGGCATGCCCGGCGGCTGGGCGGCGCTGTCCGCGTCCGGTGGCTACAAGTACGAGGGAGACGTCACCGGCGAGTTCTGGCACGCGGTCGGCATGTGCCGCTTCGAACCGGGCGAGCTGGACGGGCATCTGCCGGGGGTGTGGCAGGTGCCGCTGGACGAACCGCTGGGGTGACACAGGGAAGGGGGTGCTTTTGAACGCGTTCAAAAGTGGGCGTACGCTCATGCCATGAGCGACAGAGCCGCCCTGCTCAAGGGCATTCGCGTCTGGCTGGTCTTCTTCGTGGTGTGCCTCGTCCTCAGCGGGGCCACCGCCTTCCCCCTGGTGCACGAGCTGCGCTGGACCGAGAGCGCGTTGCGCGCGCTGTCCGTGCCGGACCATCTGCCCGGGCTGACGGCCTGGATCTCCCGGGTGCGGGACGGGCTGGACACCGCCGACACCGACTACCCGTTCCTGCTCTACGGCACGGACTGGCTGGCCTTCGCCCACCTCGTCATCGCGGTCGCCTTCTACGGGCCGTACCGCGACCCCGTCCGCAACATCTGGGTGGTCGAGTTCGGGATGATCGCCTGCGCGGGGATCGTCCCGCTCGCCCTGGTGTGCGGACCGATCCGGGGCATCCCCTTCTGGTGGTCGCTGATCGACATGTCCTTCGGGGTGTTCGGGGTCGTTCCGCTGTACGTCGTCCGGCGGAAGATCAAGCGGCTGGAGGCGCTCACTGCTGCTTGAGGGCCGCGAGCACGATCCGCTGGGCCACCGGGTTCGCCTCCTCTCCCTTGGCGTCGGTGGAGTTCACCGAGTACACCAGGGTGCGGCTCAGGTCCCGGGTCGCGGCGATCGCGGTGCTGTAGCCGTAGCGGGCACCGGACTTGACCCAGTACACCCTGCCCTCGTACGCGAACCGCTGCAGCCCGGCGCCCAGATCCGGGTCGCCGAGGGCCGGAACCCCTGGCTGGCCGGCTGGCAGCGGCTCACCGCCAACCCGCACTCCCAGTGCACCTGGCAGGCCCGCCCGCAGGCCACCGTCGTACGCGGCGCGGGCTCCGGCCAGAACTACCGCACCCTCTACAACGACATCCACGCCGCCTACCAGAACGCCCTGCGCTGGAAGATCGGCGGCACGAAGGCCAACGGCGACACCGCGGTCGCCATCCTCAACGCCTGGTCGGCCACCCTCACCACGCTCACCGGCAACGCCGACCGCTTCCTCGCCGCCGGCCTCTACGGCTACCAGTTCGCGAGCGCCGCCGAACTCGTCCGCGACCACCCCGACTTCCACGTCGCCCGCTTCAAGAAGATGCTGCGCACGGTCTTCTACCCGATGAACACCGACGTCCTCACCCGCCACAACGGCGCCGTCGTCTCCAACTACTCGGCCAACTGGGACCTGTGCAACCTCGCCTCGGTGATGGCCGTCGGCATCCCGCTCGACGACCACGCGAAGTTCGGGCGGCGCCCACGCCGGCATGAACCACCGCGGGGAGAGCGTGGCCCTGCGCGGCAAGGGATATGTGCTGGTCCGCTGGCAGATCTCGCCGCAGTACCGGTCCGGCAGCCTGGTCATGCCGGCCTGGACCGGTCTGAAGGGCAGGCTCTTCCTCGTGGCCTCGGGCGGCGGCCGCCGCACGGACGACCCCCTCGGCACCGACCCCGCCGTCACCGGCATGGGCAATCCGGCCGTCGGTTACGACGTCCTGCCCCCCGGCACCCGGCAGATGTGGCAGAACGAGTACTTCCACCTCGACGGCAGTGTCACCCTCATCCAGAACGAACGCGGCGCCGACTACGGCCTGAGCGTGTTCCCGACCACCTGGGACGCGGCCGAGAAGGACGTCACGACCGGACCCACCCAGGGCACCAGGCGCTACGGCCTGGTCCGCGACACCGGCAATGACTCCGCACCCGTCCCGCAGTACCTCACCCGCACCACCCCGGCCGACGCGGCGACGGTGCCTCAGCGGTCCCGGGTGTAGTGCTCCTGGGCGGCCATGACCTCGTCGCCGTGCTCGAACGCCCAGGCACCGAAGGCGTCGATCGGGCCGAGCAACGTCCGTCCCAGCGGCGTCAGTTCGTATTCGACGCGGGGCGGCGAGCCGCCGTAGGCCCGTCGCTCCACCAGGCCGTTGAACTCCAGCCGGCGCAGAGTCTCGGTCAGCACCTTCTGACTGATCCCGCCGATCCGCTCACGCAGCGCGCCCGGCCGGCTGGGGCCGTCCTTGAGGGCCCACAGGATCACCGAGTTCCAGGTGTTGGCGAGCAGGTCGAAGGCGAGCCTGGCACGGCAGTCGGCGAGAAAGGCGTGGTCGTCGGTCACGTACCGAATGGTGCCCGAGCGGCTTCCTACTGTCGTGTGCGTATTCGACGGCCCGCAGAAGGAGGCAGTTGTGCGGATAGGGATTCTCGGCACCGGGGCGATGGCGGACGCGCTGGGCGGGCAGTGGAAGCGGGCAGGGCATGACGTCGTCGCGGGCAGCCGGTCGCGCGGCGATGTCCGGGCGGCGGTGGAGCACGGCGGTGACGCCGTGCTGCTCGCGGTGCCGTACGCGGCGGCCGTGGACCTGGTCGCCGGACTCGAAGTAGCCCTGCGCGGACGGGTGTTGATCGACTGCACCAATCCGGTGGGCGGCCCCGGCTTCGGGCTGCTCACGGCCGGCGGTCCGGCGGCGGCCGAGCGCGTCGCCGCCGCCGCGCCCGGCGCCCGTGTGGTCAAGGCGTTCAATCTGTGCCACGAGAGCGTCTGGCGGCTGGCCCCGCCGGTGTTCGGGGGCCGCCCGCTCGCCGTACCGCTGTGCGGGGACGACGAGGACGCGGTCACGGTCGTACGACGGCTGGTGCGGGACCTCGGCTGTGAGCCGTTCAACGCCGGGGGACTGGATCGGGCGGGGCTGCTGGAGGCGACGGCGGCGCTGCTGATCGGGCTGTGGGTTGGGGAGGGGGCGGACGCCCAGGCCATCGCGCCCCCGCTGGAGTTCGCCGGTGCCTAACGGCTGCTGCCGACGCCGCCGCCGTTGCGCAGGGTGTGCAGGACGTCGACCCGGTTCGTGGTGATCGAGTCGACGCCCAGGTCCAGCAGGCGGCTCATCGAGCGGCGGGTGTCCGGGGTCCAGACGGACAGCAGGTGACCGTCGTGGTGGACGCGGGCCGCCAGCTCCCGGCTCACCAGGGAGAAGCGGTAGTTGAGCCAGCGCGGGCGGACCACGTCCAGCAGCGCGGGCCGGGGCGGGGCCAGGCTCGTCCAGGTCAGCGCGATCTCGGCGGCCGGGTCGGCGGCGCGGACGGCGAGCATCGCCTCGGCGCCCGCGCAGTAGTAGACGCGCTCCTGGGCCCCGCTCTGCCGGACCACGTCCATGACCCGGTCCACCATCCGCCGCTCGACCCGCCCGCACAGGTCCACCATCACCCGGCTGTCGCCGGTCGCGGCCAGCGTCTCCGCCAGTGTCGGCACACCGCCCGCCGTGAGCCCGCGCACCTCCTCCGCGGACAGTGCGGCGAGCGGCCGGCCCAGTTCCCACAGCCGCTCCAGCGTGTCGTCGTGCAGCAGCACGGGGACGCCGTCGCGGGTGAGCCGTACGTCGATCTCGACCGCGTCCGCGCCCCGGCCGAGCGCGGAACGCAGCGAGTCGATGGTGTTCTCACGGACACGGTAGGGGTCGCCGCGATGGGCCACGGCGGTCACGGTCTGCATGGCCCCCATTGTGGGGTGCCCCCGATGTGGGGTGCGTCAGGAGGCGAGCCAGGTACCGGTGTAGGTGTCGATCTCCGCCGCAATCCGGGCCTTGCCGTCGGCCTCCAGGAACGACGCCTCCACGGCGTTCTTCGCGAGGTCGGCCAGGCCCCGCTCGTCCAGGTCGAGCAGCCGGGCGGCCACCGCGTACTCGTTGTTGAGGCCGGTGCCGAACATCGGCGGGTCGTCGGAGTTGATCGTGACCAGCACCCCGGCCCGGGTGAACTCCTTGATCGGGTGCTCGTCCAGGGTGCGGACCGCGCGGGTGGCGATGTTCGAGGTCGGACAGACCTCCAGCGGGATGCGGTGCTCGGCGAGGTGGGCGAGCAGCCCGGGGTCGTGCGCGGAGCTGGTGCCGTGCCCGATGCGCTCGGCGCGCAGATGGGTCAGCGCGTCCCACACCGTCTCCGGGCCGGTCGTCTCGCCGGCGTGCGGGACCGAGTGCAGACCGGCGGCGATGGCCCGGTCGAAGTACGGCTTGAACTGCGGCCGGGGTACGCCGATCTCGGGGCCGCCGAGCCCGAACGACACCAGGCCCTCCGGCCGGATCCGGTCGTCCGTGGCCAGCCGTGCCGTCTCCTCGGCGGACTCCAGCCCGGCCTCGCCGGGGATGTCGAAGCACCAGCGCAGCACGGTCCCGAACTCGGCCTCGGCGGCCTTGCGGGCGTCCTCGATCGCCGCCATGAAGCCGAGCTCGTCGATGCCGCGCCGGGTGGAGGAGAAGGGGGTGACGGTCAGCTCGGCGTAGCGCACCTGCTGCCGGGCCAGGTCGCGGGCGACCTCGTAGGTCAGCAACCGGACGTCCTCCGGGGTGCGGATGAGGTCGACGACCGACAGATACACGTCGATGAAGTGCGCGAAGTCGGTGAACGTGAAGTAGTCGGCGAGGGCCTCGGGGTCGGTGGGGACCTTGGAGTCGGGGTGGCGGGCGGCCAGTTCCGAGACGATGCGCGGGGAGGCGGAGCCGACGTGGTGGACGTGCAGTTCGGCCTTGGGCAGTCCGGCGATGAACGTCCGTAGATCGCGGTCGGCGGTGCCGGCGGCGGGTACGGAACTGTCGGTCATGGGGTCCTCCCCGGGAAGGGCGCCCGCGTGGCGGTGCCCGTGGTGCCGGGCCGCTGGTGCGGGCGCGGTGATCGGCTGATCGGTTGCGCGGGATCATCGTAGGCCCCGGCCCCACGCCGTCCCGGCCTGCCCGTAACATGGCGGGACGTCCAGCGGAGGGGGCCTCCACCATGTCCGACGAGGTGCCACAGTCCACGCCCCAGCGGCACCAGCCTGCCGGCGAGGCACCGACGGCACCCTGGGTGTCCCTGGACAAGCGGCCGGAGGAGGATCAGGCGCCCTGGCAGCCTCCGGGGCAGGGCGCGATATCCGGGTCGCGCCCGGATTCCGCACCTGGTGACGGATCCGTCCACTACCAGCAGACGCTGACCTCGCTGCCCTCCTCGCCGAACGAGCCCGCCGATGCCGCGCCGCAGGCCTGGGCCCCGCCGGCCGCCGCCGCACCCCGGGCGGCGAACCCGTTCGCGCCCCCGACGGCCACGCCGCACGCGAACCCGTACGCCCCGCCGGCCACCAACGCGAACCCCTATGCCGCGCCGGCCGCCGCCTACGCCCCGCCCGCCGCGCAGCACGCGGGACCTGAGCCCGTGCCCCCGCCGCCCATCGCCCCCGGCGGCCCCGGCCAGGTGCCGTACGGCTACCCGGGCATGCCGTCCGCCTACGGCTACCCCGGCCAGCCCCAGCCGCCGTACCCCGGCCCCTACGGCTGGCCCGGCACGCAGCCGCTGCCGAGCAACGGCATGGGCACGGCCTCCCTGGTGCTGGGCATCCTGTCGGCGGTCGGCTTCCTGCTGTGGCCGATCGCCCTGGTGCTGGGCACCCTCGCGGTGATCTTCGGCGCACTGGGCCGAGGCAAGGCCAAGCGCGGTGAGGCCACCAACCCCGGCGTGGCCCTGGCCGGCCTCATCTGCGGCGCGTCCGGCATCGTCCTGGCCCTGGGCTTCCTCGCCTTCCTGATCGCGTTCAGCAGCTGACACGCCGGCCAGGGCGCGATCAACGACCGTCGCACCGGCAGCCGGGAACGCTCCGCACCCCCGACGGCGTCAGTCCGCTCTCAACCGATCCCGCGCCTCCATCAGCGCGAAGCCCAGGAGGTTGAGGCCCTTCCACCGCGCCGGGTCCGAAGCCGCCTCGTCATCCGCCGCAAGCCCGATCCCCCACACCCGGTCCACGGGACTGGCCTCCACCAGCACCCGGTCACCCGTGCCCAGCAGGAACTCCCGGAGCGCACCGTCGGCCGCGAACTTGTGCACGCTCCCCTCGACCACGATCCGGAACCGCTCCCGCTCCCATATCGCCTCGTCGAAATCCCGGACCAGCCGGCCGGCCTTCTTGGCCTGGGATGGATGGCCGGAGGCCAACACCCTGCGCTCCGCCTCCGCGTCCCCGAACAGCCGCGCCTTGCCGGCCATCATCCAGTGCTCGGCCGTCGCGTAGGCGACCCCGTCGACCGCGAACGGTGACGGCCACCACTGGCTCAGACAGCTCGCGCCGATCCTGCCGTCCGGCCTCGGCCGGTGCCCCCAGAAGTGGAGGTACTTGATCCGGGACCCCGCCCGGACCTCCCTGATCAGGGCTTCCACCCCGTCGATCTTCTTCATGCACGCGAGTCTGGCACGCACCACTGACACTCCGTCCGGCCCACGCTGCGGAGCAGCATGTCGATCGCAGCCCGGCCCGACTCGACACCTGGTCGACAGATTCCGTCGCGTAACCAAAAGGCAACAACGGAATCACTTGTTGGAGTCCTATGGCTCTGTCAGGATCGGCACTCAAATCGAGCTGGAGCTACGCCACCCACCCCTCGGGACGGGGCGAACGGCGGAGGAGAGCGACATGCACAACCCGGGCACCGCCACCCCGGAACGATTCCCCGCACAGGAGCGATTCGCCGAGGGCGCGCAGTTCATCGGCGGCCGACCGGCCAAGGGCACCTCGGGCCGTACCCACGCCGTGGTCGACCCCGCCACCGGCGCGGAGGTGTACACCTACGAGCTGGCCGGCACCGACGACGTCGACGCGGCCGTCGCCGCCGCGCGCGAGGCCTTCCCGGGCTGGGCCTCGGCCACCCCGGGCGAGCGCTCCGACACCCTGCACCGGTTCGCCGCCGTGCTCGCCGACCGGGCGGAGGACTTCGCCCGCGCCGAGTCCCTGCAGTGCGGAAAGCCGCTGAAGCTCACCCGCGAGTTCGACGTGCCGGGGACCGTCGACAACACCGCCTTCTTCGCGGGCGCCGCCCGGCACCTCGCGGGGCAGTCCGCCGGTGAGTACTCCGGCGACCACACGTCGTACGTCCGGCGCGAGCCGATCGGTGTCGTCGGGTCGATCGCGCCTTGGAACTACCCGCTCCAGATGGCCGCCTGGAAGATCCTCCCGGCGATCGCCGCGGGCAACACCATCGTGCTGAAGCCCGCCGAGCTGACCCCGCTCACCTCGCTGCTGTTCGCCCGGGCCGCCACGGACGCCGGCATCCCCGACGGTGTGATCAACATCGTGACCGGGACCGGGAAGGAGGCGGGGGAGCACCTGGTCGGCCACAAGGACGTCGCCATGACCTCCTTCACCGGGTCCACCGCCGTCGGCAGGCGCGTCGCCGAGGTCGCCACCGCCACGGTCAAGCGGCTGCATCTGGAACTCGGCGGCAAGGCGCCGTTCGTCGTCTTCGACGACGCCGATCTGGAGGCCGCCGTCCACGGGGCCGTCGCCGGTGCGCTCATCAACACCGGGCAGGACTGCACGGCCGCCACGCGCGCCTACGTACAGCGGCCGCTGTACGAGGCCTTCGTGGAGCAGACCGCCGCCCTGATGGAGAGCGTGCGGCTCGGGGACCCGTTCGCTCCCGGCACCGATCTCGGGCCGCTGATCTCGCACGTCCAGCGGGACCGGGTGGCCGGCTTCGTGGACCGTGCGCGTGCCTACGCGCGCGTGGTGACCGGAGGCGAGGCCCCGAAGGGCGACCTGGAGAAGGGCGCCTACTACCGGCCGACCCTGATCGCCGACGCGGCACAAGGCAGCGAGATCGTCCAGTCCGAGATCTTCGGTCCCGTCCTGGTCGTCCTGCCCTTCGACAGTGACGACGAGGGCATCCGGCTGGCCAACGACACCCCGTACGGCCTCGCGGCCTCCGCGTGGAGCAGCGACGTGTACCGCGCGAACCGCGCCACCCGCGAGATGAAGGCGGGCTGCGTGTGGATCAACGACCACATCCCGATCATCAGCGAGATGCCGCACGGCGGATACAAGGCGTCCGGCTTCGGCAAGGACATGTCGGTGTATTCCTTCGAGGAATACACGCAGGTCAAGCACGTAATGTTCGACAATACGGCGGTTGCCAGGAAGGACTGGCACCGCACGATCTTCGGGGACCGGTAGCAACCGGACATCAGAAGGAGCCGGCTTGCCGCCGGGTGTGACGTTCCGGCCCCCGACCAGGCCGACCAGCCATCCCTCCCGAAAGGGCACCACGCGCATGGAGCAGTACGAGCCCGACCGCTTCACACCGGTCGAACTGGCCGCCATACGCCGCAGCTTCCGCAGCGGCCGGGCCGCGATGACCCGCCGGTCGCTGCTGCGCGCCTCCGCGGGCGGCGCGCTCACGGTCGGCGGACTCGGGGCGCTGAGCGCCTGCGGGATCCCCGCGGCGACCAAGACACAAGGAGGCGTGTCCGCCGACGACCACTCGGCCAAGGAGAAGGTCGTCAATTTCTCCAACTGGCCCGAGTACATCGACGTGGACGACAAGACGAAGCGGCACCCCACGCTCGACGCGTTCGCCAGGCGGACCGGCATCCAGGTGAAGTACACCGAGGACATCAACGACAACGACGAGTTCTTCGGCAAGATCCAGCCGCAGCTCGCCGCCGGCCAGGACACCGGCCGTGACCTCGTCGTGCTCACCGACTGGCTGGCCGCCCGCATGATCCGCCTCGGGTACGTCCAGAAACTGGACCCGTCCAACCTGCCGCACGCCTTCGCCAACCTGTCGGACCAGTTCCGCGCCCCCGACTGGGACCCCGGCCGGGCGTACTCGTACCCGTGGCAGGGCATCTCGACCGTCATCGCCTACAACAAGAAGGCGCTCGACGGCATCGAGGTGAAGTCGGTCTCCGACCTGCTCGACAACCCCAAGCTCAAGGGCCGCGTCGGCTTCCTGACCGAGATGCGCGACAGCATCGGCATGACCATGCTCGACATGGGCAAGGACCCGGCGAAGTTCACCGACGACGACTTCGACGCGGTGGTCGCCCGCCTGCAGAAGGCCGTCGACAAGGGGCAGATACGCCGCTTCACCGGCAACGACTACACGTCCGACCTCACCAAGGGCGACTTCGCCGCGTGCATCGCCTGGGCCGGTGACATCGTCCAGCTCCAGGCGGACAGCCCGGACGTCGGCTACGTCATCCCCGACAGCGGCTACATGACGTCTACCGACAACATGCTGATCCCCAACAGGGCGCGTCACAAGACGAACGCCGAGCGGCTCATCGACTTCTTCTACGAGCTCGAACCGGCCGCCGAACTCGCGGCCTACATCAACTATGTGAGCCCGGTGGCGGGAGTGAAGCCGTATCTCGCCAAGATCGACAAGGACGCGGCGAACAACCCGCTGATTCTCCCCGACAAGGCCATGCAGGCCCGGTCCCACGCCTTCCGCTCGCTGACGCAGAAGGAAGAGACCGCCTACCAGCAGAAGTTCTCGAAGCTCACAGGGGCGTGACGACGACGATGACGACACCAGACAACAGCGGCGACGTCCGCCTCTCCGGTATCAGCAAGACATACGGCAACGGCTTCACCGCCGTGCAGACGCTCGACCTGACCGTGCCGCAGGGCTCCTTCTTCGCCCTGCTCGGCGCCTCCGGCTGCGGCAAGACCACCACCCTGCGCATGATCGCCGGCCTGGAGGAACCTTCCTCCGGCACCGTGCACCTCGGCGACCAGGAAGTGACCCATCTGCCGCCGCACAAACGGCCGGTGAACACGGTCTTCCAGTCCTACGCCCTCTTCCCGCACCTCGACATCTTCGAGAACGTCGCCTTCGGCCTGCGCCGGCGCGGCATCAAGAGCGTGAAGAAGCAGGTCGAGGAGATGCTGGAGCTGGTCCAGCTCGGCGAGCAGGCGCGCAAGAAGCCGCACCAGCTCTCGGGTGGCCAGCAGCAGCGCGTGGCCGTCGCCCGGGCCCTCATCAACCACCCCAAGGTGCTGCTGCTCGACGAGCCGCTCGGCGCCCTCGACCTCAAGCTGCGCCGCCAGATGCAGCTGGAGCTCAAGCGCATCCAGACCGAGGTCGGCATCACCTTCGTGCACGTCACGCACGACCAGGAGGAGGCCATGACCATGGCCGACACGGTCGCCGTGATGAACGCGGGCCGGGTCGAGCAACTCGGCTCGCCCACCGACCTGTACGAGAACCCGAACACCACCTTCGTCGCGAACTTCCTCGGTACCTCCAACCTCATCGAGGCCGAGGTCGACACCAAGAACGGCGACGACATCGTGCTCAAGGCGGGCGGCGGCAAGCTGGTGCTGCCCAAGGCGCGATGTTCGGCCCCGGCGACGGCCGGCGGCAAGGTGCTGGTCGGCATCCGCCCCGAGAAGATCTCCCTCGCGCACGCCGACGACGCGGGCGAGATACCGGAGGGCCGCAACCGGCTCACCGGCAAGATCGCGGACGCCAGCTTCATCGGCGTCTCCACCCAGTACGTGATCGACAGCCCGGTCTGCGACGAGCTCTCGGTGTACGTCCAGAACATCGAGCGCGACGCCCGGCTCGTGCCCGGCGCCGACGTCGTCCTGCACTGGAGCCCGGCGCACACCTTCGGCCTGGACGCGGCCCAGTCCCTGCTCGCTGGGACAGTGGGCTCCGCGGGCACCGAGGAAGAGGCGGCCGCCTGATGACGACGCTCACCGAAGCCGAGGCGCCCCCGCCCCTCGCGCCCGTGGCCGAGGAGAAGAAACCTTCGCGCAAGCGCGGCCGGTTCACGCCGTACTGGCTGCTCCTGCCCGGCCTGCTGTGGCTGATCGTCTTCTTCGCGCTGCCGATGATCTACCAGGCCTCCACGTCCGTGCAGACGGGCTCGCTGGAGGAGGGCTACAAGGTCACCTGGCACCTCGCGACCTACTGGCACGCGCTGAGCGAGTACTGGCCGCAGTTCCTGCGGTCCGTCTTCTACGCGGCCGCCGCCACGGTCCTGTGCCTGCTGCTCGGCTACCCGCTGGCCTATCTGATCGCCTTCCGCGCGGGCCGCTGGCGCAACCTGATCATGGTCCTGGTGATCGCGCCGTTCTTCACCAGCTTCCTGATCCGCACCCTGGCCTGGAAGACGATCCTCGCCGACAACGGCCCCGTCGTGCACGCGTTGAACTCGGTGCACGTCCTGGACCTCACCAACTGGCTCGGCTGGACGGCCGGCGACCGCGTCCTCGCCACACCGCTGGCGGTGGTGTGCGGACTGACGTACAACTTCCTGCCGTTCATGATCCTGCCGCTGTACACCTCGCTGGAGCGGATCGACGGGCGGCTGCACGAGGCGGCCGGCGACCTGTACGCCAAGCCCTGGACCACCTTCCGCAAGGTCACCTTCCCGCTGTCGATGCCGGGCGTGGTCTCCGGCACGCTGCTGACCTTCATCCCCGCGGCCGGCGACTACGTCAACTCCGAACTCCTCGGCTCCACCGACACCCGCATGATCGGCAACGTCATCCAGACGCAGTTCCTGCGGATCCTGGACTACCCCACGGCCGCGGCCCTCTCCTTCATCCTCATGGCCGCCATCCTGGCCATGGTCACGATCTACATCCGCCGGTCCGGGACGGAGGATCTGGTCTAAATGCCCTTCGTCAACTGGCTCAAGCGCCATCTCGTCGTCATCGCGGGAATCCTGACGCTCGCGTACCTGCTGCTGCCCAACGTCATCGTGACGGTGTTCTCCTTCAACAAGCCGAAGGGACGCTTCAACTACGAGTGGCAGCAGTTCTCCCTGGACGCCTGGAAGCAGCCGTGCGGCGTCGCCGACATGTGCGGCTCGCTGTCCATCAGCCTCCAGATCGCCGTCTGGGCGACGGTCGGTGCCACCCTGCTCGGCACGATGATCGCCTTCGCGCTGGTCCGCTACCGCTTCCGCGCCCGCGGCGCCGTCAACTCGCTGATCTTCCTGCCGATGGCGATGCCCGAGGTCGTCATGGCGGCCTCGCTGCTCACCCTGTTCCTCAACATGGGTGCTCAGCTCGGATTCTGGACGATCCTCATCGCCCACATCATGTTCTGTCTCAGCTTCGTCGTCACCGCGGTCAAGGCGCGTGTGATGTCGATGGACCCGCGCCTGGAGGAGGCCGCCCGGGACCTGTACGCCGGGCCCGTGCAGACCTTCCTGCGGGTCACCCTGCCGATCGCGGCACCGGGCATCGCCGCGGGTGCGCTGCTGTCGTTCGCGCTGTCCTTCGACGACTTCATCATCACGAACTTCAACGCCGGCTCGACCGTCACCTTCCCGATGTTCGTGTGGGGTTCGGCGCAGCGCGGCACGCCCGTCCAGATCAACGTCATCGGTACGGCCATGTTCCTTGTCGCCGTCCTCATCACGCTGTTCTCGATGCTCGTCGGCAACAGCCGCAACAAACAAAAGGCATAAGCCTTCTCCACTGTAGGGAGTTGAAATCATGGCCCCAAGCGCCATGAGTCGTGGCAAAGACAACTGGATCGCCTCTCTCTCCGAAGCCCAGCCGGTCCCGTACTGGCTGGAAGACCCCGGCAAGCCACCCGCCGAGCCCGCCCTCACCGGCACCGACACCTGCGACCTGCTGGTCGTCGGCGGCGGCTACAGCGGGCTGTGGACCGCGCTGGGCGCCAAGGAGCGCGACCCGCAGCGCGACGTGGTCCTGCTGGAAGGCCGCGAGGTGGGCTGGGCCGCCTCCGGCCGCAACGGCGGCTTCTGCGCCGCCTCCCTCACCCACGGCCTGCCCAACGGCCTCACCCGCTGGCCCGACGAGATCCACAAACTGGAGGAGCTGGGCCGGCGCAACCTCGACGAGATCGAGGCCGCGCTCGCCCGGCACGGCATCGACTGCGACTTCGAGCGCACCGGCGAGATCGACGTCGCCACCGAGACCTACCAGGCCTGGGAACTGAAGGACTGGCACCGGGAGCTGGCGGAGAAGGGACTCGCGGACGGCATCGAGTTCCTGGACGCCGACGCCGTGCGCGAGCAGGTGAACTCGCCCACCTTCGAGGCCGGCCTGTGGGACCGCCGGGGCGTGGCCATGCTGCATCCCGCGAAGCTGGCCTGGGGCCTGAAGAAGGCCTGCCTGAAGCTCGGGGTGCGGGTCTACGAGCACACGCCCGCGCTGACCCTGAAGCAGTACGGCGCCGGCATGGCCGTACGCACGCCGTACGGCGCGGTCCGCGCCCGCAGGGTCGCGCTCGGCACCAACATCTTCCCCAGCCTGCTGCGCCGCGTGCGCTCCTACACCGTGCCGGTCTACGACTACGCGCTGATGACCGAGCCGCTGAACGCCGACCAGCTGGCGTCGATCGGCTGGAAGAACCGACAGGGACTCGGCGACAGCGCCAACCAGTTCCACTACTTCCGGCTGTCCGCCGACAACCGGATCCTGTGGGGCGGCTACGACGCGATCCACCACTACGGCGGCCGGGTGCGCGCCGAGTACGACGACCGGCCAGAGACGTACGCCAAGCTCGCGGGCCACTTCTTCACCTGCTTCCCGCAGCTGGAGGGCGTCCGCTTCACCCACGCCTGGGGCGGCGCGATCGACACCTGCTCGCGCTTCTCGGCGTTCTTCGGCACGGCGCACCAGGGGAAGGTCGCGTACGCGGCCGGGTACACCGGCCTGGGCGTGGGCGCGACCCGCTTCGGCGCGGACGTGATGCTCGACCTGCTGGACGGGGAGCGCACCGAGCGGACCGAGCTGGAGATGGTCCGCAAGAAGCCGCTGCCGTTCCCGCCCGAGCCGTTCGCCTGGACCGGGATCGCCCTCACCAAGTGGTCCCTGGCCCGCGCGGACGCGCACGGCGGCCGCCGCAATCTGTGGCTGCGGACCATGGACCGGCTGGGGCTGGGCTTCGACAGCTGAGTGCTTTTACCCCGCCCTTACGGCGCCGTCAAGCCACGAGATCCCGGAACATGACCCTTCTGCCGCATTCCGGCGTACTGGAAGCACGGACCTCACCCGAGGCACCGATGCCACACCTCCGGAACAGCAGGAGACGATCATGCCCCGCATCCCGGGTATCACCCGCAACCCCGACGGTTTCCGCGCCAGGCGCCGCCTCGGCCTGGCGACGGCGGTGGCCTCCGCCGCCGTCGTCGCCGGAGGCGTCATGCTGCCGGCCGCGGCCGCCTCGGCGGCGCCGATGCACCAGACGTCCGCGGTGACCACGGCCCACCAGAAGGACCACCACGACCATGGCTACCGGCACCACCACCGGCACCACTACTGGGACCATCAGCACCACTGCTGGGACTACTACTGGGACTAGGACTACGGCTGGTGACGACCCCAGCCGACCTGCAGATGTGATCCAGGCCACCTGAAGGGGGACGCGGAACCCGCGTAATGCCCCCGGAAGACCTCCCTCTCTCTCCTCCTGACGCGACCGCACCGGACGGTCGGGCGAGAGAAAGGGAGGCCTTCTCATGACTGGGACGAAGACGGCCGTCGAATGGCTGGCATCCGTCGCACCGGACCCCGAAGCCTGCCGCTGGGAATGGCAGCGCAATCCCCTCGGGGTCGCGCTGCTGCCCGCAGGCCGAGCCTGGGACGTACTGATCCTGCCGGGCGACCTCGGTCATCCGACCCTGGACGTGGTCACCCGCGTGCTCGGCCGGCCCGGTACTCGCCGGCTTCGGCGACAACCGGGTCGGGTTCTTGGTGCCGCCCGGCACCGCGGCCCGCTGGGTCGGTACCGGCGTCCGCACCGCCGGACCCGGCACCTGGATCGTCGTGCCGTATCCCGGCCGGGCGACCCGGAGCGTGCGCTGGCTCGTGCCGCCGGACGGCTCGGGCACACGGACCGGCCCCGCGCTGCTGGAGCCGGCGATGCACGATGCCGCGGCACGGCTGGCCTCAGGAGGGGCGGGGACGGCTAGCGCCCGGAAACCTTGACAACAGGATTGGTCTGGACCAAGTTGAGTGCGCTCCACCCTCCAACTCCCCCGACACCGGAGGCCCTTGTGGAACGCGCCGCACGCGCCCCGCGCGCAAGACGTCCCAGATCCGTCCTCGCCCTGCTCACGGCCGCCCTGCTGGCCGTGCCCGGCATCACCGCACTGTCGTCGGCCGCCCGCGCGGCCGACGCGGACATCGCGACGAACGGCGGCTTCGAGTCCGGCCTGACCGGCTGGACCTGCACGGCCGGTACGACGGTCAACTCGCCTGTGCACACCGGAACTTCGGCGCTGCAGGCGACCCCGGCCGGCAGCGACAACGCGCAGTGCGCGCAGACGGTGACCGTCCAGCCCGACGCGCAGTACACGCTGACCGGTTACGTCCGTGGCTCGTACGTCTACCTCGGCGCGAACGGCACCGGCACCACCGACGTCTCCACCTGGACCCAGTCCGCCCCCGACTGGCAGAAGCTGACCACCACCTTCACCACCGGCGCCGCCACCACGAAGGTCACCATCTACACGCACGGCTGGTACGGCACCGGCACGTACTAC
Source organism: Streptomyces sp. NPDC052107 (assembly GCF_040680215.1). NCBI lineage: Bacteria > Bacillati > Actinomycetota > Actinomycetes > Kitasatosporales > Streptomycetaceae > Streptomyces > Streptomyces sp. NPDC052107. Next base: position 282,128 of record NZ_JBFAWG010000004.1, read on the forward strand.
GCCGACGACATCTCCCTCGTCGGCCACGGCGGCAGCGGCACCGGACAGCCGCCCGCCGCGCCCACCGGCCTGAGGGCCACCGCCGTCACCTCGTCCTCCGTGGCCCTGTCCTGGTCGGCGGTCACCGGCGCCACGAGCTACACCGTCTACCGCGACGGGACCAAGTCCCAGACGGTGAGCGGCACGTCGGCCACCGTGACCGGGCTGTCCGCCTCGACGGCGTACGGCTTCCAGGTCACCGCGACCAACGCCGCCGGCGAGTCAGCGAAGTCCGCCGTCGTCACCGCCACGACCAGCGCCGGCAGCGGCGGCGGCTCCGCCGACCTGCCCACCCACGCCCTCGTCGGCTATCTGCACGCGAGCTTCGCCAACGGCTCCGGCTACACCCGCCTCGCCGACGTGCCCGACAGCTGGGATGTCATCGACCTCGCCTTCGGCGAACCCACCTCGCCCACCTCCGGGGACATCCGGTTCAACCGCTGCCCGGTCACCGAGTGCCCGAACGTCGAGAACGACGCGGACTTCAAGGCCGCGATCAAGGCCAAGCAGGCGGCCGGCAAGAAGGTGCTGATCTCGATCGGCGGCCAGAACGGCCAGGTCCAGCTCACCACCACCGCGGCCCGCGACACCTTCGTCTCCTCGGTCTCGGACATCATCGACACTTACGGCCTGGACGGCCTCGACATCGACTTCGAGGGCCACTCCCTGTCCCTCGACACGAGCGACACCGACTTCAGGAACCCGACGACCCCCGCGATCGTCAACCTCATCTCCGCCCTGAAGACCCTGAAGGCCAAATACGGCTCGAAGTTCGTGCTGTCGATGGCCCCGGAGACCTTCTTCGTGCAGATGGGCTACCAGTACTACGGCACCGGCAAGTGGGGCGGCCAGGACCCGCGCTGCGGGGCGTACCTCCCGGTCATCCACGCCCTGCGCGACGACCTCACGCTCCTGCACGTCCAGGACTACAACTCCGGGCCGATCATGGGCCTGGACAACCAGTACCACTCCATGGGCGGCGCCGACTTCCACATCGCCATGACCGACATGCTGCTCACCGGCTTCCCGGTGGCGGGGGACCCGAACAACGTCTTCCCACCCCTGCGCCCCGACCAGGTCGCGATCGGCATGCCGGCGTCGACGAACGCGGGCAACGGCTATGTGGCCCCCTCCGAGGTCACCAAGACCCTGGACTGCCTCACGAAGAAGACGAACTGCGGCTCGTACGCGACGCACGGGACCTGGCCCGCGCTGCGCGGTCTGATGACATGGTCGGTGAACTGGGACCGCTACTCGAACTGGGAGTTCCAGAAGACCTTCGACGCGTACTTCGGCTGAGGCCCGTCACCAGGGACAGGGTGGTCAGCAGCACGGTGGACAGGCACCAGCTGGCCACCACGTCCAGCGGCCAGTGCCAGCCACGGCGGACGAGGCCGTACGACACCCCGAGGACCAGCAGTGCGCAGCCGGCCACCAGGAACCGGCGGGTGACGGCCGACCGGAGCCAGGGGAGCAGGAGCAGGGTCGCGGAGCCGTAGGCGACGGCCGCCGTGGCCGAGTGCCCGGAGGGGAAGTAGCCGACGGCCGGGGGCATCACGGGGGTTCCCGGCCGTGCGGTCCAGTCCTTGAGCGGTACGACGATCGCCGGGACCAGCGCCATCAGGAGGGCCGCGGCCAGCGGCGGCAGCCACCACCGGTCCGTCCCGGCGGCCCGCCCCCGCCAGAGGACGTAGCCCACGGCCGCGACGAGGACCGGGACGGCGACCTGGATGTTGCCGAAGTCGGAGAGGAGCCCGCCGAAGCGGTCCGGCTCGACGAGGGCCCTGCTGAGGCGGGAGTCCAGGCGCAGCAGTGGGCCGTGGGCCACGACCTGCCAGGTGATCAGGGCGAAGAGGACGGCCGGAACGCCGAGGAGCAGGGAGCGGCTGGTTGAGGTCGACACGGTGTCCAGCTTCGCAGGTGTGCTCGGCCCGTAATGCGTCACATGGACATACGGGATGACAGTGTGTCGGTTTATGCCGTTCTTACTCTTTCAGGGTGGCAGTCCGCGGCCCCCACCATCGTCAGCGGCTCGATCCCGCCCAACAAGAGCGACCTGACGACCTTCGGCGTCTACACGGAGACGAACACGACGCCGAGGTTCCTCGAACTGTCCCGGCGGCGGCAGAACGTGCCGTCCGGCACGACCGACATGGACCTCGAGCTGAACCAGAAGTTCTGCGACACGTCGACGACGACGCCGACCAACTGCGCGAACAACGGGAACACCGAGACGGCGACGCCGGTGCGCACCGTGGGCGCCAAGCTGATCACCTACGACCTCGCGGGTCAGCTCCACCACGATCCCGGCCAACTCGGCCTATGTGAGGAGTCATGCCTCGACCTCCTTCAACTCCGAGCCGAAGGACTTCATCGCCCCCGGGCGGGTGCAGATCACCAGCTGCTCGTCGCTGAGCACCACCGCGACGGACACCGCGACGGACACAGCGACGGTCCGCACCTCGATCCACGACTCCGCCACCCTGGCCGGGGCCACCGCCGACGTGGGCGGCACGATCACCTTCAACCTCTACGGCAACGCACAGTGCAGCGGCACCTCGCTCGTCACCAGCACGGCCAAGGTGAGCGGCAATGGCTCCTTCAGCTCGGCGAACACCTCGCCGGCGTCGACCGCCTGCGGCGACGCCGGAGAATCGACGGTGGTCACCAAGGCCCAGCCGTCGATCACCACACAGCGGCTGCACGCAGGGTCAGCGGGACGCCGGCACCGTGCCGGTCACCAACGGCTCGGTCCCCGCCTCGAACACCCTCACCTTCTCGGCCCCCGGCACCTTCTACTCGCAGGCGACCTACAGCGGTGACGGCAATAACACGGGCGCGATGAGCGAGTGCGTGAGCGAGCCGCTGATCGTGGCCAGGGCGGACGTCGACATCGCGACCCAGCAGAGGAGCTTCCCGCAGGACTCGACGACGGTCAGCGCCACGGCGGGCGGGATGCCCACGGGCACCGTCGCGTTCAAGCTGTACGGTCCCACCGACATGACCTGCAACACCACTCCCGTCCACACAGAGGATGTGACCCTCGACAACAGCGGCCATGCAGGCACGTCGGACACCATCTACCACGTGGCCGCCGCCAACGACGGCGGCGACAAGTGGCAGGTGACCTACAACGGCGACGGCACCCGCAACGCCGAAACGAGCACCTTCGGCGCGGAGAACGCCACGATCAACGTCTCGGGCACGTGACACCCGGACTCGTGGACCAGCGACGCGGCTGACCGCGTGAAGGCCCCGACCACTCGGCAGGAGTGGTCGGGGCCTCTCGGCGCCGCGGAGCGGCAAGCGAAGTGGAAGAAGGAGGTCGGCCGCCCCGGAACAGGGGGGGTAGTTCCGAGGCGGCCGTCCGGATCGGAACGTCGCGCGCCCCGGGGGGTTTGGGGCGGCGACCGTCCGATCGGTGAGGAGATCCCGGAGCCGTCAGGCGCCGGTTGTGTGCGCGAGGGCACGACCAGGTCGAAGCTGGGGAGGCCTCGGCCTGAAATCGCCCACAGTCCCCTGTGGGCGGGGTGTATCTCTCATCTGGGTAGAACCTACGGCAGGGCGGGCCGCTTGGGCAGACGGAATCGGCTCCCGCCATCCACCTCGCACACCTTCTTCACACGGCCTGCCGCAGGCATCCCTCAGAGGGGCGGACCAGTCGCTCGGATGCGCGGGATCAGATGCGCGCGAAGGCCTGCTCGATGATGTCGAGGCCCTCGTTGAGCAGGTCCTCGCCGATCACCAGCGGGGGCAGGAAGCGCAGCACGTTGCCGTAGGTGCCGCAGGTCAGGACCAGCAGGCCCTCGGCGTGGCAGGCCTTGGCGAGGGCGGCGGTGGCCTCCGGGTTCGGCTCCTTGGTGGTGCGGTCCTTGACCAGCTCGATGGCGATCATGGCGCCGCGTCCCCGCACGTCACCGATGACGTCGAACTTCTCGGCCATGGCGGCGAGGCGACCCTTCATGATCTCCTCGATGCGCTTGGCCTTGCCGTTGAGGTCGAGCTCCTTCATGGTCTCGATGGCACCGAGCGCACCCGCGCAGGCGACGGGGTTACCGCCGTACGTACCACCGAGGCCACCGGCGTGCGCGGCGTCCATGATCTCGGCGCGGCCGGTCACGGCGGCGAGCGGAAGCCCACCGGCGATGCCCTTGGCGGTGGTGATGAGGTCCGGGACGATCCCCTCGTCCTCACAGGCGAACCACTGCCCGGTACGGCAAAAGCCGCTCTGGATCTCATCGGCGACGAAGACGATCCCGTTGTCGGCGGCGAACTGCCGGATGGCCGGCAGGAAGCCCTTGGCCGGCTCGATGAAGCCGCCCTCGCCGAGCACCGGCTCGATGATGATCGCGGCCACGTTGTCCGGGCCGACCTGCTTGGTGATCTGGTCGATGGCCTGCGCGGCGGCCTCGGGACCGGCGTTCTGCGGACCCGTCGGCCAACGGTAGGCGTACGCCACCGGGACCCGGTACACCTCGGGCGCGAACGGCCCGAAGCCGTGCTTGTACGGCATGTTCTTCGCCGTCAGCGCCATGGTCAGGTTGGTGCGCCCGTGGTAGCCGTGGTCGAACACGACGACGGCCTGGCGCTTGGTGTAGGCGCGGGCGATCTTGACGGCGTTCTCGACGGCCTCGGCGCCGGAGTTGAACAGCGCGGACTTCTTGGCGTGGTCACCGGGCGTCAGCTCGGCCAGAGCCTCGGCGACGGCGACGTACCCCTCGTACGGGGTGACCATGAAACAGGTGTGGGTGAAGTCGGCGAGCTGAGCGCTCGCCCGCCGTACGACGGCCTCGGCGGAGGCGCCGACGGAGGTCACGGCGATACCGGACCCGAAGTCGATGAGCCGGTTGCCGTCGACGTCCTCGATGATCCCGCCACCCGCGCGCGTGGTGAAGACCGGCAGCACGGAGCCCACGCCCTGCGCGACCGCGGCGGTACGGCGGGCCTGCAGCTCCTGCGACTTCGGGCCGGGGATGGCGGTGACGACGCGGCGCTCCTGCGGAAGTGCGGTCATGGGGGCTCCTGATGATCTTGCGTACCGAGCGGTCTGATCTGGCGTCCCGGACGATCCCGGGCGGTGAGTTTTCGGCCGCTTACCTATCCTTCTTCGCAGGCTAGGGCCGGGGGTGGGGGGTGGGCATGCTCCATGTGGGCGTCTTCTGGGAGAGTCGTTGTCCGGAGTGGACATAGAGGTGCCAGGAGGGGGACGCCGTGGCGTGCTCGTATCTCGCCGCGCGCCCCGTCACGCAATCGCTGAACTCGCCTGGCGAGGGCATTAGATTGACTCGCTGATGGTGGACGGAGCGGCTGGTCAGGGGGCAAGGGCGATGGACAGCGACGGGACGCAGGACACGCGGGGCACGCACGCTCACCCCGTGCCGCGGCCGGCGGAGCCGACGGACGGGCCCGCGGCTCCGCGGAACGGGCCTGCGACGCCGTACGACGCACCCGCCGTGCCGCCGCGGCCGACGCGGGAGCCGGATATGCCGCCGATGGCCGCACAGCCGGGGTACACCCGTCATGCGCCGCATCCCCGCTCGCGCGTCGCCGACTGGCTCGATGAGCCGCGCCCGGCCGTCGAGCTTGGTATCTGGCGCATCGGCTACCGTCGGCCCGTGGCCGCACGTCAGGCACAGCGCCTGGCCCCCGTCACCATCGTCGGCTTCGTCGTCCCCCTGGCCGCGGGACTGCTTCTGTGGTCGCTGTGGCGGCACGGCGGCCTCCCCTACCAGTGGACCGTCCTCAAGCTGCTCACCCCCGACGCCTGGTGGTGGCCCGGCACCACATCACCGAAGGGCTACCAGGGTCTCGAGGCCAAGACGGTCGCCGACGGGGTGTTCTTTGCGATCCTTGTCTACGCCATGGCGCGCCTGGGCAGTTGGTCCGACGTCATCCGGCACTTCGTCACCCGACGCGAACAACCCGCTCGCGCCCTCATCGCCGCCCTCGGCGCGCTGATCGCGCTGGCCTTCGTCTTTCCGAGCTGGTTCGGCCTCGGCTGGGACGCCCTGCCCGTCCAGGATCCGTTGTTCTCCCTGATCGTCCTGCTCAACGGCGGCGACTACGGCGTGTTCGCGTCGAAGCTGCTCACGGACGGGCTGTACACGCTGATCAGTCTGCTGGTGCTGTGGCCGTTCGCCCGGATCGGCGGCTGGTGGCTCCTCGCGAAGGAGGCGCTCGCCGCGCGGGCGCGGGGCAGGACGGCCGAGGCAGCCGCGCAACCGGCCGTCGACCGCCGGCCGTCGCAGTGGCCCGAACTGCGTGAGGCCGGTCAGCACCAGGCCGCGGACGTGCTGGCCGCCGAGGTCGACGCCGACCGGATGAACGACGTGGACTGCGCCAGGGTCGGCCACATGTGGACCGTGGCGCGTGCCCGCGCTCGGCTGTCCTCATTCACCGACACCGTCCTGCGCGAGGGCGCCGCCGCCTGGACCCACCCCTCCGGCGACCGCGACCTGCCCGGCCGGGCCGCCCGGCATGATCTGTGCGTCGGGCAGGTGCGCATCGGCAAGTGGGTGGCGGGGGAGCGCACCCCGCTCGACTACGGCGGCGCCGGCGCGGCACTCGCGCCGGACACCCTGGGCACCTCGCTCCTGGCCGTCGGGCCAGCGGGCTCCGGCAAGACACGCCACCTGATCCGGCCCGTCGTCGAGTCGCTCGGCCTGCAGGCCCTCGCCGGACAGTGCGCCGTGGTCGCCGTGTGCGCTGCCGGCACTCCGCTCGGACCCGACTCGGCCTACGACGTGGTCGTACGCCTAGGTGACCCCCGGTCCGTGCACGACCTCGACCCGTACGCGGACTCCGACGACCCCGACGAGGCGGCCGCCTTCCTGGCGGAGGGGCTGGCCGGCGACCTGGACACCGTGAGCGGTCAGCGGTCGGTCACCGCGCTCGCCCAGCTCCTCGGCCCCTACCGGGCGGCGTACGGACGCTTCCCTGCCCTGCCCGTGCTGCGGGAACTCCTGGAGGGCGATTCCCCGGCCCTGGCCGCGCTGCGTGACGCGCTCGCCGGGGACGAGCACGCCGTGATGCGCCGCGAACTCGATGCGCGCGCCCGGCAGTCGGGCAGCGCCGGGGATCCCCGGCCGGTCCTGGCCGACCGGCTCGCGGTGCTGGACCGGCCGGCGTTCGCCGAGTTCTTCGGCGGGGACGGCGGAAGCGCCAGGCCGTTCTCCCTGCGCGCCGTCGCCCACCATCCGTTGCGCGTCCGTATCGACCTGCCCGACCGCGGACACGAAGAGGCGTCCCGGATCATCACTCGGCTGCTGCTCGCCCAGTTCGGAGCCGTGGCGTCGGCAGGCGAACGGACCCACTTCGCCTGCCTCGTCCTGGACGACGCCACCGGCGCGGTGACGGCCGGGTCCGTCCGCCGCATCCAGCGCCTGCGCTCCCGCAACGCGGGCGTGGTGCTCGCCCTGCGTACGGTCGGCGATGTCCCCGAGGCGCTGCACGGGCCGTTGTACGCGGCCGTCGGCTGCCATATGGCGTTCTCCGGGGTGACCACATGGGACGGCGGCAGGTTCGCGGACGCCTGGGGCACGCAGTGGGTGGAGACCCGGGACGTGGCCCGGCACACCGTCTTCGCGGACCAGCCGATGACTCGCGCCATCCATGCCCTGCGCAAGCTGGTGACCGGCAAGGCGGTGACGACCGAGGCCGTCACCGTCCGGCAGGTGGAGCGTGAGCGTTGGTCCGCGTCCGAGTTGGCTCATGGGGTGCCGGCGGGGCATGCGGTGGTGTCGTTGACGAGTGTGCGGGGGGAGCACGCGCCGCCTTTGCTGGTGGATCTGCGGGGGTGAGGGGGCGGCGGGGGATCGTACGGTGAGGCAGAATCGGTGTAGGTCGTTCATACGGTTCGGCCAAAAGATCCATCCCCCCTGCCGACCTGTCCACCTGGACGCCCGGTTTCGCGTCACCTGAAGGACCGATGCCCCCTACCCTCGCCTCGCTCGTCCACCACTCCGCGCTGAAGCTGACCGTGCGCGCGGGCGAGGACCGCCTCGACGTGCCCGTCCGCTGGGCCCACGTCAGCGAGCTGGCCGACCCCGTGCCCTACATGGAGGGCGGTGAGCTGCTGCTGATCACCGCGCTCAAGCTGGACGCCGAGGATCCCGAGGCCATGCGGCGGTATGTGAAGCGGCTGGTGCAGGCGGGGGTCGTCGGGCTCGGGTTCGCCGTGGGGGTCAATTACGAGGAGATCCCGGCGGCCCTCGTCGACGCCTGTCGGCAGGAGGGGCTGCCGTTGCTGGAAGTCCCCCGCCGCACCCCCTTCCTCGCCATCAGCAAGGCCGTGTCCGCCGCCATCGCCGCGGATCAGTACCGGGCCGTCACCGCGGGGTTCGCCGCGCAGCGCGAGCTGACCAAGCAGGCCCTCAACGCCGGACCCGAGGGGCTGCTCGGCGCGCTCGCCGGGCAGGTCGACGGGTGGGCCGCGCTGTACGACGCCTCCGGCGCCGTCGTCGCCGCCGCGCCCGAGTGGGCCGGACGGCGTGCCGCCCGGCTGACGGCGGAGGTCGAGCGGTTGCGGGAGCGGGCCGCGCCCGCCTCCGCCGTGGTCGGCGGACCCGATCACGAGGACCGGGTCGAGCTGCACTCCCTGGGGACGGGGCGGCGGCCGCGCGCGGCGCTCGCCGTGGGCACCGCCGCGGCCCTCGGCACCGCCGAACGCTACGCCGTGCACTCCGCCATCGCCCTGCTCACCCTCACCACCGAACGCTCCCGCTCCCTGCACGCGGCCGAACAGCGCGTCGGCACGGCCGTACTGCGCATGCTCCTAGCCGGGGAACCCGACCACGCCCGGGCCGTCGCAGGCGACCTGTACGGCGGCCTGCTCGACGCGCCGTTCCGGATGATCGTCGCCGAGTCGGCGTCCGGATCCGCCGCCCGGGCGCACGCCGACGCCCGCGGTCACACGCGGGCGCCGGGTGCCGGTGGCGCCGCGCCCGACACCGGCGACCTGGGCGGTGATCCGCTGGGCGAGCTGGCGGAGAGCGTGGAATCCGCCGCCGCGCGCTCCGGGGAGGCCGTGCTGGTCGTGCCCGACGGGGAGCGGCTGGTGGTGCTCGCGACCGACGGAGGCGCGGCGGTGGCCGCCTGCACGCAGTACGCGGCGGCGCTGGAGGCGGCGCGGGCGGTGCCCGAGCAGGCCGGGGGCGACGAGGAGGAGCTGGTCGTCGGGCTGTCCGCGCCGGCCGGGCCGATCGCCGCCGCGGCGGCCTTCAAGCAGGCCGAGCAGGCCTTGTCGGTGGCGCGGCGGCGGGGGCGGGTGCTGGTGGAGCACGAGCAGCTGGCCGCGGGGTCCGTGCTGCCGTTGCTGGCCGACGACGCGGTGAAGGCGTTCGCGGACGGGTTGCTGCGGGCGCTGCACGAGCACGACGCGACGGGGCGCGGGGATCTGGTCGCCTCGCTGCGGGCGTGGCTGTCGCGGCACGGGCAGTGGGACGCGGCGGCCGCGGACCTGGGGGTGCACCGGCACACGCTCCGGTACCGGATGCGGCGGGTCGAGGAGATCCTCGGGCGGTCCCTGGACGATCCGGACGTCCGGATGGAGCTGTGGCTCGCCCTGAAGGCGACCAGCGCCGAATAGGTAGTCCGCACAGAGCAGCGCCGAGTAGTCCAAACAGTAGTGCGCGGTCCGGCTACTGCTACGACTCGGACAAGCGACCCCCGGCCGCCCCCGCCCTACCGTTGACCACGAAAGCCAAGCACACCCCCAACGCGGAAGGGCCGGGACTCGCACATGACTTCCACCCACGCCTTCTGGCTCGCCGGCCGCCAGGTCACCGGCGAGGACACCTTCGACGTCACCTCCCCGTGGGACGGCCGGCTCGTCGGCAAGGTCGGCGTGCCGACCGACGCCCAGGTCGAGGAGGCCGTGGCCGCCGCGTACGCCGTACGGGACGAGTTCGCCGCCACCCCGGCGCACGTACGCGCCGCCGCCCTCGACCACGTCAGCAAGCGGCTGGTCGAGCGCACCGAGGAGATCGCCCAGCTGATCTCCGCCGAGAACGGCAAGCCCATCAAGTGGGCCCGGGGCGAGGTCGGCCGTGCCGTCTCCGTGTTCCGGTTCGCCGCCGAGGAGGCCCGGCGGTTCAACGGCGGCGAGGCCCAGCGGCTGGACACCGACGCCGGCGGCCAGGGCCGGCTGGCGCTGACCCGCCGCTTCCCGAAGGGTGTCGTGCTCGGCATCGCGCCGTTCAACTTCCCGCTGAACCTGTGCGCGCACAAGGTCGCCCCGGCGATCGCCGTCGGCGCGCCGATCATCCTCAAGCCCGCCCCGGCCACCCCGCTCTCCGGCCTGATCCTGGGCGAGCTGCTGGCCGAGACCGACCTGCCGGCCGGTTCCTGGTCGGTCCTGCCGGTCCCGAACGACCGCATGCCCGCCCTGGTCCAGGACGAGCGCCTGCCGGTGATCTCCTTCACCGGTTCCGACAAGGTCGGCTACGCCATCATGGACTCGGTGCCGCGCAAGCACTGCACGCTGGAGCTGGGCGGCAACGGAGCCGCGGTCGTCCTCGGCGACTACGCCTCCGACGCCGACCTGGACTGGGCCGCGACCCGCATCGCGACCTTCTCCAACTACCAGGGCGGCCAGTCCTGCATCTCCGTGCAGCGCGTGATCGCCGACGCCTCCGTCCACGACCGCCTGCTGCCGCGCATCGTCGCCGCCGTCGAGGCCCAGGTCACCGGTGACCCCTCCGACGCCAAGACGGACGTCGGCCCGCTGGTCAGCGAGGACGCCGCCAAGCGCGTGGAGTCCTGGGTGAAGGAGGCCGTCGAGGCCGGTGCCACGCTGCTCACCGGTGGCGACCGCGACGGCGCCTCCTACGCGCCGACCGTCCTCACCGACGTGCCGGCGGACGTCACCCTCGCCTGCGAGGAGGTCTTCGGACCGGTCCTCACCGTGCAGAGGGTGGACGGCGAGGCGGAAGCCTTTGCCGCGGTCAACAACTCGAAGTACGGCCTCCAGGCAGGCGTGTTCACCCACGACCTGCAAATCGCCTTCCGTGCCCACCGCGCCCTCGAGGTCGGCGGCGTGGTGATCGGCGACGTCCCGTCCTACCGCGCCGACCAGATGCCGTACGGCGGCGCCAAGCAGTCCGGTGTGGGCCGCGAAGGCGTGCGGTTCGCGATGGAGGACTACACCTACGAGCGCGTGCTGGTCCTGACCGGTCTCGCGCTCTGACCTGCCACGGACAGGTCGGAAACAGAACGGCCGCAGCCCACTGTGCGGGGGCTGCGGCCGTTCGTGTTCACGAAAGCTCTGGCCGGGTAAAGGATTCGGCATCGGCCGGTCAATAATCTTGTTCTGTGCATGACTCAATCGACGGTCTGCGTGTCGACTAGGGCGACCGATCACGTCCGACACCGGACCACTCAGGGGAACACATGCACATAGCCCGTACCGGGCGCGGCCTCGCGGCCTCCGCCGCCACCGCCGCACTCGTCGCCGCAGGACTGGCGACCGTTTCTTCGGCCGGCGCCACCACCGCCGCGCCCGCCGGCGTACCGCACACCTTCGCGCAGCCGGCCATCGCGGGGCACACCCTGGTCCACGGCGTGGCCAGCCCCCTCCCCATCGCGCAGTGCCGGTCCAAGTGGCACATCGCCTGCTACAACCCGCTGCAGTACCGCGCCGCGTACGACCTGAACCCGCTGTACAAGAAGGGCATCACGGGCAAGGGGCGGACGATCGTCATCGTCGACTCCTTCGGATCCCCCACCGTCCAGCACGATCTGGACGTCTACAGCAAGCAGTTCGGGCTGCCCAGCGCCAAGGTCCAGGTCGTCAAGTGGGGTCACGTCCCGAAGTTCGACCCCAAGAACGCCGACATGACCGGATGGGCCGGCGAGACCACGCTGGACGTCGAGATGGCTCACGCCGTCGCGCCCGGCGCGAAGATCGTCCTGGTGGAGACGGCGGTCTCCGAGACCGAGGGCACCACCGGTCTGCCGGAGATGATGTCCGCCGAGAAGAGCCTGATCGACCACGGCGTCGGCGATGTCATCAGCCAGAGCTTCGGCGCCACCGAGAACACCTTCCCGGGCTTCGGCAAGGGCGACTTCTCCAGCATCAAGAAGCTCCGGTACGCCTTCGAGGCCGCGCAGCGCAAGCACGTGACCGTGCTCGCCTCCTCCGGTGACGGCGGCGCCACCGACCTGAAGGCGGACGGCAAGACGTACTACAACAAGCGCGTCAACTCCTGGCCGTCGTCCGACCCGTTGGTCACCTCCATCGGCGGCACCCAGCTGCACCTGAACGACAAGGGCGAGCGCGTCAAGCCGGACAGCGTCTACAACGACTACGGCGCGGGCGGCGGCGGCCAGTCCCACGTGTTCACCCGCCCGGCCTTCCAGGACGGTGTGAAGAACGTCGTCGGCACCCGCCGCGGCACCCCGGACATCTCGATGGCCGCCGCGGTCGACGGCGGCGCCTGGGTCTACTCCAGCTACGACCCGACCGCCACCGGCTGGGACGTCTCCGGCGGCACCAGCGAGGCCAGCCCGCTGTTCTCGGGCATCGTCGCCCTCGCCGACCAGGCGGCCGGCCACCGTGTGGGCGACATCAACGCGGCGCTGTACACCCTTCTGAAGCAGAAGAACCCCGGCGTCGTCGACGTCAACGACGGCACCGACAACAGCTATGAGGGTGTCGCGGGCTACAAGGCCGTCAACGGATACGACATGGCCACCGGCGTGGGCACGCTGGACGCCCTGCGCCTGGTCCAGGCCCTCGCCAAGAACCACTGATGAGAACCATTTTCGCGTAGCCTGAGCGTGGCGCTGCCCGCCATGCAAAAGGGGCCCGGCACCGCTGCCTTCCGGTGCCGGGCCCCTCCCGTCGTCGGTCTCCTCCGGACCCTCAACCGCAGAAGCCGACGTGCGTGAGCCACAGCGGGCCGCGCAGCCTGAGGTGGACGTCGTGCACGCCGTCGGCGACGAGACCGGCGCCCAGGGTGGTGTAGGCGTAGACGTGGGCGGTGGGGGCGTCCGGCGTCAGCGCGGCCAGCACCGGGCCGCCGTCCAGGGACACCTCCAGTACTCCCTCGCCCGCCACCTGCGCCGTCACCTCGCTCACCCCCGTACCGAAGTCGCAGGCAAGGTAGACCAGTTCGGCCGCCGCGTCGTGCACCGGCGTCACCGCGTCGCCCGCCGTCCGCGTCCGGTCCACGATCGCGATGCCGGACTCTCCTAACGGCCGCTCCACTCCAGCGCCCCGTCCCGCTCACGGAAGGTGCCGACGGTGGGGGAGGACTGGGCGAGGGAGACCTTGGGCTGCGTGACGGCAGGCTGATTCTCTGCATACTCCTGAAGGAGTGCGGGACAGGGACAAGGCAGGCAGAGGGGTGCCCCGGACGCACCGGAGCACGGGAGGGTGCGGTCAGGAGGCGGCCGGTGCCGGTCCCGAGCTCGCCCGTACCGTCAGCTCGGGCGCGATCAGCAGGACCTCGTCGCCGCCCCGCCCGTCCAGCTTGGCCACCAGATGCTCGACCGCGTACCGGCCCATCTCCTGCGCCGGAATGGCGACCGAGGTCGGCCGCACAGATGCATGGACGGCGACCTGGTCCGGGCAGATCGCGACCACGGACACGTCCTCCGGCACGGCCCGGCCCTGCTGGCGCAGCAGCGCGAGCAGCGGCTCCACCGCCGACTCGTTCTGCACCACGAACCCGGTCGTCCCCGGGCGCTCGTCGAGGATCCGGGCCAGGGTCAGGGCCATGGCGTCGTAGCCGCCGTCGCACGGGCGGTGCAGCACCCGTACGCCCGCCTCTCGGGCCCGGGTGCGCAGTCCGTCGAGGGTGCGCTCGGCGAAGCCGGTGTGCCGCTCGTAGACGGCCGGGGCCTCGCCGATGACAGCGATGTCACGATGACCGAGCCCCGCCAGATGCGCCACGCACAGCGCGCCCGTCGCACTCCAGTCCAGATCCACACAGGTCAGACCGGCCGTGTCGGCGGGCAGGCCGATCAGCACCGAGGGCTGGTCGGTCCCCCGCAGCAGCGGCAGCCGCTCGTCCTCCAGTTCGACGTCCATCAGGATCATCGCGTCGGCGAGACCGCTGCCGGTCACCCGGCGCACCGCGTCGGGCCCCTCCTCTCCGGCGAGCAGCAGGACGTCGTAGCCGTGGTTGCGGGCCGTGGTGGCCACCGCGATGGCGATCTCCATCATCACCGGCACATACATGTCGGTGCGCAGCGGGATCATCAGCGCGATGATGTTCGACCGCTTGCCGGCCAGGGCGCGGGCGCCGGCGTTGGGGTGGTAGCCCAGTTCCCGGATGCTCTGCTCGACCCGCTGCCGGGTGGTCGCGGAGATGGACCGCTTGCCGCTGAGGACATAGCTCACCGTGCTCGCCGAGACTCCGGCGTGCTGGGCGACCTCGGCGAGGGTGACCATCCGTGCTCCAAGCTTTGTGAAGCGCTTCGACAACGCGCGTTGCTGACGGGGATGAGTGAGGGTGAATTGACACTAGCCTCAGCCGGGGCCGGGTGTCCATAGGCTGTCGAAGCGCTTCGACGACTTTTCGTCGGCCGATATCCCGAACGGCCCATCGGGAAGAAGTGCACACCTGCGGGTCGGACTCCGGCAGACCTTTCGGCCGATCGGACGCGCGAGGGGTGGTGGGGTCGGCCCGTTTCGGGTACCAACGATCCAGTAGCACTGGTCGGTAACGAACGGTCCAATTCGTCCCTCTTTGCGGCGAGGTGAGCCTCAATGTCCGCCCCTACCAAGTCACGCACCACCGTCACCGAGCGCGAGGCGCGCCAGGTGGCGGAGGCCGCCCGGCAGCAGGACTGGCACAAGCCCAGCTTCGCCAAGGAGCTCTTCCTCGGGCGCTTCCGGCTCGACCTCATCCACCCCCATCCGCTCCCGGACCCCGAGAGCGTGCGGCGCGGCGAGGAGTTCCTCGCCAAGCTGCGCGCGTTCTGCGGGTCCACGATCGACTCCGCCCGCATCGAGCGCGAGGCCCGCATCCCCGACGAGGTCGTGACCGGCCTGAAGGAACTCGGTGCCCTCGGCATGAAGATCGACCCCAAGTACGGCGGTCTCGGCCTCAGCCAGCTGTACTACAACAAGGCCCTCGCCCTGGTCGGCTCCGCGAGCCCCGCCGTCGGCGCCCTGCTCTCCGCCCACCAGTCGATCGGCGTGCCCCAGCCGCTGAAGATCTTCGGCACCCAGGAGCAGAAGGACGCCTTCCTGCCCCGCTGCGCCCGCACCGACATCTCCGCCTTCCTGCTCACCGAGCCGGACGTCGGCTCCGACCCGGCCCGCCTCGCCACGACGGCCGTACCCGACGGGGACGACTACGTACTCGACGGGGTGAAACTGTGGACCACCAACGGGGTGGTCGCCGACCTGCTCGTCGTCATGGCGCGCGTGCCGAAGTCGGAGGGGCACAAGGGCGGCATCACCGCGTTCGTGGTGGAGGCGACCTCGGAGGGCGTCACGGTCGAGAACCGCAACGCCTTCATGGGCCTGCGCGGCATCGAGAACGGCGTCACCCGCTTCCACCAGGTGCGGGTCCCGGCCGCGAACCGGATCGGCCCGGAGGGCGCGGGCCTGAAGATCGCTCTCACCACGCTCAACACCGGCCGGCTCTCGCTGCCGGCGATGTGCGCGGGCGCCGGCAAGTGGTGTCTGAAGATCGCCCGCGAGTGGTCGGCGGAGCGCGAGCAGTGGGGCAAACCGGTGGCGCTGCACGAGGCCGTCGGCTCCAAGATCAGCTTCATCGCGGCCACCACCTTCGCCCTGGAGGCCGTCCTCGACCTCTCCTCGCAGATGGCCGACGAGGACCGCAACGACATCCGCATCGAGGCCGCCCTCGCCAAGCTCTACGGCTCCGAGATGGCCTGGAAGATGGCCGACGAACTGGTCCAGATCCGCGGCGGCCGCGGCTACGAGACGGCCGAGTCGCTGAAGGCGCGCGGCGAGCGCGGGGTCCCGGCCGAGCAGATCCTGCGCGACCTGCGCATCAACCGCATCTTCGAGGGCTCGACGGAGATCATGCACCTGCTGATCGCCCGCGAGGCCGTCGACGCCCACCTCTCGGTCGCCGGTGACCTCATCGACCCCGACAAGTCCCTGTCCGACAAGGCGAAGGCGGGCGCGAACGCGGGTGTGTTCTACGCCAAGTGGCTGCCGAAGCTGGTCGCCGGACCGGGTCAACTGCCGACGTCCTACGGCCAGTTCAAGTACGGCGTCGATCTCTCCGGGCATCTGCGCTACGTCGAGCGCACCGCCCGCAAGCTGGCCCGCTCCACCTTCTACGCCATGTCCCGCTGGCAGGGCCGGATGGAGACCAAGCAGGGCTTCCTCGGGCGGATCGTGGACATCGGCGCCGAGCTGTTCGCGATGAGCGCGGTCTGCGTCCGGGCCGAACTGCTGCGCAGCCGCGACGACCACGGCCGCGAGGCCTACCAGCTGGCGGACGCCTTCTGCCGGCAGGCCCGCATCCGCGTCGAGGAACTCTTCGACCGGCTGTGGACCAACACCGACGCCCTCGACCGCAAGGTGGTCAAGGGCGTGCTCGGCGGGGCCTACACCTGGCTGGAGGAAGGCGTCGTCGACCCGTCCGGGGACGGCCCGTGGATCGCCGACGCGACCCCCGGAGCGTCGAAACGGGAGAGCGAGCGCCGTCCCTTCGGGGACTGAGCCGCCCTCCCGCCTGTCGACCGGGTGCCTGGGGTTGGTCAGTTGCCCCAGGTGCCCTGGTCCACGGCGCAGGTCCAGCCCGAGCCGCGCAGGGTGAACTTCACCTTGTAGCTGTGGGTGTTGAGCAGATGCGTCTGCACCTTCACCCCGAGGCTCGCCTTCTTGTTCAGCGTCCCCGTGTACACCGTCACCGTCTTCGACGTCTTGTGGGTGACCTTGCCACCCGTGGCCTTGGCCGAGCCGAAGCGGATGTTCTTGACGTCGGTGACGGTGAAGCTGACCTTCTTGAAGCTCTTCGTCGTGCTCTTGTTCTTGATGCCGAAGTACAGACCCCCGTTGGTCACCCAGCCGTGCGAGTCGATGTAGAAGCTGGTCGGGTAGACCAGGTTGATCGGGCAGCCGGAGCTCGTCGGCGCCTGGGCGGCGGCGAACGCGCCCCCGGCCAGACCGAGCTGAGCGGCGGTCAGGACACCGGCCGTCCCCAGGACGGCGGCGGTCGTACGCATACGGTTCATGGTGGAACTCCTCCCCCTTTGGCCCTTCTTGACGGGCGCCAACGGAAGGATGCCATCACCGGTGCGCGGAAGCGCGCGATTTCGGGATCGCCCCACCGATGGTGTTCGTGATCGACACCAACACGTGATCTTTACTGATGCTTCACAACATGACAATCGCTCCATAAAGCGCGAACTACCTCGACGCACCCGCCCGGGGGACGCCCTGTCCTGTCGGTCACCGGTTGGGGCAACAATGGGGGGATGACCGACAGCCCCGCCCATCCGGCACCCCTCGCCGATCCGCACCTCGTCTACGACCCCCTCGCGGGCGACAGCCCCAAGGACGTGGTGATCCTCGGCTCCACCGGATCCATCGGCACCCAGGCCATCGACCTCGTGCTGCGCCACCCCGACCGCTTCCGGGTCAGCGCGCTGTCCGCGAACGGCGGCCGCGTCGCCCTCCTCGCCGAGCAGGCCCGCCGGCTGCGGGTGCGGACCGTCGCGGTCGCCCGCGAGGACGTCGTACCCGCCCTGCGAGAGGCGCTCGCCGCCGAGTACGGCCCCGGCGAGCCGCTGCCCGAGATCCTCGCCGGAGCGGACGCGGCCACCCACGTCGCCGCCTCCGACTGCCACACCGTGCTGAACGGCATCACCGGCTCCATCGGCCTCGCGCCGACCCTCGCCGCCCTGGAGGCCGGCCGCACCCTGGCGCTCGCCAACAAGGAGTCCCTGATCGTCGGCGGTCCGCTGGTCAAGGCGCTCGCCAAGCCAGGGCAGATCATCCCGGTCGACTCCGAGCACGCCGCCCTCTTCCAGGCGCTGGCCTGCGGGACGAGGACCGATGTACGCAAGCTGGTCGTCACGGCGTCCGGGGGGCCCTTCCGGGGCCGTACGAGGGCCGACCTGGCCCGGGTGACCGTC
This sequence comes from Streptomyces sp. NPDC052107, assembly GCF_040680215.1. NCBI lineage: Bacteria > Bacillati > Actinomycetota > Actinomycetes > Kitasatosporales > Streptomycetaceae > Streptomyces > Streptomyces sp. NPDC052107. The sequence continues at coordinate 300,236 of NZ_JBFAWG010000004.1, forward strand.
GAGGACGCCCTCGCCCACCCCACCTGGGCGATGGGCCCGGTGATCACGATCAACTCCGCGACCCTCGTCAACAAGGGCCTGGAGGTCATCGAGGCACACCTCCTCTACGACATTCCCTTCGACCGCATTGAGGTGGTCGTGCATCCCCAGTCGTATGTCCACTCGATGGTCGAGTTCACCGACGGATCCACGATCGCCCAGGCGACGCCCCCCGACATGCGCGGGCCGATCGCCATCGGTCTGGGCTGGCCCGAACGCGTCCCGGACGCGGCGCCCGCCTTCGACTGGAGCAAGGCCTCCACCTGGGAGTTCTTCCCGCTGGACAACGAGGCCTTCCCCTCGGTGAACCTCGCCCGGCACGTGGGGGAGCTCGCGGGGACCGCACCGGCGGTGTTCAATGCGGCCAACGAGGAGTGCGTCGAGGCCTTCCGCAGCGGGGCGCTGCCCTTCAACGGCATCATGGAGACCGTCACCCGGGTGGTCGAGGAGCACGGCACCCCGGATTCGGGAACTTCACTCACCGTGTCGGACGTCCTCGAAGCGGAGACCTGGGCAAGGGCCCGGGCCCGCGAACTCACAGCCACGACGGCGACCGCGGAGGCGCGTGCATGACGACCTTGATGTTCATCCTCGGCATACTGGTCTTCGTTCTCGGCCTGCTCGTCTCGATCGCGTGGCACGAGCTGGGACACCTCTCCACGGCCAAGCTCTTCGGGATCCGCGTCCCGCAGTACATGGTCGGCTTCGGCCCGACCATGTGGTCGCGGAAGAAGGGCGAGACCGAGTACGGCATCAAGGCGGTCCCGCTCGGCGGCTACATCCGCATGATCGGCATGTTCCCGCCCGACGACCAGGGCCGCGTCTCCGCCCGCTCCACCTCCCCGTGGCGCGGCATGATCGAGGACGCCCGCTCGGCGGCCTTCGAGGAGCTCCAGCCCGGCGACGAGACCCGCATGTTCTACACACGCAAGCCGTGGAAGCGCGTCATCGTCATGTTCGCGGGCCCGTTCATGAACCTGATCCTCGCGATCGGCCTGTTCTTCACCGTGCTCATGGGCTTCGGCATCCCGCAGCAGACCACCACCGTCGCCTCCGTGTCGCCCTGCTCCATCAAGCAGAGCGAGCACCGCGACAGCTGCAAGAAGTCCGACCCGGTCTCCCCGGCGGCGCAGGCCGGCATGAAGGCGGGCGACAAGATCGTCTCCTTCGACGGCAAGTCCACCAAGGACTGGAACACCCTCTCGGACCTCATCCGCGACAGCGCCGGCAAGAACGTCGCGATCGTCGTCGACCGCAAGGGCCACGAGCTGACCCTGCACGCGACGATCACCACCAACCTGGTGGCCAAGAAGGACGCCCACGGCAAGTACGTGAACGGCTACGTCAAGGCCGGCTTCCTCGGCTTCAGTGCCGCCTCCGGAGTCGTCAAGCAGGACTTCGGCGGGTCGGTGAGCTGGATGACCGACCAGGTCGGCAACGCCGTCGACTCCCTCGCCGCCCTGCCCGCCAAGATCCCGGCACTGTGGGACTCGGCCTTCGGCAACGCCCCGCGCCAGCCGGACTCCCCGATCGGCATCGTCGGCGCCGCCCGCATCACTGGCGAGATCGCCACGCTGGACATCCCCGCCTCACAGCAGCTCGCGAACTTCGTGATGCTGCTGGCCGGCTTCAACCTCTCCCTGTTCCTGTTCAACATGCTCCCGCTGCTCCCCCTCGACGGCGGGCACATCGCGGGCGCGCTGTGGGAGTCGCTGCGGCGGAACGTGGCACGGGTGCTGCGCCGCCCGGACCCCGGTCCGTTCGACGTGGCGAAGCTGATGCCGGTGGCGTACGTGGTGGCGGGGATCTTCGTCTGCTTTACCGTGCTCGTCTTGATTGCGGACGTCGTTAACCCGGTGAAAATCTCGTAGCCATACGGCGTTGGAGGCGGCCCGGAACCCGATGTTCCGCGCCGCCATCCATCGAGTGGCTTTACCGGGTGGGATGTGCTGGCGCCTGGGCCCGTGCCGTAATCTCGAAGCCTGGAGCCCGCCCGTAGACGGGACCGGACCTTGATCCACGACTTGGGGTTGCACAGCAGATGACTGCGATTTCTCTCGGCATGCCGTCCGTTCCGACCAAGCTCGCCGAGCGCCGGAAGAGCCGGCAGATCCAGGTCGGAAGCGTGGCGGTCGGCGGGGACGCGCCCGTCTCGGTCCAGTCGATGACCACGACCCGTACGTCGGACATCGGCGCCACCCTCCAGCAGATCGCCGAGCTGACGGCGTCCGGCTGCCAGATCGTGCGCGTGGCGTGCCCGACCCAGGACGACGCGGACGCCCTGGCGACCATCGCGAAGAAGTCCCAGATCCCGGTGATCGCGGACATCCACTTCCAGCCCAAGTACGTCTTCGCCGCCATCGAGGCGGGTTGCGCGGCGGTCCGCGTGAACCCCGGCAACATCAAGCAGTTCGACGACAAGGTCAAGGAGATCGCCAAGGCCGCAAAGGACCACGGCACCCCGATCCGCATCGGCGTCAACGCCGGCTCCCTGGACAAGCGCCTGCTCCAGAAGTACGGCAAGGCGACCCCGGAGGCCCTGGTCGAGTCGGCCCTGTGGGAAGCGTCCCTCTTCGAGGAGCACGATTTCCGGGACATCAAGATCTCCGTCAAGCACAACGACCCGGTCGTCATGATCGAGGCCTACCGCCAGCTCGCCGAGCAGTGCGAATACCCGCTCCACCTCGGCGTGACGGAGGCGGGCCCGGCGTTCCAGGGCACGATCAAGTCGGCGGTGGCGTTCGGCGCGCTGCTCTCGCAGGGCATCGGCGACACGATCCGGGTCTCTCTGTCGGCTCCCCCCGTCGAGGAGGTCAAGGTCGGTCTGCAGATCCTGCAGTCGCTCGGCCTGCGCCAGCGCGGCCTCGAGATCGTCTCCTGCCCGTCCTGCGGCCGGGCCCAGGTGGACGTCTACAAGCTCGCGGAGGAGGTCACGGCCGGTCTGACCGGTATGGAGGTCCCGCTGCGCGTCGCCGTCATGGGCTGCGTCGTCAACGGCCCCGGCGAGGCCCGCGAGGCCGACCTCGGCGTCGCCTCCGGCAACGGCAAGGGCCAGATCTTCGTCAAGGGCGAGGTCATCAAGACCGTCCCCGAGTCCAAGATCGTGGAGACCCTCATCGAGGAGGCCATGAAGCTGGCCGAGCAGATGGAGCAGGACGGCGTGGCCTCCGGCGAGCCGTCGGTGTCGGTGGCCGGCTGATCTTTTCGGCTTTCGTGAGTCCCGTCACCGCTGGGTGGCGGGACTCAGCCATACCTCCGCCCAGACGGATTTGCCGGGTTGTAGCGGCGTGACGCCCCACTTGTCGGCGAGCGCCTCTACCAGCAGCAGCCCCCGCCCGGACTCGTCGGCCGGGACCCGCAGCTCGGGCAGCCGCTCGGTACGGGTGTCGGAGACCTCCAGGCGCAGGGTGCCGGACGACTCGGCGAGCCGGAGACGGAAGTCCCGCCCGGGTACGTGCCCGTGACGAACCGCATTCGCCACGAGTTCGGCGGCGATCAGGGTGACGGCTTCGTTCACGGGGCCGGCGTAGGCGTGCCCCCACTCGTCCAGTCGGAGCGAGACGAGCCGCCGGGCGAGGCGTGCGCCGCGTGGGGTGGAGGTGAAGCGCATGGCGAATTCGCGGGTGGAGATTTCCGACTTCATGTCGCTCACGCTCGCGCACGCTCAGTAACGTTGAACAGCGGCCGCACCTTGACCAACACGCGTTGTACGAGCGTGGGGTGCCGCTGTACACGAGCGCGCCGTGACCGACGGTGGCGCGAGGGTATTGGGGGTGTATGTGAGCGAGGAAGTGCAGGCGGAGCCTGAAGTGAGGGAGCCGGAGGGCGAGTCCGGGCCCGACTCGGCTGTTCCGCTCATCTTCGGGCGGTTGTTGAAGCGGCTGCGGACTCAGGCGGGCATGGAACGCGCCGAACTCGGTTCCCGTACCGGGTACTCGGCGGCGACAATCGCGTCGTTCGAGCAGGGGAGGCGCATTCCATCGGCGAGGTTCATCAGTCACGCCGATGAGGTGCTGGGTGCGCAGGGGGTGCTGGTCGATTTCATCGAGGAGATGGAGAAGGCGCAGTACCCGGCGTTCTTCCAAGATGCGGCGGCGCTGGAGAAGAAGGCTGTCGCGTTGCACTTCTTCGCCGTGCAGACCGTGCCCGGTCTGCTTCAGACCGAGGACTACGCGCGGGCGGTCTTCACCGTCCGGCGTCCCCCGCTGGATGAGGCGACGATTGAACAGCGCGTGACGGCCCGGTTGGCCCGGCAGGAGATCTTCGGGCGGAAACCGATGCCCACCATCAGCTTCGTGATGGAAGAGGCGGTTCTACGGAAAGGGCTGGGTGGACGGGAGGTAGTGCGGGGCCAGTTGGAGCAGATCCTGCTCGTCGGTCAACGGACCAACGTGGAGATCCAGGTAATGCCGGACGGTCGCGAGGAGCATGCGGCCCTCTCCGGACGATTCACCTTGATCGAGACGACGAAAGGGCGCAGGATCGCGTACGTGGAGGCATACAAGAGCAGCCGCCTCTTCATCGATCGCTCGACGGTCAGGGAGCTGGAGGAGCGGTACGGTCTCCTACGGGCGCAGGCCCTGTCCCCGCGCGAATCACTGGCCCTCGTAGAGAAGTTGCTGGGAGAGACATGAACGTCGAAGAGCCGACCGAGTTGGTGTGGTTCAAGAGCAGCTACAGCGACGGCGAGGGCGGCGAATGCGTTGAGGTCGCCATCCGCCCCACCACCATCCACGTACGAGACTCCAAGCAGAACCCCGCCACGGCGCCCACCCTCGCCCTGCCCCCCGCTGCCTGGCAGGTGTTCCTCGATCTTGTCCAAGCTTGAGTGGAACTTTACTGCCCCTTTGGCGCCGCTCCCGATTGCGAACTCGTCTTGCCAACTAGTGTTTTCGGGCTGGTGAGTCCACTGACGGGGAGGAACGCGGCACCATGGGTGACCAGGGCGTCAGCGGCGGCGACGGCAAGATACTCGACATCAAGATCGCCGATCTGAAGCAGACGGCTCCGCATTTCCAGACGCACAGCTCGGATCTCACCAAGGCGCTCACCAAGCTCAAGACGGCGCTCGCGGCGGCCGGTTCACCCTGGGGCGACGACAAGCAGGGCAAGGAGCCCCCGCTCGGGCCGGGTTTGGCACTTCGCCGACCAGGGCGAGGACAGGGCGGTCCTGGAGCAGGTAGACGACCGCAACGGCAACTGGCTGACCTTCGAGTACGACACCGAGGGCACGCCGCTGGCGATCGCGTCGTCGGCCGGTTACCGCCTGAAGATCACCACGTCCGGCGACCGGATCACCGCTCTGCACCTGGCGGGCGCGGCCCCGGACGGTGCGGACCAGGAGATCAAGCGGTACGGCTACTCCGCCGAGGGCCACCTGACGGATGTCATCAACTCCTCGGGCCTGCCCCTGCGTTTCGGCTATGACGAGCGCGGCCGGGTGGTGTCCTGGACGGACACGAACTACCGCAGTTACACCCACGACTACGACGGCCGGGACCGCTGCATCGCCGAGAGCGGCTCCCACGGCCACATGGCCCTGCGTCGACCCGGCGACCGGCCACCGCGTCACCACCACGGTGACGGGCGAGGGCCACACGCGCCGATACCTGATCAACAGCGGCAGCCAGGTCGTCACGGAGATCGACCCGCTGGGCTCGGCGACGCACTTCACCCGCGACCGCTACAACCGCCTGCTCTCCGTCACGGACCCGCTGGGCCACACGACGTCGTTCCGCTACGACGACGCGGGCAACCTGATCTCGGTCATCCGCCCGGACGGCCGCGAGGCGAGGGCGGAGTACAACGACCTAGGCCTGCCGGTGAAGGTGACCGGCACGGACGGCAACACCCACCGCCGTACGTACGACGAGCGGGGCAACCGGACGTCGATGACGGACCCGGCGTCCCAGGCGACCCGGTTTGCGTACAACGAGGCCGGCCACCTGACATCGATGACCGACCCGCTGGCCCACACGACGAGGGTGCTGTGCGATCGCGCGGGCCTGCCGATCGAGGTCACCGACCCACTCGGCGCGGTCACCCGCTACACACGGGACGCCTTCGGCCGCCCGATCGCGATCACGGGCCCGACCGCCGCGCCGACCCACCTGGAATGGACGGTGGAAGGCCAACTGGCGCGACGTACGGCCCCCGACGGCACGACCGAGTCGTGGACGTACGACGGCGAGGGCAACTGCACCAGCCACACAGACGCTTTGAGCGGTGTAACGCACTTCGAGTACACCCACTTCGACCTGCTGAGCGCCCGTACCGGCCCCGACGGTGTCCGCTACGAGTTCACCCATGACACCGATCTGCGCCTGACGAAGGTCACGAATCCCCAGGGCATGACCTGGGAGTACGCCTACGACCCAGCCGGCCGCCTGCTGCGGGAGAAGGACTTCGACGACCGCATGCTGACGTACGAGCACGACCTGGCCGGCCGCCTGGCCTCACGCCGGAACGCCCTCGGCGAGGTGACGTGCTACGAACGCGACGCTATGGGCCGGATCACCGCGAAGAACGTCGCAGGCGCCATCAGCACCTACGCCTACGACTTCACCGACAACCTGGCCCAGGCAACGGGCCCGGACGGCACGGCTCTCACGCTGCTGCGCGACCGCTACGGCAGACTGCACTCGGAAACGGTCAACGGCCGGACCGTGACGTACGCCTATGACGTCCTGGGCCGCCGTGTGGGACGCACCACACCGACAGGTGCCATTTCCACATGGTCGTACGACGCAGCGGGCAATCGTATCCAGCTGACCACCAACGGCCGCACGATCGACTTCTCCTACGACGCGGCTGGCCGGGAGCTGACCCGTCACATAAGCGAAACGATCACGCTGGAGAACACCTTCGACCTCCTGGGCCGCCTGAGCACCCAGGCGGTGACCGAGGCGGGGGGCAGCACGCTGCAACGCAGGGCGTACACCTACCGCGCCGACGGCAACGTAGTTGGTATCGAGGACTACCTCTCGGGCACCCGCCGCTTCGACCTGGACGCGACGGGCAGGGTGACAGCGGTCCACGCGACGGGTTGGACGGAGCGATACGCCTACGACGAGGCGGGCAACCAAACAGAGGCAAGCTGGCCGACGAACCACCCGGGTGCGGAGGCAACGGGCCCACGCGCCTATACGGGCACCCGCATCACCCGAGCCGGTAACGTCCGCTACGAACACGACGCCCTGGGCCGCGTCACGCTCCGGCAGAAGACCCGTCTGTCGAGGAAGCCGGACACCTGGCGCTACGAATGGGACGCCGAGGACCGCCTGACATCGGTGACAACCCCGGACGGCACCCGCTGGTGCTACACCTACGACCCCTTGGGCCGCCGCACGGCCAAACTCCGCCTGGCGGAAGACGGCGAAACGGTCGTGGAAAGGGTGGACTTCACCTGGGACGGCACAACGCTGTGCGAACAAACCACCACCTCCAGGGCTCTCCCCAACCCCGTCACTCTCACGTGGGACCACCAGGGCCTCCGTCCCTTGGCCCAATCGGAGCGCATAGTGGCGCCGGATGCCCCGCAGGGTGAAATCGACTCCCGGTTCTTCGCCATAGTCACCGACCTCGTGGGCACCCCCAGCGAACTCATAGACGAACAGGGCGACATAGCCTGGCGCACCCGCAGCACTCTGTGGGGCACAACGGCGTGGGCAACGGGCAGCAGCGCCTACACCCCGCTGCGCTTCCCAGGCCAGTACTACGACCCGGAAACCGGCCTCCGCTACAACTACTTCCGTCACTACGACCCCGAGACGGCGCACTACTTCGCGGCCGACCCGCTCGGGCTCGCACCCGCCCCGAGCCCCACCGCCTACGTCCACAACCCACACATGTGGTGTGACCCGCTGGGCCTGGCTCCGGAGTACAACAAGAAGCCGAAGCGCCCACCGGAGATAACTGTCGGAAAGGATCCCGACGGCAACATACCTTTCGACAGTTTTGAGCAGGCAAGAAACAAGGCTCTCGATATCATGGGGGAAATCGACCCGCATACGAGACAGCCCTACATAAGCAGACTGGAGAACTCTGCAGCACATGGCGAGGTTGTGGGATTCGAAACGCGGGTCAACGGCGAATGGAAGCAATTCCGTATCGACTATGACCCCGCCAAGGGGCCGCACATCAATGTGGCCATCGGAAAGGGTGAGGCTCGCTATGCAGTACGGTGGAACGGAACGGAAGCGGACATGCTTCGAATCCTGAAGAGGAACACATAGTGGGTAACCGTCACCCATACGGTAGCGGCAGGGCGCGACTCGATGATCTTCTGAGAGGTATGGAGCCAGAAGAGCGGCAGAATGTGCTGATTCTTGAGAAAGGGGAAAGCGATACTTTCGAGGCATGCAGCCTGAACAGGTTTCCTCACTCTGCCTGGGAGGGCATCGACTGGGAGGCGGCCGATTTCCTGGACCAGGAGTACACCTCTGGAGAACGCGAGGCGGCTGAGTTGATGCGCGGCTGGCTGACGCGCGCCACCTCGCCGACATCCCTCTTGGTTATTTTCTGGGGCAACGCCGTTGTTCCGACCGTCGCTCTGCCTGCAGAAGAGACGAAGAGGCATGCCGAGGAAATCTTGTACACCAGTGCGGATGTGTGGCTGTTTTCCGTTGATGACCATATCTTGATCGAATACACTCACGATGGACGCCTGACATTGGCCGCGGTCAAATGAGGCGACGTTCATGGTGAAGTTCACATCGGCGTCGCCAGGGACCTGGCGCTCCTGGTCCGTGACGGCCGGATGATCGGCTGGAGCCTCGCCGACCCCGCCGGGGGGATGTGCTGTACGAAGTCGTCAGCCGACTGATCGAGGACAACGAGCTCTGATGCCGGAGTCGCCGGGGAAGCGCCCCCTGCCCGGCGAGGGCGGAGCAGATCCGAGCTGCCGGGGCGGGAGAAGCCCGGCCTGGACGTCGTCCGGCTGAGCCGTCCTCACCCGGAAGCGCTCCTTAAACGCTCGGGGTACAGTGCCACGACCAGCAGAACCCCAGGGTGAGGCCCCGCACGTGTTGACCCAGACCACCTCACGGGTGCTCGAACCGAGCGACCTTGACGCCGCGCTCGCCGTCCTCGACCGCGATCCGGTCGCGAACGCCTTCGTGACCTCGCGGGTGCAGGTCGCCGGCCTCGACCCGTGGCGCCTGGGCGGCGAGATGTGGGGCTGGTACGAGGACGGCATGCTCACGTCCCTGTGCTATGCGGGCGCCAACCTGGTCCCGGTCTGCGCCACCCCGCGTGCCGTCCGCGCCTTCGCGGACCGGGCGAGAAGGGCCGGCCGCCGCTGCTCCTCGATCGTCGGCCCCGCCGAATCCACGGCCGCGCTGTGGCGCCTGCTGGAACCCCACTGGGGCCCCGCCCGCGAGGTCCGCGCCCACCAGCCCCTGATGGTCACCGACCGGCTGCCTGCCGACATCGCCCCGGACCCCTATGTCCGCCGCGTCCGCAAGGACGAGATGGAGACGATCATGCCGGCCTGCGTGGCGATGTTCACCGAGGAGGTCGGCGTATCGCCGCTGGCGGGTGACGGCGGCCTGCTCTACCAAGCGCGCGTCGCCGAACTCGTCGGCTCCGGCCGCTCCTTCGCCCGCCTCGACGAGCACGGCAAGGTCGTCTTCAAGGCGGAGATCGGCGCGGCGACCCGCCATGCCTGCCAGATCCAGGGCGTCTGGGTGGCCCCCGAGTACCGGGGGAGGGGCCTGGCGGCCCCCGGCATGGCGGCCGTCCTGCGCTATGCCCTCGCCGACGCGGCCCCGGTCGTCAGCCTGTACGTGAACGACTTCAACACGGCGGCGCGGCGGACGTACCACCGGGTGGGATTCCAAGAGGCGGGCGCGTTCATGAGCGTCCTGTTCTGAAGATCGCGGCAGTCCACGGCAGTCCACAGCCCTCCATCAGTACGGCTCGATCAGCCCCGCCGCCCGGACCACCGCCGCGAGCGCCTCGGGACGTCCCGTGCGCCGGTGCACGTCGAGGCAGGTGTCGGCGAGCTTGATGACGTGCTCGTCCCCGTGCCGCGCGGCGAGATCGAACACCTCCTCCACCGATTCCGGGGCCGTCGGCAGGCTGTCCTCGGGCGCCGGTGCGGCGGGGCGATAGGCCGCGGTGACCGCCGCACTCGCGGTCCACGCCGCGTGCAGACTCGGTACCCAGTGGGACCGGGGGAGCGCCGGGAGGGTCCGCAGTACCGCCATGGGCGCGGTCGCCGCGTGCACCAGCATGACGGCCGAGCCGTGCGCGTTGGGGAGATAGTGCAGCGCGGCGGCGGACGTCACGTCGGCCAGCAGCTCGCGTGCCTGTTCCGCGTTCGCGGCGGGCCTGAGCGCGGCCAGCGCCGTGGACCAGCCGGCCAGCTCGGACAGCTGGCCGAGCCGGTGGTTGATGCCCGCGCTCTGGTCCGGTACCGGGGGCACCCCGGCGAGGGCGGACGCGGGGCCGGCGGCCCCGGACGGCGGGACGGCGGTGACCGGCTGCCAGCGCGCCGCCCAATAGCCGAGCGCCTGCCCCAGCTCGGTCAGCCGCGGACCGTCCTCGTGGTCGAGCAGGACCCGCACCGCGTGGCCGGTACGGATCACCCCGTGGGTGGCGCCGGCCGCGATGCCGGGCAGCAGCCTCGGCCACCACGTCTCCAGCACCGCGCGCCAGGGCTGCTCCCGCACCTCGCGCTCGAAGTACGCGAGCCAGTCACCGAGCCGGCGCGGGTCCCCCAGCGCCGTACGCCACCCGTCGGCGGTCACCGGCGACGTCCCGCGCGGCAGTTCGTCCAGCCGGCCGATGTAGCGGTCCAGCCAGCGGTGCACCTGATCTCCCTGCCCGTGCCTGACCAGTGCCTCCACGGCCATGGGGCCGTGGTTGCTCAGCCAGCCCTCGAACTCCGGCCCGCTGTGGTGCAGTCGTTCGTACGCCTCGTCGAGACTGCTGTCGATGCTCATGACATCCGACCGTAATCAGCACCCGCCGTCCGGTCATCGGCCGCCGGATCGAGCCGGGCCCGTGCGCCGGTCCTAGGCCCCCCGTCACACCCCGCCCGGGACGGAAAAACGCCGGCCGCGGCTTCCGGGTACGCTCCCGCCATGGACCTCGTGATCGGCCCCCTGGACCTCGCTGCCCGTGTCGACGAGGCCCTCGCCGTCCAGGCCGTGGCCTTCGGACTGGGCCCCGACGAGGTCGCCGTGCGCCGGCAGATCGTCCAGCGTCACATGCAGTTCCCGGGCGCGCGGGCGCTCGGCGCGACCGTCGGCGGGCACCTCGTCGGCTTCGTCTACGGCATGCCCAACTCCCGCACCCACTGGTGGTCCACCGTCGTGGAGCCGTACCTCCGCGCGACCGGCAACGACTTCTGGCTGGACGACTCCTTCGTGATCACGGAGCTGCACGTCCACCCCGGCCATCAGAACCGGGGCATCGGCCGCCGCCTGATCACCATGATCACCGACACCGCCGACGAACCCCGCTCGATCCTCTCCGCGATCGACACCGAGAGCCCCGCCCGCGGCCTGTACTTCTCCCTCGGCTATGTCGACCTGGCCCGCCGGGTCCACTTCCCGAGCGCGCCGAAGCCGTACGCGGTGATGGGGGCCCACCTGCCCCTGCGCCGCAGATGAAGCCGGGGCGTATCCGATTTCCACCGGCATGGCCCGCCCGGCTAACCTCCTATGCCATCACCCTTACCCGGCAGGAGTACGAGAACCATGGCGAACGCACCGGTCCAGCGCATGTCCCAGTTGATGGCGAAGACGCTGCGCGACGACCCGGCGGACGCCGAGGTCCTCAGCCACAAGCTCCTCGTCCGCGCCGGCTATGTCCGCCGCACGGCCGCCGGCATCTGGAGCTGGCTGCCCCTCGGCATGAAGGTCCTCTCCAACGTCGAGCGGATCGTCCGCGAGGAGATGGACGCCATCGGCGCCCAGGAGGTCTCCCTCCCCGCCCTGCTGCCCCGCGAGCCCTACGAGGCGACCGGCCGCTGGGACGAGTACGGCCAGGAGCTGTTCCGCCTGAAGGACCGCAAGGGCGGCGACTACCTCCTCGGCCCCACCCACGAGGAGATCTTCACCCTTCTGGTCAAGGACCAGTGCACGTCCTACAAGGACCTGCCGGTGATCCTGTACCAGATCCAGACCAAGTTCCGTGACGAGGCCCGCCCCCGCGCCGGTATCCTGCGCGGCCGCGAGTTCCTGATGAAGGACTCGTACTCCTTCGACCTGGAGGACGAGGGGCTCGCGAAGTCGTACGCCCTGCACCGCGAGGCCTACCAGCGCGTCTTCGAGCGCCTCGGCCTCGACTACCGCATCTGCGCCGCCACCGCCGGCGCGATGGGCGGCTCGAAGTCGGAGGAGTTCCTTGCCCCGGCCGAGGCCGGCGAGGACACCTTCGCGGACTGCCCGAACTGTGACTTCGCCGCCAACACGGAGGCGATCACGTACGCGCTCAAGCCGGTCGACGCCTCGGACGTGCCCGCGCTGGAGGAGATCCCCACCCCGGACACCCCGACCATCGAGACCCTGGCCGCCTCCCTCGGCGTCCCCGCCTCCGCCACGCTGAAGAACCTGCTGGTGAAGGTGGACGGCGAGATCGTCGCCGTCGGCGTCCCCGGCGACCGCGAAGTGGACCTGGACAAGGTCGAGGCGCACTTCGCCCCGGCCGTCGTCGAGATGGTCACCGAGGCGGACTTCGCCGGCCGTCCCGACCTGGTCCGCGGCTACGTCGGTCCGCAGGGCCTGGGCGAGAAGGTCACGTACATCGCCGACCCGCGCGTGGCCCCCGGCACCTCCTGGATCACCGGTGCCAACAAGGAGCACACGCACGCCAAGAACGTCGTCGCCGGCCGTGACTTCGAGGTGGACACGTACGTGGACGTCGTGGTCGTGCAGGAGGGCGACCCCTGCCCGAAGTGCGGCACCGGCCTGAAGCTGGACCGCGCCATCGAGATCGGCCACATCTTCCAGCTGGGCCGCAAGTACACCGACGCCCTCAAGCTCGACGTCCTCGGCCAGAACGGCAAGCCGGTCCGCGTCACCATGGGCTCCTACGGCATCGGCGTCTCCCGCGCGGTCGCGGCCATCGCCGAGCAGAGCGCCGACGACAAGGGCCTGGTGTGGCCCAAGGAGGTCGCCCCGGCCGATGTGCACGTGGTCGCCGCCGGCAAGGCCCTGCAGACCGAGCTGGCCCTCGACGTCGCCGAGAAGCTGGCCGCCGCGGGCGTCCGGGTCCTGGTCGACGACCGGGCCGGTGTCTCCCCGGGCGTGAAGTTCACCGACGCCGAGCTGATCGGCGTCCCGCAGATCCTGGTCGCCGGCCGCCGCTCCGGCGAGGGCGTCCTGGAACTGAAGGACCGCAAGACCGGCGAGCGCGAGGAACTGACGGTCGAGGACGCTATCGCCCGCCTCACGGTCTGACGACGGTGAGGGCGGCGGTCACATGTGTGGGCGCCGCCACCCCTGCCGGGAGAGCGTCCAGTACTCCCGGCTTCCGGAGGTGACGGAGAAGACGGCGCCGTAGCGGGCGCGTGCCTCGGCGACGGCGGTCCCGCCGGGCTCCAGACCGCACCGCCTCTCCGGAGCGGGCGAGGGACACGGCCTGGGTTCCCGGACGCGCCACGCCGGGTCCCACCGGTCGTCCCGCTCGACCGTGAACGACGGATCGTCGAGCTCCGGCCTGGACTGGCGCGGCCCGTCGGCCTGCCGGCCCTTGTCCCGCTGGTACTCCAGGGCGTACCGGAGCCCGCCGACCCCGCCGGTGTCCGGGCCGCCGCCCGTCAGGCCGCCCAGTCGCCGAAGTGCGCCCGGCCGCAGAAGTCGCTGCACCGCAGCAGCACGGGCTCCCGCGAGGGACGCGCGGCGAAGGCCGCCATCCCCTCACGAATGGCCCGTTCGGCCCCTGCCCGCTGGTGCCGCGCCGCCGCCGAGGTCGCCAGGCGGTGGCGTTCGCCGGCGTCCGGCTCCGCGGCGGAGCAGCCTGCCACCGGCAGCCCGGCCGCCGCCATGAGCAGCCCCCTGCGCCATGTCGTTCGCATGCGGCGAGTCTGTCCGGCGCCCGGCCCAGCCGGCACAGGCCCACCACCCATGGGCCCGAGTACGCCTACCCACGCCTACAGCCAGCTCGCGAACTCCAGCAGCAGTTCGGCGTCCTTCTCACGGCCGACGCGCCGCGCCCGCACCCCCGACTCCACCGCCCGGAACAGCGTCCAGCCCCGCAGCCGCTCCTGGTCCACCTCCAGCGACTCCGCGAGCCGTTTGATCCGGCGGCGGGTCGTCGCCGGGCCGGACGGAGCGGCGATCAGGTCCTCCACCCGGTCCCGCACCAACCGCGCCAGGTCGAACGCGCACTCGCCGAGCACCGGATCGGGGCCCACCGCGAGCCACGGCATGCGCTCCCCGGCCAGCACCTTGCTCTGCCGGAACGTACCGTGCAGCAACTGGTGTTCAGGTGGCGCCGCCAACAGCTCCTCGCGGACCGCGAGCGCCGCGTCGACCAGCGGCGCCACCTCGGGGTCGGCCTCCGCGCCCGCCCGCATCGCCGCCGCCTGGCGCCCCGTGCGCTCGGCGACGGTCTCGAAGGCGCGGCCGGCCGGCGGCTCGACCCACAGCCGCCGCAGCGTGCCCGCGGCCTCCAGCAGCGCCTTCGCCTCCGGCAGCGACCGCACGGACACGTCCGGGTGCAGCCGCTCCAGCAGCAGCACACCGTCCTCCGCGTCGGCTTCCAGCAGTTGTACGGCGCCCAGCCCGTCCCAGTGCGCCAGCGCCGCCCGCTCGCTCTCCGGGCGGGCCCGGGGCGGGGCCAGCTTCAGCACGGCCGGGGTGCCGTCGGCCCGCCGCACCAGCACCACGAGGCTGCTGCGCCCGCCCGGCACCTGAACCCGCTCCACGGTCAACTCGCGCCTGGCAACGGCCTGTTCGGCGATCGTGGGCAGCCGAGCGAGCCAGTCGTCCCCGGCCGGTGCCGTCTCACCGAGCGCCCGTACCAGGCGCGGCGGCGGTTCGAAAGCCATGCGCGAGTCGTTTCCTTCCAGTCCGGGTCCTGTCGTACGGGCGCCTACGGGGTCACGGGGACACCGAGGCGGAGGCAGACGGTGTCGTCCCGGCCGCACCGGTCCCTTCGCCGGAGGACCGCTCGGCGAGCCCAGGGAAGGCTACGCTCTCCCCGCTCCAGCGCACCGCGCGCACCGCGGCCTCCCGCAGCGCGGCGGCGGCCGATGCGCGCCGCCCGCCCGTCGCCGCCCGCACCAGGTCCGCGTAGACGCCCGCCACCCGATCCTCCAGCCGGGCGGCGAGCCGCACGGCTGTTGCCGAGCCCCGCACCGGGAACGGCAGCGCGTACGCGGCGTTCGCGGCGACCGGCTGCCCGCCCAGGTCGCGGACCTCGCGGGTCAGCGCGTCCCGGCGCGCCCGGTGGGCGTCGTACGCCGCCCGCGCCTCGGTCCGGCGCGGCGCGCCGATCCGGCCGCCGACGACACCGTAGCCGTACACCGCCGCGTGCTCCGCCGCCAGCGCCGCCTGCAGCGCGCTCAGTTCGGCCGACTTCGCTTCGTCGCTCACTTCGCCCCCTCCGTCAGCAGGTACGCGTGCGTGGCCCCGGCCGCCGCCACCGACGCCAGCAGCCGCGCCAGCTCGCCCGGCACCTCCAGCAGGGCCTTGGCGCGCCGGTCGGCGAGGGCGCGCTCGGCGCTGGCCAGGTCGGCGAGGGCGTCCTTCTCGGTGGCCGGGACAGCCGGATCGGCGGACGGGGATGCCGAGGACTTCGCGGGCGTGGGCGTCGTACCGTCCCCGAAGGCGTCGGCGTGGGCCGCCACCTGCGCGCGCAGCGGGCCCAGTCGCTCCGCCAGGCCGGGGTGTGCGGCGAGCGCGGCGTCGTACCGGGCGAGCAGCTCCCGGCTGTCCCGGGCCGCACGCGCGCGTGCCCGTTCCGTCACCGACGAACCACCGCCGCCGCCGGAGTCCGGATCAGCCGAACACCCAGCCAACAGGGCGGCCCCGGCGGCCGAGACGAGCAGGGTTCTTCTGCGCGGCCCCGAGGGGGCGCGCAAGGGTGGGGGGTACGGCACGGCTGACGTCCTCGGGGAGCTCGTACGAACACACGGGCGGGAAGGCCGCCCCGCCGTGATCACGGTACCCGCGCATCCACTTGCCTGATGTCACCGGCTCAATGGACCCCCCCCAAGGGGCGCGGGGCTGTATCGATATGCGGCTCCGCCGCGTGGGCGCGACCAGCCCTCCACGACCCGCAATCGCCAACGAACAATGGCCCCCCGAGCTGGAAGGCGCCCGCCCCCACCGCCGGAGGCACACGCACGCAACAGTGCCCGCGACCGGATACCCTTTGACCAGACACGCGACCCATCCCACAACAGCACACGCGGCCGAGGAGTCACCCGGATGAGCACCACCCAGAGCGAGAGGCTGCGAGAGCTGCTGGAACCGCTCGTCACCTCCCAGGGGCTGGATCTCGAAGAGATCGCCGTGGACTCCGTCGGACGCAAGCGGGTGCTGCGCGTGGTCGTCGACTCCGACACCGGAGCTGATCTGGATGCCATCGCCGATGTGAGCCGTGCGCTCTCGGCGAAGCTCGACGAGACCAACGCGATGGGCGACGCGGCGTACGACCTGGAGGTCGGAACCCCCGGCGCGGAGCGCCTCCTCACCGAGCACCGGCACTTCGTGCGCGCCACCGACCGGCTCGTGAAGTTCCAGCTGACCGAGGGCGGCGAGCTGGTCGCCAGGATCCTGAAGGTCGACGACGAGGGTCTGGACGTCGAGGTTCCCGGGGTCAAGGGCCGTAAGGCCACCAGCCGCAGGCTCGGTTTCCCGGAGATCGCCAAGGCGCGCGTGCAGGTCGAGTTCAACCGCAAGGACGACAAGGTCGAGAAGGACCTGAAGGAAGAGGAGGAGGCGTAGCCGTGGACATCGACATGAGTGCCCTGCGGGGCTTGGTTCGGGAGAAGGAGATCTCCTTCGATCTGCTGGTCGAGGCGATCGAGTCGGCCCTCCTCATCGCCTACCACCGCACCGAGGGAAGCCGCCGACACGCGCGCGTGGAGCTCAACCGGGAGACCGGGCATGTGACCGTGTGGGCGAAGGAGGACCCCGAGGACCTGGAAGAGGGGCAGGAGCCCCGCGAGTTCGACGACACCCCGTCGGGCTTCGGGCGGATCGCCGCCACCACCGCCAAGCAGGTCATCCTGCAGCGGCTGCGGGACGCCGAGGACGACGCGACGCTCGGCGAGTACGCCGGCCGCGAGGGCGACATCGTCACCGGCGTGGTCCAGCAGGGCCGCGACCCGAAGAACGTGCTGGTCGACATCGGCAAGCTGGAGGCCATCCTGCCGGTGCAGGAGCAGGTGCCGGGCGAGACCTACCCGCACGGCATGCGCCTTCGGTCGTACGTCGTCCGGGTGGCCAAGGGCGTCCGCGGACCGTCGGTCACCCTCTCCCGTACGCACCCCAGCCTGGTGAAGAAGCTCTTCGCCCTGGAGGTGCCGGAGATCGCCGACGGCTCGGTGGAGATCGCCGCGATCGCCCGTGAGGCCGGTCACCGCACCAAGATCGCCGTACGGTCCACCCGTTCGGGCCTGAACGCCAAGGGCGCCTGCATCGGCCCGATGGGCGGCCGGGTGCGCAATGTGATGGGCGAGCTGAACGGCGAGAAGATCGACATCGTCGACTGGTCGGACGACCCGGCCGAGATGGTGGCGAACGCCCTGTCACCCGCTCGGGTGAGCAAGGTGGAGGTCGTCGACCTCGCCTCCCGCTCCGCCCGGGTCACCGTGCCGGACTACCAGCTGTCGCTCGCGATCGGCAAGGAGGGGCAGAACGCCCGCCTCGCCGCCCGCCTCACCGGCTGGCGGATCGACATCCGGCCCGACACCGAACAGGCAGCCGAGTAACGCCGGGTAACGACCGACAACGCCGAGCGACCGGGCGGCTCCGGGAATAGATCCAAGCCGCAGGTCGCTTGGTTTACGACAACAACCGTTCGATCTTTCCCCCGGAGGGGTGAGGTCGCTACGGGGAGGTAGACTTAACCGTGTCTGGCCGGACGCACGCCCGAGCATGCCCTGAGCGCACCTGTGTGGGGTGCCGGGAGCGGGCGGCCAAGGACGATCTGCTGCGGATCGTGAAGATCGAGGGCGCATGCGCCCCCGATCCTCGCGGTACGCTGCCCGGCCGGGGTGCCTATGTACACCCCGCACTGGTCTGTCTCGACCAGGCGGTACGCCGCCGGGCGTTCCCGCGGGCACTGCGCGCCCCGGGGCCGCTCGACACAAAGGCGTTGCGCCGATACGTCGAGCAGACAACAGTTGCCGAGCAGGCAACACCGTAAGACGTGCCGTACGGAACCCCGTGCGGCCTGGTACCTCGCGAGTCGAAAGCAGGTCGAGATTGCGATGAGCACTCGATGAGTACGCGATGAGTACGCCCATGAACTAGCGACGGTCCGGCTTCACCCGGACCTCAAAGGAGCGAAGTGGCTAAGGTCCGGGTTTACGAACTCGCCAAGGAGTTCGGAGTTGAGAGCAAGGTCGTCATGGCCAAGCTCCAGGAGCTCGGTGAGTTCGTCCGTTCGGCGTCTTCGACCATCGAAGCGCCCGTAGTACGCAAGCTGACTGACGCCTTCCAGGGCGGTGGCAACGGCAAGTCCGCCGCGAAGTCCGCCCCGCGCAAGGCTGCCCCCAGGCCCGCCGCGCCCTCTCCGGCGCAGGCGGCGCGTCCGGCTGCCCCGAGGCCGGCAGCCCCCAAGCCTCCGACGGCGCCCGCTGCCCCGCAGCCGGCCGCCTCGGCGCCCGCCCCGGCCCCCGGCCCGCGTCCGGTGCCCGGTCCGAAGCCCGCGCCGCGTCCGGCTCCGGCAGCCCCGGAGTTCACCGCTCCGCCGGCCGCCCAGGCTCCGCAGGCTCCGGCCGCGCAGGGTCCGCGTCCCGGCGCCCGTCCGGGTGCCCCGAAGCCCGGTGGCCGTCCCGGCGGTCCCGGCCAGGGCCAGGCGGCCCGTCCCGGCCAGGGCCAGCGCCCCGGTGGCCAGGCCCCGCGTCCGGGTGCCCGTCCGGCCGGTCCGCGTCCGGGTAACAACCCCTTCACCTCCGGTGGCTCCACCGGCATGGCCCGTCCGCAGGCTCCGCGCCCGCAGGGCGGCCCGCGTCCGGGTGGTCCCGGTGCTCCCGGTGCCGGCCCCCGTCCGCAGGCGCCCGGCGCCCAGGGCGGCGGTCCGCGTCCGCAGGCTCCCGGCGGTGCCCGTCCGTCGCCGTCCGGCATGCCCCGCCCGCAGGGCGGTCCGCGTCCCGGCCCGGCCGGTCCGCGTCCGAACCCCGGCATGATGCCGCAGCGTCCCGCTGCCGGCCCGCGTCCCGGCCCCGGTGGCGGCGGGCGCGGCCCGGCCGGTGCCGGTCGTCCCGGTGGCGGCGGCGGTCGTCCCGGTGGCGGCGGCTTCGCCGGTCGTCCCGGTGGCGGTGGCGGCGGCGCCCGTCCGGGTGGCGGCGGCGGCTTCGCCGGTCGTCCCGGTGGCGGTGGCGGCGGCTTCGGCGGCGGTCCCGGTGGTGGCGGCGGTGGCCGTCCCGGCTTCGGCGGCCGTCCCGGCGGTCCCGGTGGCCGCGGTGGCACGCAGGGCGCCTTCGGCCGTCCCGGCGGTCCGGCGCGTCGTGGCCGCAAGTCGAAGCGGCAGCGTCGCCAGGAGTACGAGGCCATGCAGGCCCCGAGCGTCGGCGGCGTGATGCTGCCGCGCGGCAACGGCGAGACGATCCGTCTCTCCCGCGGCGCGTCGCTCACCGACTTCGCGGAGAAGATCAACGCCAACCCGGCGTCCCTCGTCGCGGTCATGATGAACCTCGGCGAGATGGTCACCGCGACGCAGTCCGTCTCCGACGAGACCCTGCAGCTCCTCGCCGACGAGATGAACTACGCGGTTCAGATCGTCAGCCCGGAGGAGGAGGACCGCGAGCTGCTCGAGTCCTTCGACATCGAGTTCGGCGAGGACGAGGGCGACGAGGAGGACCTGGTGGTCCGTCCGCCGGTCGTCACCGTCATGGGTCACGTCGACCACGGTAAGACCCGCCTGCTCGACGCCATCCGCAAGACGAACGTCATCGCGGGCGAGGCCGGTGGCATCACCCAGCACATCGGTGCCTACCAGGTCGCGACCGAGGTCAACGACGAAGAGCGCAAGATCACCTTCATCGACACCCCGGGTCACGAGGCGTTCACCGCCATGCGTGCGCGTGGTGCGAAGTCGACCGACATCGCGATCCTGGTCGTCGCGGCCAACGACGGCGTCATGCCGCAGACGGTCGAGGCGCTCAACCACGCCAAGGCGGCCGACGTGCCGATCGTGGTCGCGGTCAACAAGATCGACGTCGAGGGTGCCGACCCGACCAAGGTGCGCGGTCAGCTGACCGAGTACGGCCTGGTGGCCGAGGAGTACGGCGGCGACACGATGTTCGTCGACATCTCCGCCAAGCAGGGTCTGCACATCGACTCGCTGCTGGAGGCCGTGATCCTCACGGCCGACGCCTCGCTCGACCTGCGGGCCAACCCGGCCCAGGACGCGCAGGGCATCTCGATCGAGTCCCGTCTCGACCGTGGCCGTGGTGCCGTGGCGACGGTCCTCGTCCAGCGAGGCACGCTGCGGGTCGGCGACACGATGGTGGTGGGCGACGCCTACGGCCGCGTCCGCGCCATGCTCGACGACAACGGCAACAACGTCGCCGAGGCCGGCCCGTCGACGCCGGTCCAGGTCCTGGGCCTGACCAACGTCCCGGGTGCGGGTGACAACTTCCTGGTGGTCGACGAGGACCGTACGGCCCGTCAGATCGCCGAGAAGCGCGCCGCCCGTGAGCGCAACGCGGCCTTCGCCAAGCGCACGCGCCGCGTGTCCCTGGAGGACCTGGACAAGGTGCTCAAGGCCGGCGAGGTCCAGCAGCTGAACCTGATCATCAAGGGTGACGCTTCTGGTTCGGTCGAGGCCCTGGAGTCCTCCCTGCTCCAGCTGGACGTCGGCGAAGAGGTCGACATCCGCGTCCTGCACCGCGGCGTCGGTGCGGTCACGGAGTCCGACATCGACCTGGCGATGGGCTCCGACGCCATCGTGATCGGCTTCAACGTCCGTGCGGCCGGCCGCGCGGCGCAGATGGCCGAGCGCGAGGGTGTGGACGTCCGGTACTACTCGGTCATCTACCAGGCGATCGAGGAGATCGAGGCGGCCCTCAAGGGCATGCTCAAGCCGGAGTACGAGGAGGTCGAGCTCGGTACGGCGGAGATCCGCGAGGTCTTCAAGTCGTCCAAGCTGGGCAACATCGCCGGTGTCCTCATCCGCTCCGGCGAGGTGCGCCGCAACACCAAGGCCCGCCTCATCCGCGACGGCAAGGTGGTCGCGGAGAACCTCAACATCGAGGGTCTGCGTCGCTTCAAGGACGACGTCACCGAGATCCGCGAAGGCTTCGAGGGTGGTATCAACCTCGGAAACTTCAACGACATCAAGGTCGACGACGTCATCGCGACGTACGAGATGCGGGAGAAGCCGCGGGTGTAATGGCCGACGGTTCGTGAAGCTGGCCGACGGGACCGGGGTTCCGTCGGCCAGCGCCCCTTTTCCCCACCTGGCCATCCGACTCGGTCGGCTGAACGGCCGGGGTCCGGGGCGAAGCCCCCGGGCGGCGCCGCAGCCGACGGTGACCAGGAAACTCGGTCGAGCCACCGACGGCCAGGCGGTAACGTGGCTCCCAGGCCATCGATCCCGTACCGGCGGGTAAACCCGGCACACAACATGTACGTGGGGACTCTGTCCTTCGACCTCCTCCTCGGCGACGTCCACTCGCTGAAGGAGAAGCGCTCCGTCGTCCGCCCGATCGTCGCCGAACTGCAGCGGAAGTACGCGGTGAGCGCGGCGGAGGTGGACCACGTGGACCTCCACCGGCGAGCGGTCATCGGCCTCGCCATGGTCTCCGGCGACGCGGCCCACCTCACCGACGTACTGGATCGGTGCGAACGGCTGGTCGCGGGCCGCCCCGAGGTCGAGCTGCTGTCCGTACGACGGCGCTTCCATGGCGAAGACGACTGACCACAGAACGCAAGAAGAAACAAGGAACGGGAGACGGACCAGTGGCCGACAACGCGCGGGCGAAAAGGCTGGCGGACCTCATCCGGGAGGTGGTGGCCCAGAAGCTGCAGCGCGGGATCAAGGACCCGCGGCTCGGCTCGCACGTCACCATCACGGACACCCGGGTCACGGGTGACCTGCGGGAGGCGACCGTCTTCTACACGGTCTACGGCGACGACGAGGAGCGGAAGGCCGCCGCGGCGGGCCTGGAGAGCGCCAAGGGCATCCTGCGCTCCGAGGTGGGCCGCGCGGCCGGTGTGAAGTTCACGCCGACCCTGACCTTCGTCGCGGACGCACTGCCGGACACCGCCCGGACCATCGAGGACCTCCTCGACAAGGCGCGGCAGTCCGACGAGAAGGTGCGCGAGGCGGCCACCGGCGCCACGTACGCCGGCGGCGCGGACCCGTACAGGAAGCCGTCCGAGGACGACACGGACGGCGACGCCGCAGAATGACCCAGAAGCACACCACGCCCGACGGCCTCGTCATCGTCGACAAACCGTCGGGCTTCACTTCGCACGACGTGGTCGCCAAGATGCGCGGTATCGCCCGGACCCGCCGGGTCGGCCACGCCGGCACCCTCGACCCGATGGCGACCGGCGTCCTGGTCCTCGGTGTCGAGCGCGCCACGAAGCTCCTCGGGCATCTCGCCCTCACGGAGAAGGAGTACCTGGGCACCATCCGCCTGGGCCAGAACACGCTCACCGACGACGCCGAGGGCGAGGTCACCTCGTCCACCGACGCGTCCAAGGTGACCCGGGACGCCATCGACGCCGGCATCGCCAAGCTGACCGGCGACATCATGCAGGTGCCGTCCAAGGTCAGCGCCATCAAGATCGACGGTGTGCGGTCGTACAAGCGGGCCCGCGAGGGCGAGGACTTCGAGATCCCCGCCCGCCCGGTGACCGTCTCCTCCTTCACGGTGTACGACGTCCGGGACGCCGTGACCGACGACGGGACCCAGGTCCTCGACCTGATCGTCTCCGTCGTCTGCTCCTCCGGCACCTACATCCGCGCCCTCGCCCGTGACCTGGGCGCCGGCCTCGGCGTCGGCGGCCACCTCACCGCGCTGCGCCGCACGCGCGTCGGGCCGTACAAGATCGATACGGCGAAAACGCTGGACCAGCTCCAGCAGGAGCTCACGGTGATGCCGATCGCGGACGCCGCCGCGGCCGCGTTCCCGCGCTGGCAGGTGGACGCCCGGCGCGCCCGGCTGCTGCTGAACGGGGTCCGGCTGGAGATGCCCGGCGAGTACGCGGGCGCCGGTCCCGTCGCCGTCTTCGACGCCGAGGGCCGCTTCCTCGCGCTCGTCGAACATCACAAGGGCAAGGCGAAGAGCCTGGCCGTCTTCGGCTGAGACATCAGCCGAGACACCCGCCAGGGGTGTCACCCATGCGCGTCGCCCGTGGAGCGGCGGCCGGCCACGGGGCGAGCCCCTGCCGCCGCTCCACGGTCCCCCCTCGGTTCCCCCACCTCTAGGGTTATCCAACGGCTCCCGCCAATTCACCCGACCGTGCAGGCGCTCGGAGTGAACCGGGGGAGCGGAAGGGGGCGCGTTCGCCACGTGATCTGTCCCGCCGATCATTGCGCGCCTACCGTCGACAACAGCGCGACGGCAGACAGTGCGCGTGAGCTCGGGCGGGGAGGTACGGCCATGGCGGGACGGGGCCCGCGCACCGGAAGCGGTGGCCGGTCGGCGGCGGACGGTGGGCGCGAGAGGGCGGACGGCTACCGCCGGGGACGGCGGAACCGTACGGACGACGGGGGCGCCGCAGGTACTACCGGTTACACCACTGGCACCACGCGCGTCGGTGCCACCACAGGCCTCTCCAGCCCCACAGCAGGCCCCTCGAAGCCCCCAGGCACCCCGGGCACGCATCCCGGCGGCCCGATCCCCGACCCCGCCCTCGTCCAGATCCGTGACCTCGCCGGGCGTTCCCGGGGCGTCGGCTTCCTCGCCGATCACCAGGGGACCCTGCTCACCAGCCACGAGACGGTCGACGGCCTGCCCCGGCTCGTGCTGCGGGTCGCCGGCGGCGACCGCACCTGTGTGGTCGCCGCCGACGCCGTCACCCCGCTGCCCGAGCGGGACCTGGCCCTCGTCCGCACCGAGGGCCTGGGGCTCGACCCGCTGCCGCTGTCCGTACGGGAACGGATCGACGCCGGAACCTATGTACGGATCCCCGCCGGCTGCTGGCGGGAGGCGCGGGTACTGGCCGCCACCGAGGTGACGTACACCGCCACCGACCGCTTCCACCTCCTGCAGGAGGCGCTGGAGCTGGCGATCGGCACCGCCGGCCGGGACGCGCTGCGGCTGGGCGGCGGGGCGGCCGGGGGACCGGTGCTCGACACGGAGACCGGCGCGGTGATCGGCGTCCTCGGCACCGCCCTGCACTCCGCGCAGCGCGACACGGGCTTCGCGGTGCCGCTCCGGCCCGCCGCCGGCCCCCTCGGCGAACTGCTCGCCCGCAACGCGGCCACCGTGCCCACCTACGGCGGCGACCTCAACCTGGCCGGCATTCTGCAGCTGACCGCCACCTCGGTCGGCCAGGACGGCCCGCAGGGCTTTCTCGCCGGCGCTGTGGAACCGGTCGAACGCCACGGTGTCGCACGGGAGTTGGCCGCCTTCACGGACGGCGAGGGGGCCGTGCTCGGGCTCGTCGGCGCGCCCGGCAGCGGCCGTACGACGGCACTGGCGGCCCTCGCCGCCCGCCGGGCCCGTGGCGAGCGGCCCGCCCCGGCGCTGTGGTTGCGCGGCGCCGACCTGGAGGATGCCGACGACTCCGTGGCCGACGCGGCCCGCCGCACCCTGGAACGGGCCGCCAGGATCGTCGCCGCCGCCCGCTGCGTCCACCCGGAATCCCTCGGGGACCTCAGCCCCGAACGCCTGGCCCGCCTGGCCGCCCGGGCCGGCCGCCCGCTCCTGCTCCTCCTGGACGGCCCCGAGGAGATGCCCCCCGTCCTCGCCCACCGCCTTCCCGACTGGACCAGGGGAACGGCCGCCTGGCTGCGCCGGACCGGGGCCCGGCTGGTGGTGGCCTGCCGGGAGGAGTACTGGGAACGAGCGGGAGCGGAATTCCCCGCCGACCTGCTGCACGCGCCGACGCCTTCCACAGCTCCCGGCGCCGCGAGTGCGGCCTCCGCCGCTCCAACCGGTCCCACGGCACTCGCTGCCCCGGTCGCCGTCCACGGTTCCGCGACGCCCGCGGCCACCACCATCACCGTAGGCACGCTGCCAAGCAGACAAACCACCAGCACCACATCCCCCACCCCCCTCCCACCCTGCCTGCACCTCCCCGACCTGACGGAGGACGAGGCCCGCCTGGCCCGCGCCCGCTACGGGCTGCCGGACGGCGTCCTCGCCGACCGCGACGCCCGGCACCCGCTCACCCTCCGGCTGCTGTCCGAGGTACGGGCCGCCGTCCCGGACGTCCGGGACGGCGCCGGACCCGTCGACCGGCACGAGGTGTTCGCCGCCCACCTGGACCTGATGTGCCTGCGGATCGCGGTCCGGCTCGCCGCGGACAGCGGCCTGCGCGGCACAGCCGTACGCCGGCTCGCCGCTCGTGTGGCCGGGCAGGTGCACGAGGCCGCCCGGCGGAGCCTCGGCCCCGGGCAGGGCGAGCTGGACCGGGCGTCGTTCGAGGCGGTGTTCCCCTGGGGGCCCGCGCCGGCCCGGCTCGGCGGCGGAACGGGATGGGCGTCCGCCGTACTGACCGAGGGCCTGCTCGTCCCGGCCGGCCGGGGCTACCGCTTCGCGCACGAGGAACTGGCCGACTGGATCCAGGGCATGCACCTGGACCTCGACGAGGCCCTGCGCGCCCTGGTCCACCGCCCCCGCACCGACCGCGAAACCGCTCCCGTACCGGTGCCGCACCACCGCGTCGGCCCCGTCGTGCAGGCTCTGCTGCTCCTCGCCCGGCAGCAGGGAGACCACCAACTCACCGCCAGACTGCGGGACTTGGCGGACACCCTGGACCGCGACCCCGGCTCCTGGTGGGCCGCCCGGCTGCTGGCCCGGACCCTGCTGCAGGTCCCGGACGCGACGCCGTACACCGAGGTGCTGCGGCTGCTGGCCGACCGGATCGTCGCCTGGCGCCGCGCGCAGCGGCCCGTGCCGGCCGAGTTCGGTCCCGGCTTCTGGACCGAACTGCCGGTCTGTGACTCCGAGCGGCTCGATCTGCTGCGCCGGCTCGTGCTGGCCGACCAGGCGCCCCCGGAGGCCGGCGAGCGCTACCTGGACGCCGTCGCCCGGCTGCTCGCGGCCGCGCCCGCCGTCGTACAGCCGCGGCTGACCTGCTGGTTCGACGACGAACGGCCGCTGCCCGCGACCCCGCACGCCACCGTCGCGACCGCCGCGCAGGCGCTGCTGCACACCCACCGGCACGGCGCGCTGGACGACCTCACCGAGATCCTGGTGGCCAGTGCGCACCGGCGTGCCGGCGAACTGCTCGCGACCCTCGCCGAGGACGAGCCGTCGGCCGTCTGCCGGGCGGTCGACCGCTGGGCGCACGACGAGCGCCCCGCCCGCCGGGTCGCGGCCGTGGCCCACGGCCTGCGCGCGGCCCCGCACGTGCGTACGGAGGCCGACCGCGAGCTGCTGCGCTACGCCGCGCTCGCCCTGCTGGCCCGTCCCGCCGACTGCGCCCTGCACGGCGGCGCCCTCGCCCTGCTGGTCCGCGACCCGCACACCCGCGACCGGCACCTGGCCGCGGCCCTGCGGCACTTCGCCGACGGCGATCCGCAGGTCCCGCCGAGCGCCCTGGCTCCCGCCCTGACCACCCACCCCGAACCGGTCCTGGAGGCCTTCCGCACCCGGCTGCGCGGCCCGCACCCGGGAGAGCCGCTGCACAACGTGAGGGAGGCGCCGCACAACGTGGGGGAGACGTTGCGGATCCTCACCGATGTCACCACCCCGGCCCTGGCCCGCCGCGTCGCGCCCCTGCTGCAGGAGACGGCACGGCTGCACCCGCAGACCGCCGGACCCCTCGCCACCCACGTCGACCGCCGCCTCGCCCAGGGCCCCTCCGCCCGCCCCGTCCTGCTGCCCCTGGTCACCGGCCTGCTCGACGGCGCACCCGAACTGCTCCGTGCCGCACTCGCCACCGTCCTCGCCGCCGCCGGCACCCCCGCCTCCCGCCCGCTGCGCCGCGAGCTGCTGGAGCTGCTGCTCGCCCGGGAACAGGAACCGTCCGTGCTGGACGCCGTACTGCACGCGGCGGCCGAGCACGGTGACGGCTACGACGACGGCCGGGAGGAGGAGGCCCGCGGGCTCGTCCACCGCACCGGTCTGCTCCTCGTCCGCACCCCGGAGGGGGCCACCCGCTTCGACCGCGGCCTGGTCGACCTGGGCCGGCACGTGCCCGGTTTCGCCGCGCAAATGGCCGGCTGGCTGGCCGCCGCCCCGGAGGACTGGGCCGCCGTCGTGGGCCCCAGCACCCGCCGCATGCTCGAGAACCTCTCCGGCGTCCGCGTACCGGCATGAGCGGCGCCGGAAAGGGACGGAGTGAGCGGCGCCGGAGGGATCGCCGGGAACGTGCGCCCGGTCACAGCCCCGATACCGATGCGGGTCCGGGGCACCCGGCATGGCACCCTTAGACCTGCGCAAGTCTTAGGCGTCGATATGGACACGGGTTCGAGGAGCGGTCACAGTGCAGCGCTGGCGTGGCTTGGAGGACATCCCCCAGGACTGGGGGCGCAGCGTCGTCACCATCGGTTCCTACGACGGCGTCCACCGCGGCCACCAGCTGATCATCAGGCACGCCGTCGACCGCGCCCGCGAGCTGGGCGTCCCGGCCGTCGTGGTCACCTTCGACCCGCACCCCAGCGAGGTGGTCCGCCCCGGCAGCCACCCGCCGCTGCTCGCCCCGCACCATCGCCGCGCCGAGCTGATGGCGGACCTGGGCGTCGACGCGGTCCTGATCCTCCCCTTCACCACCGAGTTCTCGAAGCTCTCGCCCGCCGATTTCGTGGTGAAGGTCCTGGTGGACAAGCTGCACGCGAAGGCGGTCGTGGAGGGTCCGAACTTCCGCTTCGGCCACAAGGCCGCCGGCAACGTGGAGTTCCTCGCGGAGCAGGGCAAGATCTACGACTACGAGGTCGAGGTCGTCGACCTGTACGTCACCGGCGAGGCGGGCGGCGGACAGCCGTTCTCCTCGACCCTGACCCGCCGCCTGGTCGCCGAGGGCGACGTCGAGGGCGCCCGCGAGATCCTGGGCCGCCCGCACCGGGTGGAGGGCGTGGTCGTCCGCGGCGCCCAGCGCGGCCGCGAACTGGGCTTCCCGACGGCCAACGTCGAGACGCTCCCGCACACCGCCATCCCCGCCGACGGCGTGTACGCCGGCTATCTGCACGTCGAGGGCGAGGCCATGCCGGCCGCGATCTCCGTCGGGACGAACCCGCAGTTCGACGGCACCGAACGCACGGTGGAGGCGTACGCCATCGACCGCGTCGGCCTCGACCTGTACGGCCTGCACGTCGCCGTCGACTTCCTCGCCTACGTGCGCGGCCAGGCGAAGTTCGAGTCGCTGGAGGCCCTGCTGGAGCAGATGGCCGCGGATGTCAAGCGGTGCCGGGAGATCGTGGCCGCGGAGGAGTAGGTCTTCGGCGGTGCCACCACACGAAAGGGCGGCCGGTGCGATGAGCACCGGCCGCCCTTTCGGTTGTTTCGGTTACCGCTGCGGCGGCGGGGCCTGCGGGGGCTGCTGCCCCTGCGGGGGCTGCGGGTAGCCGTATGGCTGGCCGGGCTGCTGCGGCTGGCCCTGCTGCGGCGGGTACGGCTGGCCGGGCTGCTGCCCCGGAGCCTGCGGGTAGGGCTGCTGGCCCGGAGCCTGCGGGTACGGCGGCTGGCCCTGCTGGGGCGGGTAGGGCTGCGGCGGCCCGGTGTACAGCTCCTGGCCGGGTGCCTGCGGGTAGGGCTGGCCCGGTATGGGCTGGCCCGGCATCGGCGGGGCGGCCACCGGCGGCGGGTTGCCGTCGCTGGTCCACAGGCCGTGCGCCTGCTGGTGCCGCACGAAGTCCTCGGCGATCAGCGCGGCGAGGTTGAAGTACGCCTCGCGCGTCCGCGGCCGCATCATGTCGAGGTCGACCTCGGCACCGGCCGCCAGATGCTCGTCGAAGGGCACGACCACGACGCCGCGGGTCCGCGTCTCGAAGTGGGAGACGATGTCCTCCACCTTGATCATCTTGCCGGTCTCGCGGACCCCGGAGATGACCGTGAGGGACCGGGAGACCAGGTCGGCGTACCCGTGCGCGGACAGCCAGTCCAGCGTCGTACTGGCGCTGCTCGCACCGTCCACCGAGGGCGTGGAGATGATGATCAGCTGGTCGGCGAGGTCCAGTACGCCGCGCATGGCGCTGTACAGCAGACCCGTGCCGGAGTCGGTCAGGATGACCGGGTACTGCCGGCCGAGGACGTCGATCGCGCGCCGGTAGTCCTCGTCGTTGAACGTGGTCGAGACGGCCGGGTCCACGTCGTTGGCGATGATCTCCAGACCGGAGGGCGCCTGCGAGGTGAACCGACGGATGTCCATGTAGGAGTTCAGGTACGGGATCGCCTGCACGAGGTCACGGATGGTGGCACCCGTCTCCCGGCGCACGCGCCGCCCGAGGGTACCGGCGTCCGGGTTCGCGTCGATGGCGAGGATCTTGTCCTGCCGCTCGGTGGCGAGGGTGGAGCCCAGCGCGGTGGTCGTGGTCGTCTTGCCGACGCCGCCCTTGAGGCTGATGACCGCGATCCGGTAGCAGGACAGCACCGGCGTGCGGATCAGCTGCAGCTTGCGCTGCCGCTCGGCCTCCTCCTTCTTGCCGCCGAGCTTGAACCGGCCGCCCGCCGCCGCGGGCCGTCCGCTCTTCGCCTTCTGCTTCTTGTTGTTCAGCAGCCGGTCCGAGGACAGCTCCACGGCGGCCGTGTAACCGAGCGGCGCGGCACCGGGGTTGGTCGGCTGCCGCTGGTCGTGCTGGACGGGCTGCGGCCACGCCGCACCGGAACGCGGGTCCACCGGGGCCTGGGGGGCCTGGGGTGGCTGCGGGGTCTGCTGTCCCTCGGCGGCGGTCGGCGCGCCGTGCGGGCCCTGCGGAGCCTGGGGGAAGCCGTAACCGCCGGGCTGGGGCTGAGGGTTAGGGGTGCCGGGCTGGGGGAAGCCGTAACCGCCAGCCGCATTGGGGTCGTTGGGGTTCGGCTGGGGTGCGGGCGGTTGCGGGAAGCCGTAACCACCCGGCTGGGGCTGGGGCTGGGGCTGGGGCTGGGACTGGGGCTGGGCGTTGGGGGTGCCGGGTTGCGGGAAGCCGTAAGCACCCGCCGCGTTCGGGCCGTTGGGGTGCGGCTGCGGCTGCGGCGCAGTGGGCTGGGGGAAGCCGTAACCGCCCGGCTGGGGCTGGGGCTGGGGCTGGGGCTGGGGCTGGGGGTTGGGGGTGCCGGGCGGCGGGAAGCCGTAAGCGCCCACCGCGGCGGGGCCCGTCGGGTTCGGCTGCGGTCCCGGGCCCGCCGCCGGCTGCCCGGCCGCGTTCGGCTGACCGGGCTGCGGTGCGGTGGGTACGCCGGGCTGGTTGGCCTGATTGGCCTGGTTGGGCTGGTGCCAGGCGGCGGGCGCGGGCTGCGGGGCCTGCGGCTGGAACGGCGGCTGCTGGTCAGGTCCGCCACCGGGGCCCTGCGCGGCCGCCGGCTGCGGCTGCCCCGGCATCGGGCCGGGCTGCTGCTGCGCGGGCCACTGGGCCGCCGCAGCGGGCGCCGCGGGCTGGTAGGAGGGCGGCAGCGGCGGCACACCGCTCTGCGGCGCGGGCGGAGGCGTCCAGCCGGGCTGGGCGTCCGGGGCGGGAGCGGGCGGCACGGTGGCCTGGGGCGCGCCGGTCTGTGACGAGCCGTCCTGTGCGGGGGCGTCGGTGGTCGTGGCATCGGAGGCAACGACGCCCTGCGCCACGGCGTCCGTGGACCCGGAGGCGTGGGAGTCGGCGTCGCCGGACTCGCCGTTGTCGGCTTCGGCATCCTCGGCGGGCCTGTCCCCGGCACCGTCGGCGTCCCCGGCCTGGGCACCGACGTCACCCTCGACGGTGTCGTCGACCTGGGCCTCGCCTTCGCCCTCATCCGCATCGGCCACGGAGACAGCCGCGTCCTCCCCGGAACCGGCGTCATGCTCGGAACCGGCGTCATGCTCGGAACCGGCGTCATGCCCGGAGCCGACCTCCGCGGAGACCACCTCCGCAGACTTCGCAGCACCCGACAGCTCCTCGGCACTTTCGGCCAAGCCCTCCGCTGCAGACGCCTCGAACGCGTCGCTCTCCGCACCGGCGGAGCCCGTGGCCGTACCCTCCGTCGAGTCCTCGTCGCCGGTGCCGTCCCGCATCGCGGCCGCGCGCTCGGCGATCTCGGCGATCTCGCGCTTCAGGGCCACGGCGGAGAACCGCATGGTCGCCCCGCTCTCCAGGTCCCCATTGCTCGTGTCCGGTTCGACCTCGGGAACCGGCGCCTCCGGCCGGGCCTGCTGAGCCGGCTGGGCGGACTGCGGCGGCTGCGCCTCGAAGCCCTCCGGCAACCGCGGCATGGGAACGGGATTCCCGACGGGCGGCGCGGGCGCGGCGTAGGGGGCGCCTTCGGCCGACGGAGACGGAGCATAGGGCGCGCCCTGGGCCGGTGGGGGCGGCGGTGCGTAAGAAGTCCCCTGCGGCGGCGTGAACGGAGCGCCCTGCGGGGGCGGTGGGGGTACCGGAGCCGACGAAGACGCACCGGACGAGCCCTGCGCGTTCTGCGTGTACCAGGCGGGCGGCGCGTAGTCGATGGTGAACTCGCCCGTCATCTCGATGGCGGACTCCGCGTCGGTCTGGTCGTCGTCGGGTGTGTCCCAGCCCCCGCGGATCCCGTCCCGATCGCTGTTCACAGTTCCTCCTGGTGTGGTCGAACACCCTCATGCCGTGCTTGGGGGCGACCGTTCCTGTCGTACGATTCGCCGGGCTTCCCCCTTGGGTCGACGGACCCCTGCGTCGCAGCGCGCGCACCGCCCGACCCCAGCCTAATCACCAAAGCGACGCGACTGGCAGGCCCGGCCGACCCTTCGTGCCCGTCCGACGCGTCACACCGGGCCCGAGACGACTGCGGTGCATGCGGACGTACACCAAAACGTGACAACAGTGCTCGTGAAAAACCAGGCAAGTTGGACGCGTCAGTCCATCCGGCGTGCCACGCCCAGCAGTCCCGTCTCGGCGTCGGTCGCCCGAGTCACCACGTACTGCCGGTCCCGCTCGGTGCACCAGAGGGTCACTCCGTCCGGAAGCGTGGGCAGCGTGTCGAGTTCGGGGCGCGGGAGCCCCATCACCCGCCCGATCTCCACCGCTTCGTCCGGCGACACGCGCTGCACGCCGACCAGGCGCGCCTGCCGCATCAACCGCGGCGCGACCGGGCTCAGATAGGGCAGCAGCGTCAGCACGGACTGCCAGGGAGCCGACACCACGCGTCCGCGCGGCGGCCGCATGCCACAGTCCCGCACCACCAGCACGGGCGTACCGGCCGAGGCGCCCTGCGGCGGCACACGGCCGACGTCGTACACCGCGAGGCCGTTCTGTCCGCCGCCCATGGCGTGCACCATGGGCATCCAGGCCTGTGCGCGCCCCGTCTCGACGGCCACGCGCGCCCCCGTCGCCGCCGCCCGCAGCGCCATGACCTGCGCGGTCCACAGGCCGCCGATGAGCACGATGTCGTACGGCGTGGGGCGGTTCACCCCGAGCACGGCGGGCTGGCCCTCGGCGTTGACGCCGACGACCACGCCGTCGTCGCCGATGGGCAGGGACAGCGCGTCGGCCTGCTCCACGGGCAGCACGTGCCGCGGGTGGCGGGGGCCGAGGAGGCCGAAGCCGGTGCGCAGCCGTTCGCCGAGGCCGGGTGCCGGCGAGGCCGTGCCCGACGGCATGGGAGAGGTCGACAGGGCCATCAGCGGGCACCTCCAAGCGGCAGGGTGGCCAGAACGCCGGGGAGTTGTTCACGGTCCAGGCGGGCGAGCCCGGTTCGCGCAGACCGTGCCGCCTGTTCCAGATTGCGCCGGGCGTCGGTCAGTTCCTGGTTGCTGCGGCCGGTGATGCGGACATGGCCGGTGATGGCCACGTCCTGCTGCGCGCCCTTGGCCAGGGTCAGGCTGAAGGTCGTCGCAAGGGCGGGCACCTCGGTGAGCTGCGCCACCAACTGCGCCAGCGAGCCGCCGGATCCGCCGAGTTGAGGCCAGCGGCGCACCCAGTAGGTGGTGTGCCGGCGATTGTCGCAGCGCCAGCTGCGGAGGGACTCCTCGGTGCGGCGCTGCGGCGCCTCACCGCGCCCGGCCTGAGCCGTCACCATGGGGTTGGCGCACGCGGACGTCGCGATGGCGGCCGTCAACTCCTCCTCGGTGAGCACGCTCGCCCGGAACCCGGCGCCGGTCAGGCGGCTCGACAGATGCTCGGCCAAGCGGGTCAGGCACTTCTGCGCGCCCGACAGCCCGCCGCCGCGCGCGGCCACCGCCTCCGGGCACAGCTCGGGATCCAGCTTCAGCGCGATCCAGGTGATGCGGACCGCGGGGGAGCCGGTCTGGGCCTGCAGCGGCGCGTAGTTGCTGACCACCACCGACTGCTGGGGCAGGTGCAGCGCGGGCGCGGGCTGGGTGTGCACGACGATCTGCGCCGACTCCAGCCGGATTCCGTCGACTTCGAGGGCGTCCCGTACCAGGCCCACCGGCAGCGGTCTGCGGCCACGCTCCGCGCGCAACGCGCCGGCGTCCGACTCCACTTGGAGCAGCGCGGTCAGGAAGCCACCGTCACCGACCATGCCGATCGGCCGCTGGTCGCGGTCGTCGCCTCGGCTGTAACTGTAGGTGCGCAGGGTCGGGTCGCACTCCACGGCCGGCGCGAGTCCGGCGTCGGTGCCCGCCGGCACCGGTGTGCTCGCCGCCCGCCGTTTGCGGGCCCGCAGCGCCAGCAGGGTGCTGAGCCATTCAGGCAGGGATCGCCCCCGGCGGCGTACGACCGCGAGCACCACGAACAGCACGGCGACCGGGGCCACGGCGATCAGCGCGACCGTCCCCACGAGCCACCCGCTCAGCACGAGCGCACCCGCGATCTCCAGCAGCACCAGCCGCTGCAGCGCGAACGAACCGCCGCGGCCCGAGCGGGACTCCAGATGCGGTGCGAACGAACCCTGGTAAGCGGTCGGTGCCTGCTGGGTGGTGGGCTGAGAGGAGGACGAGCCGCGGGCACCCGAGCGGCGCGCGCGACGAGGTCGTGATCCCGATTGCGATCGCGACCGGGTCCGCGTTGCGGAAGCCATCACTCCAAAACCCCCGAACTCACCCGGAAACCCTTTGAGCTCCGGTCCCTTCAAGCCGTGAGCACCCTACCCGTGCCACAAGCACACCCACGCAACAGGCATAGTAGGGGGCGGGTCTGACAGACGAGTCATCAGAGGCAACCGAGGGCGGGGGACGGATCTTCACAGGTCCCCCACGGCTCCGCAACGGGGAGAGAGCGGACACAGATGGCATCACGGCGGCACGAACTCAACGCCTACACCTTCGCGAAGCGCCGCACGCTCGCAGCATTCCTTCAGCCTTCGCCCTCCGGCTCGGAGGAAGGCGCCCCCAAGCCGCTGGGCGCACTGGTGCCCGGTCTCGTCGTCGGCGCCGTGGTCCTCGCGGTGTTCGGCGGGATCGGGATGTTCAGTCCGACGGCGCCCAAGGGGTGGGACGACCCGGAGAAACACGTCATCGTCGCCAGCGAGTCGACGACGCGGTACGTCGTCCTGAAGACGGGCAAGCAGGTGCAGCTGCACCCCGTCCTCAACATGGCCTCGGCCAAGCTGCTGCTGAGCCCCGAGAACGACAGCGTCATCACCGTCGACGAGAAGATCCTGGACAGCGGCAAGCCGCCGCACGGCGTCACCATCGGCATCCCCTACGCTCCCGACCGCCTGCCCTCCGCGGACGAGGCCTCGGCCGCCAAGCGCTGGGCGGTGTGCGAGCGGCCCGGCGCCGGCGGCCGGGCTATCCAGAAGGCGGCCTTCGTCCTCGCGAAGAAGGAATGGTCCAGGACGGAGGGAGCCGACCGGCTCACCCGTGGCGACCTGATGTACGTCGTCGCGCCGGACGGCAAGACCCAGTACGTCGTCGACGCACAGGGCACGGCGTACCAGATTGAGAACCCGGACGACAAGGAACTGCTCAAGGCCCTCGACACCCAGGGCCGCGCCCCGCAGCGCGTCTCGCAGGATTGGCTCGCCACCCTGCACAAGGGCGACGCGGTCTCGATCCCCCGCATCCAGGGCACGCCCGGCGTGAAGGCCGGTGCCGGGTTGCCGGACCAGTACGACAAGGTCGGCGAGGTCATCAAGGCGTACGACGGCCACACGCTCCAGTACTACGTCGTGCTGCAGGGCAAGGTGGCCCGTATCTCCGAGTTCACGGCCACGCTCCTGCTCAACAGCGGACAGCTCGTCAACGTCGGACAGGCCGGTGAGGCGCAGCAGGTCAGCCCCGGCGCGGTCGCCGACAGCACCACGTTCGAGGGAGGCAAGAGCTGGCCGGCGTACAAGCCGAGGACGGTGAACGACGGCTCCAGCGCCACCAGCGGCCGTAACACGGTCTGCAACGTCCTGCGCTCGGTCGGCGCCAAGGGCGGCACCACCCTGTCGACCTGGGTGGGCAAGGACTTCCCCGCCCAGCTGCCCACCGGCTCCTCCAGCGGCTACGTCACCCCCGGCTCCGGTCAGCTCTACCGCCAGTTCCAGGGCACGGAGACCTCGGTCGGCGGCGTCTTCCTGGTGACCGACACCGGCCTGCGCTACGCCCTCCAGTCCAACAGCGACAGCGACAGCAGCAACGAAGGCATCGGTACCTCCGCCGAGAAGCGCAAGGAGGAGCTGCAGGAGGCGAGGATCGCCCAGACCCATCTCGGCTACGAGAAGGTGTCTCCCACCCCCATCCCCATGGAGTGGTCGACGTTCCTGCCGACCGGCCCGCGCCTGTCGGAGGCGGCGGCACGGCAGCCGCAGGGCTCCTAGCGGCGGGGCGGAGGAGAACGGAATCATGCTGAACGCAAAGACGCCCGGGACCGGGACCTCGGGCACCGCGGCCAGAACGGCGGCCCTGGCCGCCGCGGTGGTCCTCACCGCGACCACGACGGTGATCGCCCTCCCCGCCGCCCCGGCCCTGGCGGACGACGGTCAGTGCACGTTCCCGTCGAAGCCTTACACGGGCCGGCCGTGGGCGCTGCAGCGCGTCAACCTGGACGAGTTGTGGGCGCTGTCGACCGGCAAGGGCGTCCGGGTGGCCGTGATCGACACCGGAGTCGACGTCAAGAACCGTCAGCTCACCAAGGCCGTGGAGGCATCGAGGGGCAGGAACCTGCTGCCCCCCAAGAACTCCAAGGGCGAGCAGATAGATCGCGGCAACAGCTCCGGCACCACGGACACGGTCGGCCACGGCACGCGCGTGGCGGGCATCATCGCGGCCCGCCCGATGAAGGGCACGGGCTTCGTCGGCCTGGCCCCGGACGCGACGATCATCCCGATCAAGCAGAACGACGCCGAGGGCGACGGCACGGCCGAGACGCTTGCCGAGGCGGTGACGTACGCGGTCCACGCCGGCGCGGACGTCATCAACATCTCCCAGGACACGGCCAACGCGCTCGACCCGAAGGACTCGAAGCTGAAGGACGCCATCGACTACGCCTTGGGGCAGAAGGTCGTGGTGGTGGCCTCGGCCGGCAACGACGGCCTCGGTGGCAACGTCAAGGTGACGTACCCGGCGTCGTACAAGGGCGTCCTGGCGGTGGCGGCGTCGGACCGCAACAACGAACGGGCGCCCTTTTCACAGTCGGGATATTTCGTGGGAGTCGCCGCTCCCGGTGTCGACATGATCTCCACAGTCCCGGGCGGCGGACACTGCTCGGACAACGGCACGAGTTTCTCGGCCCCCTATGTGGCGGGCGTCGCGGCCCTGTTGAAGGCCAAGTACCCCAACTGGACGGCCCAGGAGGTCGTCGCTCAGATCGAACAGACCGCGGAACGCTCGATCCCCGGGCACGACCGGTTGGTGGGCTGGGGCGTGGTGGACCCGGTGAAGGCGCTGTCGGACGTGGATCCGGAGCACCCCGTCCAGTCCCCGCAACCCGAGGGCGGCGTGTCCAAGGCGGAGGCCCCGTCGGTCGCGCCCCTGCACTTCGGCGAGACCGCGGAGGAGCGGAACAGCCGCATGGCGACTTACGTGGTCGTGGGCGGCCTGGTCCTGGTGGCGGGCCTGAGCGGTACGGCGGTGGCGCTACGGGATGCGCGGCGCAGGCGCGGCAGGCTGGAGACCGGGCGGTGAACGCCCTGGACAAACTGAACGGGCTGGGCCTGTTCCTGTCCGCCGTGCCCCGCAGACCCGGGTTCGACTTAATTCGGTGACCTGGAGGATCGAATCTGGCCTCTGACCTGGGCGGACATGGGTGTGGCCGCCTGGAGGGCGTTTCTCTAGGCGGTGGCGTTTCGGCTGGTCAGCGAGATGTGGCCTGGAGGTCGAGGACCTGCTTGGGGTG
Source organism: Streptomyces sp. NPDC052107 (assembly GCF_040680215.1). Lineage (NCBI taxonomy): Bacteria > Bacillati > Actinomycetota > Actinomycetes > Kitasatosporales > Streptomycetaceae > Streptomyces > Streptomyces sp. NPDC052107. Next base: position 337,889 of record NZ_JBFAWG010000004.1, read on the forward strand.
GGGGATGTCGAGCTTGGCGAGCAGGTCGGCTTGCGGCTTG